>CAZKBY010000023.1:0-20970 GCA_964550915.1 uncultured Eubacteriales bacterium | reverse complement strand
GCGCGGGTCGGACGCCTTCCTGTCGGGCTCGGCGAGCCCTTCTTCGATTCCGTCGAATCGCTCCTGAGTCACCTTATTTTCTCCATCCCCGGCGTCAAGGGAATCGACTTCGGCGCGGGTTTCGCCGCGGCCGCGATGCGCGGCAGTCAATTCAACGACCCAATCGTCAGCCGGAGAGGAAAGACCAAAACAAATCACTCCGGCGGCCTCAACGGCGGGCTGACGAGCGGCAACGACCTTGTGTTCAGGATCGCCGTGAGGCCAACCGCGAGCATCGCCAGGGCGCAGAGAACGATCAGCCTGCGTACAGGAAAACCCGCCTCCCTCGCCGTTCGCGGCCGCCACGACGCCTGCATCGCCCTGCGGATGCCGGTCATCGTCGAGGCGGCGGCCGCCATCGCGCTGGCCGATTTCCTCCTCCTCGAACAAAGAATCCCGAGAGTCATGAGGAAAGGGTCATGAGCCTTCAAAAAATAAGGGAAAAGATCGACAGGATCGACGTCGAGATCCTGAACCTTGTGGGCGAAAGAATGGAGCTTGCCTTGAGGTCGAAGAAGATCAAGCAGGCGGTCCTCGACCGCGACAGGGAGGACAGGATTCTCTCCCGGCTGAAGTCCCGAGCCGAGTGGTCAGGCCTCCTCTCCAGCGAGTTCGTCGAAAAGCTCTGGAACGGGATTCTCGAAGAAAGCCGCCGTCTTCAGAGATGTCCGCTTGAGCTCATCGGCTTCCAGGGTGAGCACGGCGCCCTCGGGGAGGCTGCCGCCCGGCGCTTCAACCCCAACCTCGTGACGGTTCCCTGCCTTCAGTTTGCCGACGTCTTCAGCGGTGTGGAGAGCGGCCAGCTCGATTTCGGAATCGTCCCGGTCGAAAACTCCCTGGCTGGGCCCGTGACGCTGGTCAACCAAATCCTCGTCGAGACGCCCCTCAAAGTCGTGGGCGCGGTCCGGTATCGCGTCAGCCACTGCCTGCTCGCACTCTCAGGGACAAGATTCGACGAGGTTCAGACCGTGTATTCCCACCCGCAAGCGCTTTCGCAATGCCGGGATTTTCTCGCCCGGCATGACCTTGAAGGCGTTCCCTATTACGACACCGCAGGAGCGGCCCGGATGCTCGCCTTGGAAAGGCCGAAGAAGGCGGCCGTGATCGCCGACGAGCTTTGCGGCCGGCTTTTCGACCTGGCTGTCATCAAGAGGGGAATCGAGGACCATCCGCTCAACTTCACCCGCTTTCTCGTCGTTGCGCGCGAAGAACGAAAGGAGGGCGGAAACAAGCACTCGCTCATTTTCTCTACGCCGCACCGCGAGGGCAGCCTGTTCGCGGTCCTTAAGCTCTTCGTCGAATCGAACATCAACCTCACGCGGATCGCATCTTTCCCCTGCCGGAGCGACCCGCGGTCCTATACTTTTTTCCTTGACTTCCAGGCGTCGCTCGAGCGTACGAAGCTGGCGGAAATTCTGGGAAAAGTCCAGGAAGTCACGGCCATGTTCAAAGACCTCGGAAGCTATGAGGAGGTCTGTCCATGAAAATCGCTGTTTTGGGCGCGGGGCATATGGGAAGATGGCTCATCTCGGAGCTCGCCAAGGACAACGAACTCGCCGTCTACGACAGCGACGCGGCGCGGACCTCGGGGCTGGCTCTGGTCAAAGTTCTGGACGAGTTGCACGAGCTTGAACCCTTCAAACCCGACCTTCTGCTGAACGCCGTCAGCCTGAAGAACACCGTCGCGGCCTTCGAGGCGGCGGCTCCACATCTTCCCGCCTACTGCCTACTCTGTGATGTCGCTTCGGTCAAGGGAGAGATCCCGGCCTATTACGGAAAGACGAAGTTCAGGTTCGCCTCGGTCCACCCGATGTTCGGGCCGACCTTTGCCAACGTCCACGAGCTCCGAGACGAGCACGTCATCATTATAAGCGAGTCCGACCCCCAGGCCAAGCGCTTCTTCAAAAGCTTTTTCTCGCGCCTCGAGCTCAGGATCTCCGAGGTCTCGTTTGACGAACACGACCGGATGATCGCCCACTCGCTGGCCCTTCCCTTCGTCTCGACTCTTGTCTTTGCCGCCTGCATGGAGAGGTCGACGGTGCCGGGAACGACCTTCAAGAAGCACCTGGAGATCGCCCGGGGGCTGCTATCCGAGGACGATTATCTCCTCGCCGAGGTCATCTTCGGTCCGCATTCGATCGAGCAGCTCGAGAAGGTCACCAGTCGCCTCGAGTTCCTGAAGCACGTCATCAAGGGAAGAGACTTCGACGAGGCCCGGGCCTTCTTCGCCAAGCTCAGGCAGAATATCCGGGGCCAATAAAAGAAAACCCTACTGTCTGGGAGGGCACATCGCGCTTTTTCGGTTGCTTCCGCTGTGATCGTAGGCGCTGATGTCCATGAAGCCGTGGCCGCTGAGGTTGACAAGAATTACTTTTTCCTGGCCGAGTCGTTTCGCTTCCAGGGCCTCATCGATCGCCGCGGCGACGGCGTGGGCCGACTCGGGCGCCGGCAGAACGCCCTCGGTCTTGTAGAAGAACTCCCCCGCGTCGAAGACCTTGTGCTGCCCGTAAGCCCGCGGCTCGACGATGCCCAACGAGACGAGGTGGCTGACGAGCGGGGCCATCCCGTGGTAGCGCAGACCGCCGGCGTGAATGGGCTGAGGCACGAAGTCCATCCCCAGCGTGTGCATGTAGAGAAGAGGTGTCATGCCCGCCGTGTCGCCGTGGTCGTAGCGATACACGCCTTGGGTGATCGAGGGACAGGCTTCTGGCTCGACGGCGATGAACCGTATCTTTTCCCCTTGGACAAGGTTTTTTCTCACAAACGGAAAAGCCATTCCGGCGAAGTTCGATCCTCCTCCGACGCAGCCGATGACGAGGTCGGGCGCCGTCCCGGTCGCAGCAAGCTGGCGCTCCGCCTCGATCCCGATCACCGACTGGTGCATCAGGACAGCGTCGAGGACCGAGCCGAGGGAATACCGCGAGTTTTTTCCGCCCACGGCGACTTCAAGGGCTTCGGAGATGGCGATCCCGAGGCTTCCCGGGTGGTCGGGGTCGACCTCATAGAGCTTGCGGCCGAAGGCCGTAGACGGGCTCGGGCTCTCCTCAACTTTCGCCCCGAACATCTCCATGATAATCCGCCGGCCGGGCTTCTGACGATAGCTGACCCGTACCATGAAAACGCGGACCTTGACGCCGAAGAAGTGGCCTGCCTGGGCCAGGGCTGATCCCCACTGCCCCGCTCCGGTTTCGGTGACGAGAGTCTCAATGCCCTCCTGGGCTGCCAAGTAGGCTTGCATGAGCGCGGTGTTGCTTTTGTGGCTTCCGGCCGGGCCCACCCCTTCATACTTGTAGAAGATGTGGGCGGGTGTGTCGAGAGCCCGGCGCAATCCGGAGGCGTAAACAAGGGGCGTGGGCCTGTAGATGGCGAATTTTTCCAGAACGGGCTCGGGGATGGCAACGAACCTGTCCAGGGTGATCTCCTGGGCGATGAACCCCTTGGGGAAAACAGGCTCGAGATCATTCGGGTCCAAGGGTTCCTTGGTGCCAGGATGGAGCGGCGGCTTGGGCCGGACGCTGAGGTCGGCCTTGAGGTTATAGAAGGACGTCGGAAGCAGGTCCGCGTCCCTCGACGAGAACCTTTGTTTCGATGTAAGTGTCATTGTATCCTCCTGGAAAATGAAACACCGGGGCGAACGCATAGGTTCGCGCTGGAAAAGAGAATGGAAAAGGGGGCAGGGATTTCGGGCGGGTTAGACCGCCCACCACCAGAAGGACACGACGCAGAAATGCACGACCGAACGAAATCTCGCGTCGGTAGCCATGATGTAAATATATATAAGAAAGGGCGATCCCTGTCAATATTTTTATTTCCCGTGTTTCCGCGAGATCATGAAGATGCCGTATTTGGCGAACCAGTCGGGAAAGAACCTGACGACCCGGCCTGACTCGGCCCGGTGGTGCGTGGCGATGGAGACTTCTTTGAGAATGGCGATGTGGCGCGCTGCGCAAAAGGCCCGGAAATCCCTTAGGGTAATCACCCGGATGTTTGGGGTGTTGTACCACTCGTAGGGCAGCTCTTCGGTCACCGGCGCCCGGCTCCTGAACAGGAGCTGGAGCTTGATGGCGATGTGGTTGAAGCAGGGGAAGCTGACGATTCCCTTTTTCCCGACGCGGAGCATCTCGGCGATGACCCGCTCAGGGTCATAGACCTGTTGGAGCGTCTGGCTCAGGATGACGTAGTCGAAACTCCGGTCTCCGAAATCGTGCGTCTCTTCGTTGATGTTGCCCTGGAGGATGGGGATTCCCCGCTCGATGCCTTCGATGACTTCTTTCTCGTCGATTTCGATGCCGTATCCTCCCACCCGCTTGTTATTACGAAGGTATTCTAAAAGATCCCCGCGGCCGCAACCGAGGTCGAGGACACGGCACCCCGGCTCGATGAAGGAAGCGATAATCTGCAAATCAAACCGCATCGGCTCTCTCCTTGGGTCTGGAATCGGGAAGACCGGCCGCTTGCCGGCTCAGGCGGGTCAGAAATCCCGAGAGGAGACGCGTCAACTGTTCATGCGCCAGAAGGAAGGAATCGTGGCCGAAATCGGTGGCGATCTCGCAGAAACTGACATCCAGGCCGGCCTTCTTCATGGCCTTGACCATTTCCTTCGACTGGGAGGTTGGGTAAAGCCAATCCGAGGAAAAGGAGATGACCAGGAACCTTGCCGTCGCTCTCCGAAAAGCTTCAACGAGAGACCCTCCGCCTCGCTGCTCCGCGAGGTCGAAGTAATCGGAAGCCTTGGTGATGTAAAGGTAGGCATTGGCGTCGAAGCGCTCGACGAATTTTTTCGCTTGGTAGTGGAGGTAGCTTTCCACCTGAAAATCAGTGGACAGGTCGAACTTGAAGGCGGAGTTCTCCTGGAGCTTGCGGCCGAATTTCTTCTCCATCGAATCCTCGGAAAGATAGGTGATATGGCCGATGATGCGGGCCAGGGCAAGACCTTTGTCCGGCGCGGGGCGGCCATAATAATCGCCGCTATTCCAGTTCGGGTCGCGGAGGATGGCCTGTCTCTGAGCCTCGCTGAGCCCGATTGACAGGGCGGACCGCCGGCAGGTGCTGGCCATCGGAACGGCGGCAAATACCATCTCCGGGTAGTCCACGGCCCACTGGAGCGCCTGCATCCCGCCGATCGAGCCGCCGATAAGACAAAGGAGCCTGGGAATACCGAGATGATCGACCAGCCTCTTCTGGGCTTTCACCATATCACTGATGGTGACGAGGGGAAAGCTCAGCCCGTAGGGCCTTCCTGTTTTGGGGTTGAGCGAGCCCGGCCCTGTCGAGCCGTAACAGCTTCCCAGGATGTTCGAGCAAACCACGTAGTACTTGTCGGTATCGATCCCTTTTCCCGGCCCGACCATATTGTCCCACCAGCCCGGTTTTTCGTCTTCTTTCGAGTAATAGCCCGCCACGTGGGAATTCCCGGATAAGGCATGGAAGATCATGACAGCGTTGGTACGTTCGGGATTGAGCAGCCCGTAGGTTTCATAAGCAAGGGTGACCGGTCCCAATGTGCGGCCGCACTCGAGTTCGAGCTCGTCGGGCGGAGCGGCGAAAGTCAGGTATTTTTTTTCGACGATCCCGACCGAGGCCCCCTTACCATTGTGCACGCTGTATTCACTCATTGGTTTTGGCTCCTCAGGTTTTTATATCGCCGCCAAGGCTTGCTCTAGGTCGGCGATGATATCTGCTTCGTGCTCGATCCCGACCGAGAGACGAACCAAGTCGGGGCTCACACCCGCGGCGGCTTGCTCCTCGGGAGTGAGCTGCGAATGCGAGGTAGAAGCGGGATGGAGGATGAGTGTCTTGGCGTCACCCACGTTGGCGAGATGCGAGATCAGGCGGACGCTTTCGATGAGCTTTTTTCCCGCCTCCGACCCGCCTTTGACTCCAAAGGTGAAAATGGACCCGAACCCGCCGCCGAGATATTTCTTGGCCGCCTCGTGCGATGGATGTCCGGGGAGCCCGGCGAAACTCACCCAGGCGACCCGCGGATGATCCTGGAGGAACGAGGCGACGGCCAAGGCGTTTTGACAATGCCTCGGGACGCGGAGATGCAAAGTTTCGAGGCCCTGAAGAAAGAGAAAGGCGTTGAACGGCGAAGGAGCTGGGCCCATGGACCTCATTCCTTGCACGCGGCACAAGACGATGAAGGTCTGGGCGCCAAAGGTTTCCCAGAACTTCAGGCCGTGGTAGCCGGGCGAAGGCTTCACAAAATCTGGAAATTTTCCGCTGTCCCACGCGAAGCGGCCGCCGTCGACGACGAGGCCACCGATCGAGGTGCCGTGCCCGCCGATGAACTTGGTCGCCGAATGGATGACGATGTCCGCTCCCCACTCGAAGGGCCGGCACAGAACCGGAGTGGCGAACGTGTTGTCGACGACGAGGGGAAGCCGATGGTCATGGGCGAGAGAGGCAAAGACTTCGAGGTCGGCGACCTCTCCCGAGGGATTGCCGATCGTCTCGACGAAAAGCGCCCTCGTTTGGTCGTCGATGAGCGCGGCGAAGGAATCCGGCCGTTTGACGTCGCCGAACCTGGCCGAGATGCCGAAGCGCGGGAGGACCTGGCTCAGCAAGGTCTTGGTTCCGCCGTAAAGACTCGCGCTCGAAACGATGTTTTCCCCCTGCTTGGCCAGAGTCGTAAAAACGAGCGTGGAAGCGGCCTGGCCGGAGGCCGTAAGAAGGGCTCCCACTCCGGCCTCAAGGGCCGTCATTCTCGCTTCGACGACCTCGGCCGTGGGGTTTGAGATCCGGGTATAGATGTTGCCGGCCTCCTCGAGGGCGAACAGGCTGGCCGCCTGCCGCGCGTCCTTGAAGACATAGGAAGTCGTCTGGTAGATAGGGACAGCCCTGGCGCCCGTTGCCGGGTCGGGGCTCTGCCCGCCGTGAAGGCAAAGCGTGTCTCTATGGAAAGTGTGCGAATCAGCCATAGTGTTTCCTCCTCATGCGGATTGAGTCAAAGGGCGAAGACATGACTGGGGGATAAGCCCCGAATCACCGGGGAAGAGCCCGAAAACGGGCTGGAGGGATGTCTCAGCCCGTTTTCGGGCCGGACATGATCATGCGGCCTGGGATAGCAGCGGTGTAAGCGGCTCGCAAGGTCATCGGATTCCGTCTCATTATACCATCCGGATTACAGCCGTCAAGACCATGGCAGGCATGAACAGCGGATGGGGAAATCAATCAGGAGCCGAGGAGAAATTTGTTTTTGTCGTGCGTCGGCTGAATGAACGGCCAAGCACCAACTTCACCTCACACGATCGTAAGGCATGATAAACCGAAGGATTGCCGGATGTCTAATCGAGCTCAAGGTGCCCGCCAGCGCTGTCGGCCGCGGTCGCCGCCGGCGTGCCGTTTGAGCGAAAGACGGGCAGCGATGGTCGCGAAGTGTCTGTCCGATTCGATGAGGATGAGGCCGTGGTCGATGCAATCGGCGGCGATGATCACGTCGCTCAGCGGAACCGAAATGCCCTTTCTTTTTAAAACGGACCCATTGCGTCCGGCGGAAAGGACGCTAAAAGTGTCGATTATTCTCAAATTGCCATTCGGTGAGAGAGATATCGTCTTGAAAGAATCAGATTTAGCTTTCCGACTCCTATCTCATTTCTGAAGCAGAAGGGAGTTGAATAAGAGCTTGTAGGCCGCCTGGGTGGAGGCCCGAAAGATCGGACTGAACCCGAACAGGACGACCTGCCCCTTGCCTTTCTTCAGCCAGACCAGGTTCGTTTTATCCCCGAGGGTTTCCTGCTTCTCGCAATAGCCGCTCATGAGGATATCCTTTTCCGGAAATTTTCCGATGACACGACGGTCCATATCGAAGATGGGAACGGAGGTGGTAAAAACAGGGTTTCCATTGAAGACGACGCCGATCTCCCGGGGAAGACCCAAGGTCAGGGGATGATCCTCGAGAAGCAAGGTTTTCATCAAGGCGCTCGGGCAGTACAGCCCGGATTTTTGCAGGCTTTCGGAGATGTCCTGGACCGGCAACTGAAACTCTTCCTTGTCCTCTTTCCCCCGCGAGATTTCCAGTTTCCCGATGAAAAGGGGAGTGGAAGCGCCCCAGGAAATAATCGTTCCGCCGCTGTCCAGAAAAGCCATTAGCTTTTCCATGCCAGTTTTTCCGATACCCTTTGTGTACTCGGGTGGGTAATCGGCCAGATAATATTCGTCGCGGGCTTTGTATTTTCCCTCCATCAGGATGGATTTCTCGGCGTCGGGGAAAACGATTGTATCGAAGTTCTTAGCTAGGTCGGTCTTCTCAAAATCACCAGGGCGCAGAACCGTAAACGGGATGCCGTAAGAATCAAACACGAACCGCGTCCAGCCGGCGTCCATGTCGTGAAAATACGTTTCCACTAAGGCGATCCGCGGCAGTTTTAGCGGCGTCATCTTGACGTCCGGGGATTCGGTCAAAATCACCGGGGTAACGGTCAGGGCTTCAAGGATCGGTTTCAGCCGGGGATCATGTCGGATGAGGAAGCTGCCTTTGGGGATTTCTTCTTCTGCTAAATTTTCCTGATTGTCCAATCGCTCCACTTTCAACCCTTGTTTGAGAGCTTGAAAAGCGGCCTTAAAACTCTCGTTGTTGTTGACAGTGAGAATTGCCGCCCAGAAATCGGCCGTGATGTCTCTTTTCAGACTAAAATCCTGGCTGACTTCGACGAGAAGCCTCTCCAGGTCCTCCGAGCGGTTTTTGATTTCAAACGAATTGATTCCTCGGTGAAGCGGCAAGCACCAGCTCGTGATATCGTAGGGCTTGATTACCTCGCCGCCCGGCGTGTACCGCCGCACCGGGTATTCCTGCTTTTCCATCACCTCTTTGATGAAGGGACGAAACGGCTGGGCTAAAGGCACGACGAAATCGCCGGCCTGGAAAGTCTTGCCCTCAAGCCCGGCCGCCTTAGAGAGGCGGCAGACTCTGACGCCGTGCTCCCGGAGCAGGTTCACCAACCCAACCAGTTCGCTCTGATCGCCCTGGGCTTGCGGCAGGACATAATAAAACGGCGGCTGAATCTGGCCCCTTTTCACCTCTCTGCGGCAGAGGTCGTTCTGGAACTCGAGGATCTGTCGGCAGTAGAGCGAGGCTGTCTTGAGCATCGACATGGTGGAAGCGATTTCATACTCGACCATATCGGTAAGCCGCCACCAGCCGCCCGGCCAGGGGAGCGGCATATTGATGCTCATTTTGTATTCCGAGAGGCCTTTGCCGTAGACGGCGAGCTAGTTCGGTTCGATGAAGACCGGAGTGGCGTCCTTGACGCTGGCCATTTCGGTCAACATGCCGATCGCGTTTTTCCAAATGCAGGTTTCGGTCGAACCTGGCCAGTAATCGTCGGGAATATAGCTGTGACAGACGCCGGATAGACCAGCTTCGGTCATGTCGGTGATCATGTGAGAGCCAAAGACCTTTGTCCAGTTCCAGAGGCTGGCGTCGACATTCTCGGAGATGGGATCGTGCACAGGCGGAACAAAATATCTCGGGCCGCTCGTCCACATCTGGTGCTTGTCCACCAGCACCTGGGGAAACCAATCGAGGCTGTAGATCCGGGAAATTGCCCGCGTGTCTTCCTGGCTCAGGGTGAGGTAATCGCGGTTGTTATCATGGCCGACATACTTGTGATAGACGCCGGGCATGGCACTGCCCTCATATTTAGTCCCCTTGTATTTACGATAATGCTCGACGACCATGTCCATGCCGTCCGGATTGTGGGTGGGGATCATCATGTAGACGGTGTCGCCGAGCCTTTCGAGTAGCCGTGTGTCTTGAGTTGTCACTAGTTCATAGGCAATCAGGGGCGCGGCCTGGGCTGGGCCGACTTCATCAGCATGCATGGAGAGAGCGGCCAGCATAAAAACTTTCCCCTCGTCAAACAAAGTCGCTCTCTCGGATTCAGTCAAGTTCGGGTCCAGGGCCAATTTCCGGTTGATCTCTTTCAGTCTGTCCAGGCGGTTGATATTTTCTTCAGAAGACAGAAAGGCGATGTATATTGGCCTTCCCATGGGCGATTTGCCGATCTCCATCAGTTTCAACCTGGGCGATGCCTCATCGAGCTTGTTGAGATAGCTTATGAGCTCCTCATAGTTGAAGAGCATCCGGTCAGCGCCGGGTTTAAACCCGAAATGTTCGGCTGGCGTCAAAATCTGCGGGGAAGGCTGGGCTGCCGTGACATGGGGGAACAAAGTTCCCCAGAGAAAAAAGAAAAGCGTTAAAATAACGGATCTGGCCGTGAACGAAAACTTCATTCTTCTTCTCCTTTCGGATTAGTCAAACACGATCTATGAAGAGGCATTCAAAAAGACTTCGATTCTGGAAGTATCGGAAGCCCACTCCCGCTGGCCCGGCTCCACGCGCCTTTCTGTGCGGGCATAGCTTCATCACCCAGCCAGGGATAATAAATCGCAACAGGACGGAATGTCAACTCGATTAAATGAGCGGCGTCTGACCGGGAACGGCCACCGGGTCGAGCGGATTCGGCCCGAACTCATAGGTTTTCGGCGAGAGGTCGAGCTGGGAGGCATTCATTGCCCACTCCCAGCTGATGGCGCGGCCGGTGTAAGCGCTCATCCGGCCGATGACAGCGCACATCGTGCTTTCGGCGATGCGGCGGCCCTCGTTGAGGGGCTGGCCGGTGCGGATGCTTGCGATGAGATCGACGTGCTCCTGGACGTAGGGATTGAGCTCATCAGCTTCGAACTTCCAGTTGTTTTCTCCCCTGATTTCACCGTACCCGAAAGCCACGCCCTTGGTGCCGACGATCCGTTCCTCGATGCGCTCGGCGCAGCCCGGGATCTGGCGGCACATGCTCAGCACCCGCACGCCGTCCGGATACTCGTACTCGACGGCGAAGTGGTCATAGATGTTGCCGTACTCTGGAGCTGTCCTCACCTGGCGTCCGCCCATGCCCATGACTTTGACTGGCAACATCCCGAAGGCCCAGTTGATGACGTCGATGTTGTGGACGTGCTGCTCGACGATGTGATCGCCCGAAAGCCAGGTGAAATAGAGCCAGTTCCGGCACTGCCATTCCATGTCCGACATGCCCGGCTCTTTTTTCTTGACCCAGAGCTCGCCTTGGTTCCAGTAACACTGGCCGCCGACGAGCTCGCCGATGGCGCCGTCTTTAATGCGCTTCATCAGCTCAATGTAGCGGGCCTGGTGGCGGCGCTGGGTTCCGGCGACGATGGCCAGGCCCTTCTCCTCTGCCAGCGCCGAAGAAGCGATGACCGAACGGACGCCCACCGGATCGACGGCCACGGGCTTTTCCATGAAGACGTGCTTTCCCATCTCGATTGCGGCCCGCAGGTGCATCGGCCGGAAATGGGGCGGGGCAGCCATTATGATGAGGTTTACTTCCGGACAGGCAGCCAGCTTCAGGTAACCGTCGAACCCGGTGAACTGCCGCTCGGGCGGGACTTTCACCTTGTCCGGGTGCGCTTCGGTGAGCTTTTTGAGCGAGCTGGCGATCCGGTCCTGGAAGAGATCAAACATGGCGACCACCTCAACGCCCGGTGCCGCTTTCAGGCAGTCGATTGCTGCCCCTGTTCCCCGGCCGCCGCAGCCGATGATGCCGACGCGGATGGCGTCAGAGCCGGCGGCGTGGGCGCCTGGAATGTGCGGCAGGGCTGCGGCCAGCGAAACGGCTGCCGACGCTTTAAGGAATTCCCTCCGCGAAATTATACTATTCTTATTATTTCTATCATTTTGATAAAATTGATTAGGCATTTTTCACCTCCTTCTGGAATGCCTTGTCCGTCGAATCGGTTCTCCCGATGCCGAGCGGCGCGGCCATTGCCGGGAGCTCGACGGCGAAGCCATCTCGCCGGAACAGACAGAGCTTGATTCGCTCTCCAAGGTCGTTCGCAAGGAAAGGATCGCACGAATAATTCTGGCCATTTCAGAAATCATCGCAGGCCCGGTAGGCCTCGATCGTCGCCCGTTCGCCCTCCTTGCCCTTCAGGCTGTGGCCGTGCTCCATGCCCAGGACACCATGGTAGCCCTTCTGGTGGAGGTGCTTGAAGATATTCCGGTAGTTGATCTCGCCGGTCGTCGGCTCCTTCCGGCCCGGCGTGTCCCCGATGTGGAACGAGGCGATCTCCTCCCAGGCCGTGTCGATGTTAGGAATCAGGTTGCCCTCGGTGATCTGCTGATGGTAGAGGTCATCGAGAATCTTGCACGATGGGCTGGCCACCGCCCGACAAATCTCGTAGGCCTGGGGAATCCGGGTCAGGAAAAGCCCCGGATGGTCCTTGGGGTTGAGAGGCTCCAAGACGAGGATGAGCCCGGCCAGCTCGCAGACCTCGACGCAGGCTCTCAGGTTTTCGATGACATTGGCTGTCTGGTACTCCCAGGCCAGGCTCTCGTCGTAGCGGCCGGGGACGACGAGCGCCCAGGGAGTGTTTGCTCTTTTTGAGGTTTCGATGCCCTGCCCCATTTTCTTGATAAGCATATCGCGGATGTCTTTATCCTTGGTGACGAAGCTTTTCTGGCTGAAATCGGCGTAGAGGACAAACGGGCCGAGAGTCATCCCCCTTTTTTCAAGCTCGCGGCCTATTTTCTCCTGGTCGGCGGCTGGTCTGTTCATCAGGCTGTTGTCGAACATGGCGCCGAACCCCTCGTCAGCGGCAAACTGAATCTGGGCGACGAGGTCATCGCCGGCGTGATGCCTGAACTGACCGAAGGACGGCGCATACCTCAGCTTGAAGCGGCTCTTTTTGGCCGGGGAGCCTGATTGCCTGGAGGCGGCCAGGGTTGTGGGGCCGGCAAGCGCTGCGGCCGCGGCGCTTAGCGTCAATCCCCGGACGAGAAAATTCCTCCGTCTCATTTCGGGCCTCCTTTCCTTGCGACCTTTTCCAACCTTTATCGCAACGATGCGAAAAAATCAACAGAACCAGCAACGATTCGGGAAATTATTTCCGTGGCGACCTGTCGAACCGTCGGCGGTCGCGCTGCGGAATCATGATAATATCCTTCTCCAGAAGTTCATCCCCGATCGTGATGGATATTCTGGCCGGATTAAACGCCGGAGCTTGAACCCGTAGGGTATATTTTCCCGGAAGAAGAAGCCTTGTGAACCGGCCAGTCTGGGGATGGCTTTTTCTCGGCTTGATGGTGCTGAAATCGTCAATTTCCACGACGGAGACAAGGGCTTCAAGCGGCAGGCCGGTTTTCCGGTCAATGACCCGGCCGGTGATCCCCGGCCCGCGCAGCCTGTCCAGCAGATAAAAAAGGCCCTGCAGGTTTGCTTCAACGACTGTCCGGATGACAGAGCTGTCCAGAGGGATGAAGGAGGTCCCGGTTTCCACTAAGAATTCGAGGGTGCCCATGACCGCATAAATCCAGGGAGAGCTCTGGTTGGCCGCCGTCTGGCGGCTGATCGTGTATGTGCCCGTCCCGCTCAAGTTCTGGATCCTGGCGGCTATCTCCGTGGCCATTTTCCTGAGCAGATCGTGATCGGGAGCGCGGCCTTCTGTCCCGGGCCAGGACCACTGGTACATGACCGTCTCTCCGTAGCTATGGTAGGTGATGGCAACATCGAACCTTTCCCGCAGCGCCAGGTCCCTTTTTGCTTGGGTCTCGTCCTCGGAAAAAGGAGAGGGACCGCGGTAAGTCCAATCGGCGGGGCTGCTGGAGCCGCCATAGCTCCAGTTCAGGTCGTAATTCCTGTTGAGATCAACGCCGTCGTAATCCGAGTCGATGATGCCGTTCGAATCGTTGTCCCTCAAGTTTTTCCTCCACCAGGGCGAGGCCAACTCGTTATCAAGGATGTATTGATAGCCTTCCGGGTTCATGACCGGAATCACCCAGATCTCGAAGTCACGAACCCAGGAGTTGACGCGCTCATCCCAGTCGTAGCGGGAAAGAAGATAATCGATGAAGGCAAGCGCGATTTCATTTCCAAGCGGCTCGCGGGCGTGATGCATGGCGTCGATGAGCACGGCCGGCTCGTCCTCATCCTCGCCTGGATTATCCGATATTTTCATGGCCCAGATGGGAAGCGCGAACCTCGTGCTCTTTCCGATCGTGTGAAGCCTGGCGAGGTAAGGGTAGAGCCGCTCAACAGTTTGGAGGTATTCATGGGTTTCTTTGAGTGTATGGTAGAAAGGGTCAAGGGGTTGGCCGGCCAGGTCGGATTCGCGCTCGAGAATTTCCACTTCATAGCCCTCTGAGAGAAGGGAGGCCATTTCCTTTTCCGTGACGATGGCATCCAGGGAGGCCCTTGGGGCCAGTGAGGCAAAATCGAGCTCCCATTCTGAGAGAGCCAGCATCTTTTCTGGGGTCGAAACGATCCGGACCAGGAGCCGCGCGCCTTTTTTTGCGCCGGAGGAAGGATTAGCAATAACCAATCCGATGAAGATGGCTGCAGAAATCATCCTTTTTATGTTCATCTTTCTTGCCTTTCGCTGGCGACGTCTGTCCTCTCGAGAATACGGGGTGCGGCCTTTTTTCCCTTTCTGACAGGCCGGGCATGGATAAAAAATATGGCCGCCTAAAGAAAAAGTCAAGAAGAACTGCCACCTCGAACGCCTGGCCAATGACGATTTCGTCGCCAGGCTGTCATATTAGATTTCGCTTGACAAACGGCCGCCTAACAAATATAGTCATGCACGTATGATTTTTATCAATTGAATTTATAACTGAACGTATAGGTATAAAATGGATAACCGGGTTTACAAGCGCGATGAATTCGCGGCTAGGTTCAACATTCCTGAGCCCGCTCTCCGGGAATGGGAAAAGCTCAAGCTTCTCAAGCCGGTCGGCTTCACCGAAGAAAGAGTTCCTCTCTATGCCGAGGACATGTTGGGGAAACTGAACCATATCCAGAGTCTGGAGAACTTGGGCTACGGGCCGGAAGAAATCCAGAAGATCATAAAGAAAGTGGGCTTGCCTAGGTCGGGCGAGATGAAGGGAGGTGAGGGGGAACACGGCGAGTACCTCACCATCGGAGACCTGGGCGAACGGGTGGGCCTGAGCGCCAGGACGATAAAGCACTGGGAGGATAAGGGTATCATCGAGCCAGACATGAGGACGGAGGGTGGATTCCGGCTCTATTCCAAAATCTATGTCTATCTTTGCGAACTGATCAGGGACCTTCAACTTTTCGGCTATACGCTCGAAGAGATCAAGAAAATATCGGATGATTTCCGGGATTTTCTGGCGCTCAAGGACAAGCTTGAGGCTTTCCCCCAGAATGAAGCCGCGTGCAAGCTGGACGCGATGCTGGTGGAAATTAAGAATCTTCGTGACAAGATCAATCTTTTTAAGGAAGGGATCGACAGGTGGGAAGATTTGCTCAAGAAAAAAAAGAAAGAGGTGTTGAATTTGAAACATAAGAACGAGAAAAGAGAGAAAAAAACGGCGGATAAAAGGAAACACCAATGAGAAAAATTGTTTTTATCGAGCCGAAGGCTCCAAACCTCCACATCTTTTCCAAATTTCCTCTGCCCAGGCTCGGGAGCCTTATCTTGGGGACGATGATGAAAAACCGGGGATGGGAAGTCGAAGTCTTTGTCGAGGAGGTAAGAAAAATCGACTTTGAAGCGGTCAGGTCCGCTGACCTCGTGGCCATCTCGACAATCACTTCGACGGCGCCGCGGGCCTATGCCATCGCCGGTGAGGCTCGAAGGCTCGGGGTTCCGGTTATCATGGGCGGGCCTCACGTGACGTTCCTGGCCGGAGAAGCCATGGAGCATGCGGATTTTGTCATTCGCGGCGAGGGCGAAGAGACGTTGATGGCTTTTATCGATGCCTGGGAAAAGGGCGAAGGCTTCGCCTCGATCCCCAGCCTGTCCTACAGGATGGACGGTGAGGTCGTTCATAATCCCTTCCGGCCCTCCTGGGTCGACCTCGACCGGATTCCCTTTCCGGATTTCTCCCTGCTCAAACTGCCGAAGTGGAAACAGAAAGGAAGGCGTACCATCCCGGTCGAAACATCGCGGGGTTGCCCCTTTGATTGTTCGTTTTGTGCCGTGACCGGAATGTTCGGTCGGACCTACCGGTTTCGCTCGACAGAGAATGTGTTAGAAGAGCTCCGTCGACATAATGACCGGCGCAAGATCATCTTCTTTTACGACGACAATTTCACAGCCAACCGCAAACGGGCAAAAGAACTCCTTGCGGCCATGATCCGGGAAAAATTCAAATTCCGCTGGACGGCCCAGGTGCGGGCTGACGTCGCCAAGGATATCGAGCTGGTCCGGCTGATGAAAAAGGCCCGCTGTCACACCGTCTACATCGGGTTTGAGTCGATGAACCCGGAAAGCCTCAAGGCGATGAAAAAACGGCAGACCGTGGAAGAAATCGCCAGCGCTGCCGGCATTCTCCAGGGACATGGCATCCACATCCACGGGATGTTCGTCATCGGGTTTGACCAGGATGACTGGCGGACGGTCATGGAGACAGTGAAATTCGCCCGGAAAGCCAGGTTGACCTCAACCCAGTTTCTGATCCTGACGCCGCTGCCGGGTTCGGAATTCTACGAGAAGATGAAGAAAGAAGGCCGGATCAAATTCCACGACTGGGGTCTTTACGACGCCCACCACGTCGTTTTCCAGCCGGCTCGGTTTTCCCTCTCCGGTCTCCAGTGGGCCCAGATTTTCAGTCACAAGAAGTTCTATTCTCTCATCGAAATGGCCAAAAGGTTTGTTGAGGGCAGGTGGTTCGACCTCTACCTTGCCCGTTACGCCAGGAACTTAAACCGGCTGTGGCAGAAGAAGAACAAGACTTTTCTCCGGGTCATCGAGCTCCTCAAGCCCAGGAAAGGGGCGAAGATTTCTATCGATTATCACGAGGAGCCGATGTTAGACCGCTGACTCATCTGCGCATCCTCCCATCTCAGGTTACAAGGAAAGTTTCACGCCAGCTCGGGCGGAGAAGCCAAGGGCTCCGTAGCCATAGATCATCTCGTAGTGCGCGTCAAGGATATTGTCCAGCCTGACAAAAAGCTCGATGTTCGGGTTCGGGGCACAGGAAATAATCGCGTTCAGAAGGCTGTAGCCGGGCAGTATGACCTCCCGCGCGGGCCAGGCCGTGTAGTCGATATCTTTTCTCTCCCCGGTGTAATGAAATGAAAAGGAAAGGTCCCACTTGTCAATGAAAGGACAGCTCAAAACGGCGCAAAGCGTGTCTTTTGGCCGGCGCAGGAGATCTGTTTCCTGAATTTTATCCCTGGCTTCCAGACGGGTGTAGGCGGCATTAAACGAAATTGCTTCCAGGGGCCGGGCCTCTAACTGTACCTCCACGCCCTTAGCCTCAGCTTTCCCGATATTTATATATCCCTGGGTGGAATCGTAGCTGATGAGGTCCTTAAAGTCGTTGTGGAAGTACGTGATGGCGAGCCGCGCCCGTTGGCTGAGAAAGGACTGCTCAAGCCCGATATCCCATCCCAAAGATTTCTCCGGCCGCAGGTCTGAATTCCCGATGGGGCCGAAATAAGTGCCCGGCGCGTAGAGTTGATAGAGCGATGGCGACTTAAACCCAGTCCCGAGGCTCGCTTTGAGCTTCGTGCCCGTGACCTGGAGGATATAGGCGGGCGCAACGCGGAAGGTTAGTGCCCCTCTTCCCTGGCTGTGATGGTCATAGCGGAGTCCGGCCGAGGCGAAGAGACGGTCGTCCCAGCGGACATAATCCTGAATGTAGATGCCGATCAGGCGAGCTTTCCGGAGAGGAAAATCGCTCGCGTACGTCCCCCATTGTCCTGACATCAGATATTCTGATTCGCCTTCCTCCTGTTCGTGTTCGACTCCGAGAGTCAGGGTGTTGGCGGGATGAATGAAAAAGTTGTTCTGCCAGTCCAACTTGAGGCTCCGACTGTCGAAACGGCCCTTTTCCGAGTCAAAAGGATGGCTTTCGTCAGCGGGGTTATCGTGGCTGCGCCGTGAGTCGACCAGGGAAACGGCCAGCTTTTGCTCCCAGCGGTTGTGCAGGAAAAGCCCCCGGATCTGGCCGCGCACAAGAATGTGCCTGTAGTCCTGGATGTTGTTGGGATCATCGCCGTAAGGACCGCCGAAATTGTCGAGATCAACCTTGGCCAGAGTGGAACGGGCTGTCAAGTCAACCTCAAGATTTTTCCCCAGGACTATTCCGAGCCTGCCGGAGAGCGAGAGATTTCTCCATGTGTCATTTTCGCTGTTGCCGGGGTAAGCCGAGCTGGCCGTAGAGACGCCCTTCATCGTCGAGTGCTGAAGTCCAAAGGAGTAGGAGACGTCTTTCGCCGAGCCGCTGATTCCACCCCCGCTCACGAACGTTCCGTAAGAGCCGGCGTTCGAGGCCAGCGTTGCCTTCGGTTTCCCCGCGCCCTTCTTGGTGATGATGTTGATGACTCCTCCCAGAGCGTCAGAGCCATAGAGGGGGCTCTGGGGGCCGCGGAGAATTTCCACCCTCTCTATGTTCTCGGTGGCAAGATGGGCAAGGTCGAAAGAACGAGAGGGATTCATCGGGTCGTTGAGCTCGACGCCGTCGATAAGGACGAGCGTATGTTCCGAGTTGGCTCCCCGGATGAAGGCTGAAGCCGCCGCACCAGGACCGCCGCTCTGGACCGTGAACAACCCTGCGACATCGCGAAGGACATCCAGGACAGACAGTCTTTTCCAGCGCTCAAGCTCCTCTGCTGATATGACGGTCACTGAGCTGGCCACCTCCCGGGCTGGGACTTCCAGCCGGGTGGCGGTGACGACGACTTCATGCCGTTCGAAGACAGGCCCGGGTTTCTCCTCTTTTTCCTGGGGAAAAAGCGGGAGCACGGCTCCGATAAACGCGAGGGAAAGGATGAAAATACGCCTGCACTTCATCTCGGACTCCTTTCAGGACCCCCGCTGAACCGGAAGACATCTTCTCGAAGAACGCCTTCCGCAGAAACAAAAAACCAACCCTGCCTTCCTCCCGAAGACGGGCTGTTGAGGTTTAAAGCAGGTCTCCTGACTCCCGGATCATCCGCTCCCAGGCCTTCCTGTCCTCGCCGACGACGACAGTGGCATCGACTGGGATTTGTCCCCGGTTACAGTAGCGGGGGCTGTGTCCGCTTCACACGGACTTCCCTGGCCTCTAAACCGTCAATTCAAATTTCAAAGAGAGGCACTATCATAAGAAACTTTTTGCCCGCTGTCAAATCTGGCAGCTAAGTGCTGCGACTCTTTTGTTGCAACGCCTTTCTCCTTGCATGTATAATCCATCCTTCTCCGGAGATGAAAAAGAGAAATATCTGGCTGACCAAGTCGCCCGAGCAGATCCAGGAAGCTTCTGAACACACCGAGTTGAAGAAAAGCCTCCGGGCCATCGACCTGGCAGCGCTGGGGATTGGATCTGTGGTCGGCACGGGCATCTTCGTGGCCACGGGTGAGGGTTCGCAGTTAGCCGGTCCCGGCGTGATCCTCTCTTACATCATAGCGGCCATTACCTGCGGGCTGTGCGCTCTAACTTATTCGGAGTTAGCCTGCCTGTTTCCCGTCGCCGGAAGCACGTATTCCTACGCTTACGTCGCTTTCGGGGAAGTCATCGCCTGGGTTATCGGCTGGGACTTGATGTTAGAATACATGGTCTCCGCGAGCGCCGTGGCCTCTGGCTGGTCATCGACTTTTGTCGGGCTTCTCCAGACGGCTGGAGTCCATCTTCCCAAGGGCTTGGTCACGCCGCCCCTGGCCGGAGGGATCATCGACCTGCCGGCCGTTCTCATCGTCTTTCTCATCAGCTGGATTCTTTACATAGGGATCAGGGAAAGTTCCACCACAAACAATATCATCGTCGTCATCAAGGTTTCGGTCATCCTGCTTTTCGTCTTCCTCGGGGCCTCTCACATCGACTTCTCGAACTACAGGCCGTTTGCGCCCTTCGGCTGGAAAGGGATCATGTCCGGAGCGGCCATCATCTTTTTTGCTTACATCGGGTTCGACGCCGTCTCCACGGCGGCCGAAGAGACGAAGAATCCCAAACGAGACGTGCCTTTGGGCTTGATGCTCTGCCTGGCCGTCGTCATCGTCCTTTACGTGACGGTGGCCTTTGTCTTGACCGGAATCGTTCCTTTCAGGGAAATTGACGTCGGCAATGCCCTCCCGGCCTCCCTGGGGCGGATCGGGATCCAGTGGGGTGGAGCGCTGGTGGCCACCGGCGCCATCATCGGAATGATCTCGACCCTCCTCATCACCATCTACGGCCAGGTGCGCATCTTCATGGTCATGGCCAGGGACGGTCTTCTGCCGGAGTATTTTTCCAGAGTCCATCCGGGCCGTAAAACTCCCCACATCTGTACCTGGATCACCGGCGCGATTACGGCTTTTATCGCGGGCGTACTTCCTCTGGGGATGATCATCGACCTGTGCAACATCGGGACGCTGTTTGCCTTTGTCTTGGTGTCGATCGGCGTGATCGTCCTCCGGCGGACCAAGCCCGGCTTGGAGAGAAGATTCCGGACACCCGGCGTTCCCTATACTCCCCTCCTGACCGTCGGCTTCTGCTTCTACCTCATGTACAGCTTAAAGGGAGTGACCTGGCTGAGGTTTTCTGCCTGGCTTCTGTCAGGGTTGGTGATTTATTTTGTTTACAGTGTCAAGCACAGCCGGCTTCAGCACGATCTTGGCAGACAGAAAAAGCGGCCGATAGAGAAATAGGCTGCCCGTTTGCCGTCGCTGGCAAAAAGGCAGCCTATTCAAGGGAATGGGTGGATAGGTAAGCAGAATGTATCAGGAACTCCTGGGAAAAAGGAAGGGAAAAAAGGAGGCGCTTGCTTTTCATCTGAGCGTTCTGTTCTCTCATTCCTGCCATCTCACTTAATAATATATACGGAGAACGGGGGAAAATGGTTGCAGGAAAAATCGCCGGAAAAAAGTAATTTTATCGCGCCCCCTTTGAAATTATCTTTTATTATAACACAATTTGAAGAAAAAATGCAAGCATCCGCATTGAATCATCTAAAATGTAACCGAACGAGGGTCGATTGAATCACGAAAAAG
>CAZKBY010000022.1:0-21226 GCA_964550915.1 uncultured Eubacteriales bacterium | reverse complement strand
GTCTTACAGCCGCATCTTCCAGCTTGTCCCCAAGAAATACCACGAGTACATTCGCCCTCTGGACCCGAAGAACATTCTCTTTAAGGACTGGGAATCCATCCAGGCCAACATCCTCCTCGTCGGAGAGGTTGCAGACGGAGGGGCTGAGGACGTCGTTTTTGAGGGGAGGCTCTATGATGTCAAGGGGGCAAGGTTCATTTTTGGCAAACGCTTCCAGGCGGCACAGAATCTTTACAGGCTTGTCGGCCACCGGATGGCCGACGAAATCGTCAGAGTCCTGTCCGGAGAAAAACCGATTTTTAGCTCCAAGATCGTTTTCGTCTCTGATCGTGATGGCAACGATGAGCTCTACCTGATGGATTATGACGGTCACAACCAGACCCGGTTGACCTTTAACAAAATTCGGGACTACATGCCCTCTTGGTCACCAGACGCTAAGAAAATCGCCTACCTGTCCTATTCAAGTGTAGCCGTGGCCGGCCTTTACCTGCTGGACCTTGAGGAGGGGAAAAAAACCTCCGTTTCTATCAGGGGAACAAATTTTTCGCCCGATTTTTCTCCGGATGGCAAAAAGCTCGCCTTCTGTTCAACTATGGACGGAAACTCTGAAATCTATGTCGCCTCGGCTGATGGGAAAAACGTCAAACGGCTGACCTACAATGAGGCCATAGACACAGCCCCGACGTGGTCTCCGACGAGCCGCGAGCTCGCCTTCGTCTCTGACCGGAGCGGGACTCCCCAGATATATATCATGGATGCGGAAGGCTCCAACGTTCGGCGTGTCAGTTTCGGGGGCACCTATCATGATTCGCCCGCCTGGTCGCCGGCTGGAGACAGGATCGTCTATGTTTCCCGCGTCGAGAACATCTTTGACCTCTACGTCCTTAACCTGCGGACGAACCAGATCACCAAGCTCACCGAGAGCAACGCCCGGAACGAATCCCCCAGCTGGTCGCGCGACGGCCGTCATATCGTCTTTTCTTCCTCTCTGACTGGAGCGACCCAGATCTATGCCATTGATTACGACGGTGCCAACCTCCGCCGCCTGACCTCTCAGGGGACGAACAAACTCCCCGACTGGTCCAACTAGTGTCCCGTCTGGCAAGTCTCTTTCCAAAGTCGTTTCCAAAGACGGGACACTGGAGAAAAAAATCGGCTGAAAATCGTCATTATTTAATTGACAGGGATAATTTTGATCGGATACAATAGGAGGCCGAAGGGTGACTGTCCTAAAAAATCCCTACCTAAAAAGAGGAGGAAGAGGAATGACCAAGAAAATCGTCATCTTCTTAATCGTCTCAGCTCTGGTCTTTTTATTCTTCGTTGGCTGCAAGCCAAAGGCGACAACGACTCCTCCGCCGCCCCCTCCTCCGGCCAAAGAGCAGCCTAAGGTGGAAAAGGTCGAAGAAGCGCCTGTTATCAAGAAGCCGGTCTTATCAGAGGAAGAAATCTTCATGTCCAAGTCTCTCGAGGAGATCAATTTAGAAGCGCCTCTGCAGATGATCCACTTTGACTACGACCGCTACTTCATCCGGGAAGATGCCAAGCCGGTCCTTGAAACGGATGCCGCCTGGCTCAAGAAGTTCTCAAGTGTTAAGGTTCTCATTGAGGGCCACTGTGACGAGAGAGGCACAGAAGAGTACAACCTATCTCTTGGAGAAAAGCGGGCCAAGAGCACCTTTGATTACCTTGTCTCTCTTGGCATCTCGCCCGAGAGAATGAAAATCATCTCTTATGGCAAGAGCCAACCCCTGGCCCCTGGCCACGACGAGGTTTCTTGGCAGAAGAACAGGAGAGCCCAGTTCCTGATCATCGAAAAATAAATCCGATCATGAAAAAAGGACTTCTGGGGACAGGAGTTGTTTTATATCTGCTGATCCCTCTCGCAGCCGGGCAAGACAAGAGCAAAAAGGCCTACGAGCTGATTTATGAAGATATCCAGGTTTTAAAAAAGCAGCTCCTGGCCTTGGAAGAAAGACTGGCCAAGGACTCGGCTGATATCCAGTCCCTTAGTGAGCAACTCCGGCAGCTTCAAAATCAGGTCAAGACAATCCAGCAGGTTCAGATCGATCTCCAGGAAGGAATCAAAAATATCTCCCCTCAATATCAAGTTCTCTTAGATAAAGTCGATCAGGTCAACCAGGTCCTGGCCCGGATTTCTGAAGACCTCTTGATGCTCAAGGGGCCTCAAGCCCAGCCTTCGATCCCGACGGAAGCCGCCAAGGAAGGACAGCCGGCTCCCGCTGAAAAAAAACCCGCGGAGCAGAAAAAAGAGCTGCCGGTTCCTACCGGGCAGGCTGCCGTTCCTCTTCCTTCCCTCTCTCCCCTGGACATCTATAATACAGCTTACGCGGATTACCTTCAGGGGAATTTTGACCTTGCCCTCGACGGTTTTAAAATCTACCGAGACAACTTTCCCGAAAGCCCTCTGGCCGATAATGCCCTCTTCTGGATCGGCGAGTGCTATTTTAGCCAAAAGAAACTCGAAGCTTCGATTGAGCGTCTCAACGAACTGATCCTGAACTATCCCCAGAGCGACAAGATAGCGGCGGCCTACCTGAAGAAGGGGCTCGCCCTGGCCGAACTGGGGAGGAAAGAGGAAGCGCTGATGGTCCTAAAATTGCTCCTGGGCAAGTATCCCCTGGAAGAAGAAGCCAGGATTGCCCAGGCCAAAATCAAGGATTTGGTTCCCAAAGATGAGAGACGTCAATAGTCTAAACAAAGTCATCCTTATTGGACGCCTGGGCGGCAAGCCTGACCTCCGCTACCTTCCCCAGAAGGAGCGGGCTGTGGCCAGGTTCTCCATCGCCACGAATGAGCGTTTCTTTAATCCCGCCACGAACGAAAGCCACGTTCGGGCTGAATGGCACCGGGTCATCGCCTGGGGAAAGTTAGCTGAATTCTGCGAAAAATACCTCACCCAGGGAAAGCAGGTCTACATCGAAGGAAAACTCCGGACCAGAAGCTGGCAGGATCGAGACGGGAATAAGAGATCGACGACAGAAATCGAGGCCCAGAACATCATCCTCCTGGGAAAACGGGAAGAGTCCCTTGAGGCTGAGCCTTTTGCTGGAGAGGCCTCCCCGACGGAACTTCCAGCAGCCGACGAATCCGGGATTGCCGAAGAAGGCGAGGGTGAAGACGAGGTCCCCTTCTGACAGCGATCTTCGTTCGAACCAGCCGCCGAATGGCGTTGTCCCAAATCCAGGCAGGGCTAAACAGGCTTGTGCTTCAGGGCAGCCATGAACAGAAAAAGCGGGATTGAAAAAAAATTCAAAAGCTTGATTCAAGAAGATGTCCGTCCCTGGGGAAAATTTCGCTCCTATCCCCACGCTCTTGCCAAGAGCCTGAAAATAATCACTGTCAATCCTGGCGCTGCTCTCTCTCTCCAGTACCATCTTCGCCGGAGTGAATTCTGGGTTGTCCTCGACAAAGGCCTGGAAATAACCATCGACAAAGAAACCTGGCAACCGGAGAAGGGCGAGGAGGTCTTTATCCCCAAAAAAGCCCCCCATCGCCTCCGCTGCGTGGGCACCAAGCCGGCTCGGGTTATGGAGGTATGGATCGGCCGCTCAACAGAAAACGATATCGTCCGGCTGCAGGACAATTATGGACGGATCTCCTCCTCGGACAGCACAGCTTGCCTGAGAAAGCCGGTTAGATGACCTGCCCAGTCAAAAAGGCTTTAGGATGCTTAACCAGGATTCGCTCGATGATATGCTCCTCGATATCCTGGGCTGTCTTTAACCCGACAGCCTCCTCGACGACTTTCTCCACTGTTCTCAGTTCGACCGAGCGAAGTGTCTTTTTGATGCGCGGAATGAAAATCGGGTTCATACTGAACTTGCGCAAGCCGAATCCCAACAGGATCAAAGCGGAAAGGGGATCAGCGGCCATTTCTCCGCAGACCGTGACGTCTTTGCCTTCCCGCAACGATGCTTCGATAGTGAATTTAATCAGACGCAACACCGAAGGGTGAAGGGGTTTATACAGGTAGGAGACGAACTCGTTGCTTCGGTCGACCGCCAGATAATACTGGATGAGGTCGTTTGTGCCGATGCTGATATAGTCGACTTCCTTAACCAGAATATCAGCGATGGCCGCCGCTGCCGGAACCTCGATCATAACCCCGAGGGGAATCTGCCGGTCAAACCTGATCTTCTCCTTCTCCAGCTCCTCCTTGACTTCTTCAAAAAGAAGCTTGACCTCCCCGATTTCCTCAACCTCTGTGATCATCGGAATCAAGATGCGGACGTTCTTCGTCGAGCTGGCTCTGAGGATGGCTCGAAGCTGAGTCTTGAAGAGGTCCCTGTTCCGCAGGGAGAACCGGATAGCCCTCAGGCCGAGGGCGGGATTCGGCTCTTTCTCGATCTTCAACTGGGGGAGATTTTTCTCGCCGCCGATATCGACTGTCCGGATATAGACAGGCAGAGGATAAGCTGATCTGGCGATCCGAGAGTAAACAGAAAAGTGGTCTTCTTCCGTGGGCAGAGTCTCCTTCTGCAGAAAGATGAATTCAGACCTGAAAAGTCCTATTCCCTCTGCGCCAAAGGAAAAGGCCATGTCGACCTCCTCGGGCAGTTCGATGTTGGCCAGCGGAAAAAACCTCACCTCATCCAGGGTGACAGACTTTAGCCTGGCCGTCTTCTTCAGCTCTCGGAAATAGTTATCGTATTTCTCTTTCTTGCTCTGGAACTCTTTCTTGACAGCCGGCGGTGGGTTAATGATGACCTCTCCGTCTGTCCCGTCGACAATCAGATAATCACCGTTCTTGACTTGCTGAGTGATATTATGAAGGCCCACGACAGCTGGAATATTCAGGGAGCGAGCCAGGATAGCCGTGTGAGAAGTCGGGCCGCCCATGTCCATGGCCACGGCCTGGATATTTCCCTGGCTAAGCCTCGTGGCCGCCTCTGAGGGCAAAAGCTCGTGGGCCACGAGGATCATTTTTCTCATGTCGGAAGCTCCGCTTTCCCTGCGTTTCTTCAATTCCAAGTTTCCATAGATTCTGGACAGGACATCAGAGACGTCGAACTTACGCTGCCGGAAATAGTCATCGTCGAGCGAATCAAAAAGACTCTGGTATTTCCGGTTGACCTGGCTCAACGCCCACTCGGCTCTCGCTCGCTCTTGCTTAATGATGCTCTCGACCGCCGAGAAAAGCGACCGGTCTTCCAGGATGAGGAGGTGGGCATCAAAAATGAAACCATGCTCTTCGCCCATTTTTTTACTGACATCGGACTTCAGCTGGAGCAATTCCTCCTTCGTTCTCGCTACAGCTTTCCTTAGCCTGCTTAGCTCCCGAGGCACCCAGGCAGGAGAGATGGTCTCTTTTCTGGCCGTGAAAATAACCATCTCGGAGAGGCAGATTTCACCCATCCCGATTCCGGGTGAGACGCCGATACCGCGAAGCCTGATGAATGACATCCCCTACTCTTGTTCTCCGAACTTGCTCATAACGAGCTTCACTAAAACTTTCATGGCTTCGTCTTCATCCTTGCCTGAAACGCGGATCAAGATCGGCGTTCCCTGAGTGGCGGCCAACGTGAGAATGCCGAGAATGCTCTTGCCGTCGATTTCTGTGTCATCCTTGATAATCTTGACAGCCGAGCTGTAGCGGTTGGCCAGATTGACAAACTTGACGGCCGCCCGGGCGTGGAGTCCCAGCTTGTTCCTGACGATAATTTCTTTCTCGACCATCCTGTCCAGCACGTTTATTGCTTTGCACTCAACAGGGCGCTGGCCAGATGGATGTTCTTCTTGCCCTGCTCGACGACCTTCCTGGCGACTTCTTTCAGATTGTTGCTTCTCTGGAGGGAGACGAACTTGATGAGCATCGGCAGGTTAACCCCAGTGATGATCTCCACTTGATTGTCCTTGAGAAAACTGAAGCTCAGGTTGGAGGGAGTTCCTCCGAACATGTCCGTAAAAATGATGATGCCGTTTCTCTGATCGACCTTCTTAAGACTCTGGTTGATCTTTTTTTTCGAGTCGTCCACGTCATTATACCAGCCGATAGAAATGGCCTCGATGTTGGGCGCCTCTCCGAGAATGATCGTCAGGGCGTTGAGAAGCTCTTCCGCCAGCCTTCCGTGAGAGACGATTATCCCGCCAATCATTTTCTTGCTATCAGTTGCTCGGGGCCGGGCCCGGTACGGGAGCGCCCCTGAAATTTTCTCTTTTATTTGGAAGCATCTCGATGATATACTTTTATATCATATCCCTTGCGCCGAAGATAGTCCCTTAGTTCGTCAGCGACGACCACCGACCTGTGTCTGCCTCCCGTGCAGCCGACAGAAATGGTCAGATAGCTCTTCCCTTCAGCCACAAACTTGGGAATGAGATAACCAAGAAACTGTCTTAACCTCTCCAGGAAATCCCTGGCCTCCTTGGATTTGAGCACGTAGTCCCTGACTTTCTTGCTCCTTCCGCTCCTTCCCCGCAGGTCGTCGATATAAAAGGGGTTCGGCAAAAAGCGGGTGTCAAAAACAAGGTCGGAATCAGGCGGAACTCCGTGTTTGTACCCGAAGCTCACGAGGGTGATCTGGAGGGCCTGCTTTTTTATCTTGACCAGCCGCTTGGTCAGCAGGTCTTTAAGCTGGTTGATGGTTATGGTCGATGTATCATAGACCTCATCCGCCATTTCCTTGATCGGAGCGAGCCTCTTTCTTTCCAAGCGGATGGCCTCGATAACGGACTTATTGCGGGTGATCGGATGGGGTCGCCGTGTTTCGCTGAACCTTTTCAGAAGGGTTTCATCTGAAGCGTCCAGAAAAATCAGCTTAGGAGAAGCCTTCTTCCTGATCTGTTCCAAGACGCGAGGGAATTCAGAAAGGAAACCGGGCTCTCTCATGTCGACGACGAGAGCGATCCTCTCGATCTCGACCTCCCTTCTCAGCCAGAGGTCAACCAGACTGGGAATCAACTTGGCCGGCAGGTTATCGACACAGTAGTACCCCAGGTCCTCTAAGAATTGGCTGGCCGCAGTCTTTCCCGATCCTGAGATGCCTGTGATGATCAGAAACCTGTTGTCCTTCATGGCCCTATCTCCTGATCTTAGGACATGACAACGTCCTCTCCACTCTCCTGACGATTTCCTGGGAAGCATGGTATCCTCTGAGGCGAAGGAGATGGACTTTGCAAGCGACTTCGATCAGGAGCGCAATAGTTCTCCCGGGAGCGACGGGAACGATCAACTGCGGAATCTTGGTCCCCAAGATCTCATAATCTTCAGGGAATTCGAGCCCGAGCCGGTCGTGCTCATCCCCCCTCTGCCATTTCTTCAGTTTGATAACAAGGTCGACCCGGGACTGCCGGCAGATGGAACGATGACCGAAAATTTCCCTGATATTGATAATTCCAAGTCCCCTGATCTCCATGAAATCGCGGCTAACGAGAGGTGACCTCCCGACGAGCTTGTTTCCTCTACACTTTATGACTTCCACGACGTCATCAGAGATAAAGCGATGGCCTCTGGAGACGAGCTCCAGAGCGCTTTCGCTCTTGCCGATTCCGCTCGGACCGATGATCAAGACTCCCAGGCTAAAAATCTGGAGAAAACCACCCGAGATGGTGAGGTGATCAAAAAAATTATCGGCGCCCGCGCGAGCCCGCCGAGCAGGAAGGTTCTTCCCCTTATTCATTCAGTTTTTCTTCTGCGTCACGGATGATCTCTATTATTCTCCGCGAGCTCTTAGCCTGGACTATTTTTTTGGGCAGGGAGCTGGACTTGCGCACGAGGTGGGCGATGGCGGCAAGGATTTGGAGGTTGACACTGGGATTATCATGAGAGGAGACCACCAGGAAAAAGACATGGGTTGGCTTGCCATCGACCGATTCGAAACGAACACCCTTTTTCGAGATGGCCAGGATCAATAAGGGATTCTCGACTCCTTTGAGCTTGCAATGGGGGATAGCGATCCCATTCCCAACGGCCGTGCTGCCCAACTTTTCCCTCTGGATGAGCTTCTCGTAAAGCTCCCGGTCGTTCTCAATTTTTTCCTTTCCTTTCAAGAAATTGACCATCTCCTCAAGAACTCCATCCCGGTCCTGGGAAACGAGTTCGGGGATAATCATCTCTTCCGTCAGCAGAGTATGAATTTTCACGATTGATCCTTTTCTGGCCTCAATCAGGCTAATCGGGCTCTATCAGTCCGTAGTGGCCATCCTTGCGCCGGTAGATAACAGCCCATTTTTCTGTTCCTGGCTTGCGGAAGAGGAAAACGTCTTTCTTCTCGAGATCAAAAAGGAGCACGGCTTCTTCAAGCGGCATGGGTTTGGCCGAGTAATTTTCGCTCCTGATGATTCTCCGCCGATCGACTTCACTTTCGGCCAGAGCCGGAAACTGTTTCCGCTCTCTTCCTCGCCTTCTTTTTTTCTCCCTCCACTTCTCCTTCTCCTTTTTCACCTTTTTTTCCATATTCTCGAAGGCCAGGTTAAGGGAGTTCATCAAGTCATGGGTTTCCTCAGTCACGACCAGTCTGGCACCTTTCGTCTTGATGTGGATTTCCACTTTGTATCTGTATTTCTCGACAGAAAGGATCAAATCGACTTCGATCACCTCCCCTAACAGTTTTTCAAGAGATTTCAACCTCTTCTCGCAGGCGGCCTTGATTTCTGGAGTCAGGTCCATCTGCCGGGCCGTGAAATGAACAACCATCAGGCTCCCTCCATGATAGACTTTCTCTTGCGAATGTGAGACGGCGGGATCTCGAGCTGTTTTCTGTACTTGGCAACGGTCCGCCGAGCAATTTTCAGGTTGCTCCTGGTCAGGATCTCTTCGATCTCGATATCACTCAAGGGTCGACTTTTGTCTTCGGTCTCAATGAGTTTTTTTATCCTTTCCTTAATCTTCAAAGATGAGATTTCTTCGCCGAAGTCGCCAACCAAAGATTTATGAAAAAAGTACTTGAGGGGGAAAACCCCCCAAGGAGTTGCCATGAACTTGTTGGCGACGACACGGCCGACCGTGGATTCATGAACACCGATCTCTCGGGCAATCTCCATCAGGGTAAGCGGTTTAATGAAATCGATCCCTTTCTCAAAAAAGTCTCGCTGCCGGTCGACGATGTATCTGGCCACTTTATAAACAGTCTGATCCCGCTGGTCAAGGCTGCGCAGGAACCACAAAGCTTTTTTCAGTTTGTCCTTCAGGAAAAGATAGGCCTCGGGATTCTCTCTGGCCGCTTTGGCCAGGAGTTTCCTGTAATAGCTGTTGATCCTGAGCCGAGGGAGCCCCTCGTCGTTAAGGCTGATCTTAAGCTCATCATCTTCCTTCGTGACCAGGATGTCAGGTACAACGTAAAACGTTTTTTCCTGACTGTATTTCCGGCCGGGTGTCGGGTCAAGGGTTTTGATGAATTCGATATGACTCCTGATTTCCTGCAGGCCGATGCCGAGGAGCTTAGCCAATTGAACAAAATCCGACTTTTCCAGCAACGGAAGATAGTTCTCGACGATCCGCCGCGCGACCTCATCTTCGATTTTGTGATGAGCCATCTGAGCCAAAAGCGCCTCTTTCAAGTCAAGGCTGGCCACTCCGACGGGATCAAACGTTTTGATTTTTTCGCGAACCTGCCGGATTTTCTCGACCGGCAGGCCGATGCTCGCAGCCAGTTCATCTTCAGAGGCTGAAAGGTAGCCGTCCTCGTTAACGTTGCCGATGATGAGCTGAGCCACTTCTTGATCCATTTGATCAAAAAAGGTCAGGCTGGCTTGCCAGGTAAGATGATCCCAGAGCGAAGGGCTCTTCGATAAAATATTCTCGAGCGACAGCGCCTCCTTTTTCTCCGCCACGACGGGCCGAAATCCGTCATCAAAATATTCCTGGAATTGAGATTCAAGCTCAATATCATCGCCCCCCGCCTCAGTCCCTGGAGTGTCGTCCCTGCCTTCATTCTCACGACCTTCTCCAGCCGGGATGTCAGCAGATTCTTTTGCCTCAGACGACTCCCCCGTTTCGTCGGCCTTTCTCTCGGGAGTATCCTCCTCGAGCATCGGGTTTTGCGAAAGCTCGTTGTCGATGACTTCGATCAGCTCGAGGTTGGTCAAAGGAAGAAGCTTGATAGCTTGCTGGAGGGCCGGAGCAAGGATCAGTCTCTGAACCTGTTTCTGGTCAAGCCTCTGTTTCAAAGCCATGGCCAGTTTGTTTTCCTTTCTTTGTTCTTCCTTTTAGAGGCTAAAATCCTCGCCCAGATAGCACTTCTTCACCTCCTCGGAACGCACCAGGTCCCGAGGAGTTCCCTCCTTCAGGATCTTTCCTTTATCAATGATATAGGCACGGTCTGTTATCTTCAGCGTCTCCCTAACGCCATGGTCAGTGATCAGCAATCCAAGTCCCTTTTCCTTTAAGGTGAGAATGATTTTTTGGAGGTCTAAAACCGCCAGGGGGTCAATTCCGGTGAACGGCTCATCGAGAAGGATAAACTCCGGATTGGTCATCATCGCCCGGGCGATTTCGAGCCGCCTGCGTTCCCCGCCGGATAATGTATAGGCTTTAGCCTTGGCCAACCTGTCCAGGCCGAATTCTTCGAGAATCTTGGACAGAGTCCCGTCTCCTTTGGCAAAAGCTTCAGGCATGACCTCCTTGATGGCCTGAAGGTTATCCTCGACACTGAGCCGGCGGAAGGCCGAAGGTTCCTGGGGAAGAAGGGAAAGGCCTTTTTGAGCTCTCAAGTACATCGGCATCTCAGTAATATCCTCCTCTCCCAAGTAAACCTTTCCCGCGTCCTGAGAGATGAGCCCGAGAAAGATGGAGAAAGTCGTTGTCTTTCCTGCGCCGTTGGGGCCTAATAGCCCGACGATCTCTCCCCTGTCAACCCCCAAGGAAATATTGTCGACAACCCTCTTTTGATGATACGTCTTGATCAAGCCAATAGCGGTGAGACCTGAATTCATTGTTCACGTTTTATGACAGTAGTAGAACGCTCTTTTCCTTTATTTTCTACGAGGATTCTATCATCGCCCAGGCGAAAAGTCAATTTATCTCCCCGCACGGCTCCTTTCTCCTTATCCGTGACAACGGGACTGCCGGTCAGGACCATCGTCTCCTCTTCCAGGTCGTACAGGGCCTCCTCGCTTTGGCCCTCCCTGAGCTCATCGGCGACAATAACCTTTCCTCTGGCCTTGATCGTCTGGATGTCTGACGATTTCTCGGCCAGCGAGACAAAAAGAGAACCAGCGTTCAGGCGGGCTGTCTTCGTTTTAAGCCAACTCTTCTGGTCAAAGGTCAGAAGGCTCGCCTCGGGGTCGTAACTCATTTTTTCGCTCCCCAGTTCGATCTTTTCCTCCTTGTCTTCTTTTTTTTTCGGCTGGAGGGAAAAAACTGACCGAACCTCCCCCTCACCCATAATCTCTCCTGTGTCTTTCTGGATGATCACGTGCTGTGCCAAGATCATGTTCTTGTCCTGCCACATCCGGACATCGCCTCTAAGAAATAAACGCTCCAGCTTCTGTTCAAATCTCATCGTTCGGGCTTTGATGAAAACAGGTTTTTCTCGAGCAAAAAAACCGACCGCTTCAGCTTTTTCCGCTTGAGGCTTAAGAATGGTCTTAACTCCCTCGGCCGCTTCTATGATTTCCTGCCGGGAAAAAAGCCTGATTTCCAGGGCGGTTATTTCGGTGTCCAGGGAATCGAGCCTTGCATCCTCGCTCGCACCGGCCCGGACACCGAGTGTCTCCCCCTGACGTTCAATCAGGATTTCCTGGCCCGAAAGGAGACGTTTGAGGCTTCCGTCTTTCTCCTTCTCCAGAAGTTTAGCCTGATTCCAAGTCCGGAGCTCGCTCAGCCCGCCCCCGCGATCAAAGACAATTTTCATGTCCTCTGACCTGAGCTCTGTCAAGGAAGCAGAGCCGGCAACCGATTTCATGAGGCAATTGCCCCTGGCTTCCAAGAATTCCATTTGAGGCAGGTCAGGGAAGGCGGTAAGGCTCATTTCGTCTGCCTCGATCTCTCTCCTCCTGGCCTTGGCCGAGAGAAGATCTTCCTCATTTTTCGAGACCTCTGCCTCGGCCACAAGCAAGGCGTTGACTCCGCCCTTCAGTTCGATCTTTTCAACTTTCTGTTCGTCCGCCGTGAGTCTAAACTCAAGAGAACCAGATTGACCGCTATTCTTTCCCAGGGAAAAAGTCACTCCTCCCGTAGCGCTCCCCCGTTTCTCCGGTCGGCTGTAAATGAAAACATCTGTCTTCAAAACTAAAACGTCCGGGCTTTCAGGGCCACGCCTGAGCTGGATTTCCACCTCTCCTTCCAACCGGAGAAACTCCTCCGAAAAGGAATAGAGCAGTTGCTTGGCCCGGCCGGAAAGCCGGTTTGAGGAAAAAATGGCCCCCCGATCGGTGGACAGGCTTTCCGGTTCCTTCTGGTAAAAGAGTGCTGGAGCCTTGACTTCAACGTCATCCTGTCTGAGGCTCGCTTGGCCTTCAAGGATGACCTGCCTCCAGTCCTTGTCGTAGGTAATTTTGTCCCCCCTGATGATTCTTTCCTGACCTCCTCCTTTTTTGAATTCTTTTATCTCGACGTTTCCCTCAAGGCGGTACAAGGCGTCGCTTCCGACATAGTGCTTTGCGGCCTTAGCCTGGATGACTCTTTCTCCCTTAAAATCATAATGTTCGATTCCTTCTTGTTTCTCCACCTTTGCCTCAATTGGGCCTTTGATACTCGTGGGCTCGACAGGGGCAGGACGCCGATGGGAAAAGAAGTACCAGATCGTGACCGCGATAACAAAGATCAGGCACAGGGCGAACGCGGCCCTGAACACCCTGGCCAGAGCAATTTTCCTGTCAGTCATCCCAATCTTTGATGCCTTCGATGGAAAGACTAATTTTTTCTTGACCCAGAAACTCGGAAAAGTTGAGGGAATAAACAAGGTTAATCCGGTCTCCCTTCTTGAGGCCTGTGATCCAGGAGCCTTTGTCCCAGCCCAGAGCTTCGAAGCTCTTGCCCTTTTGTCCGACTAAAAACTTGAGGTGTTTCTCTTGAAGAAGCTGGGGATGGCTCAGAACCTCGGCTTCCTCCGTGAGGAAGATGGGCTTGGGATTGCCCACGCCAAACGGCGGGAGCCGGAAGAAATGCTCGAGGAATGGACCATTGATGTCCCCAAAATCGACCTTGACGTCAACCCTGATTTTCCTCCTCACATCTTCCTCGCTGAGCCTGCTCTGGGCGATCCCATTGATTCTTTCTTTTAAGGGGGCGAGCCGGTCGCGAACGAGAACACAGCCGACAGCCAGGGGGTGCCCTCCATAGTCAAGAAAGAATTCCCGGCATTCATCCAGACAATCGATTAGAGAAAACTCGCTCGTGCTCCTCCCAGAACCAAAGGCTTTTCCGTCTTCATAGGCGAAAAGAATAACGGGGCGACAAAATGCATCCTTGAGCTTTGAGGCGACGATTCCGATCGTGCCTCGGTGCCATCCTTCACACCCCAAGAGCAGGGCCTTGTAGCGCCCAACGAAACCGTCCTTATGAATCCACCGGACAGCTTCCTGGTAGATCCTTTCTTCTTCCCTCTGCCTCTTGGCGTTAAGGTCGTCAAGCGTTTTAGCCAGCTGATGGGATTCCTCCCCGGTTTCGGCAAAAAAAAGCCGAACCGCCGTGTCCGCCCTGCCCATCCTCCCGGCTGCGTTGAGACGAGGACCTATCCGGAAGCCGACATCCCCCTCGCCGATCTTTTTTCTATCCAGCCCGCATATTTCCACAAGGCTTCTTAAGCCTCTGTTGGAGATTGTCTCTAACCCTTTCAACCCGTGTTTGACCAGTATCCTGTTCTCTCCCCTGAGGTCAGCCACATCGGCAATAGTCCCAATAGCCACCAGCTTGGCGTAACTGGACAGCCCGGCCTTTCTGCCTTCGCTTTCTAAGAGTGCCTGAAGCAGCTTATAAACGACGCCCACTCCGGCAAGATTCTTGGAGGGATAGCCCGAATCACCAAGAACGGGGTTTAGGATGGCAACGACTTCGGGGAGACTTTCACCCGGACGGTGATGGTCAGTGATGATAACATCGACGCCCTGTCTTCTGGCTCGACGAGAAAAATCGACAGCTTTGATCCCACAGTCAACGCTGATAACCAGGCCGATCTTCTTCTCCTCGATGATCCTGATATGTTCTTCCTTGATTCCGTAACCGTCCTTGAGCCGCTCTGGGATGAAATAATCGACCTGCGCGCCCAGAGCCCTGAGGGCTCTGAGAAGCATGACGACAGATAAAACGCCGTCAGCATCGTAATCGCCGAATATGAGGATCCTCTCTTTTCTCCGGATTGCTTCCTGGATCCTGACAACAGCCCTGTTCATGTCTTTCATGAGGAAGGGGTCGGGCAGATCATCAATTGTTCCGAAGAGGAACCCATCCGCCTCCGCAGGAGAAAGAATGTTCCGGTTGGTCAAGATGCAGGCAAGAACAAGAGGAATCCCCAGCTCCCTGGCCAGAATCTTAGCTTCCTTTCTTGGCGGGATAAAGGACCAAATTGAGTCATCCATCAGCATGTCGTAAATGTAGCACAAACCCGGCGAATCCACAATCAAGCGGCGTCTGTTTGACTTTGAAAAACATGAAAAATATAATGGTTTCGCCGTGCTGGGAAATCTCAGAGAAAAACTAACCAGAACAAGCCACTCCCTCAGGGGGAGACTCGAGGAGCTGCTTCGGAGCGGCAAGTCAAGGGACGGCGTTCTTGAGGAGCTGGCTGAAATTCTGATCAGCGCTGATGCCGGCGTCCCGGCCACGGAAAAGATTATATTCTCGCTCAAGCAGAGGATCAAAAAAGATACGCCTTTCTCAGAAATCCGGGCCGCTTTGGAAGAAGAGCTCGTACAAATCCTCAATCGGCGCTCGGCTGACCTCTTCATCAACGATGCGCCAGCGGTCGTCATGATGGTCGGGGTCAACGGCGGGGGCAAGACAACGTCTTTGGCCAAGCTCGCCTATTTCTTCAAAAGCAAGGGAAAGAAAGTCCTGATGGTCGCCGCCGACACATTCAGAGCCGCGGCCCAGGAACAGCTCATGATTTGGGGCAAGAATTTGGGCATTCCAGTCATCAGAGGCCGGTATGGATCGGACCCGACTGCAGTCGTATTTGATGCGCTTCAGTCTTTCAAAGCCCATGGCTACGACCTTCTCCTCGTCGACACCGCCGGAAGAATTCACACCAACTCCAACTTGATGAACGAACTGGAAAAAATCAAGCGCGTCATCGGCCGGGAGATTACAGGCGCTCCCCAGGAAATCCTTCTGGTGCTGGATTCGACCATCGGACAAAATGCCCTGGCTCAAGCCAGAGAATTCCTCAAGTTTTCCGGCCTCACGGGAATTTTCCTGACCAAGCTTGACGGCACCGCCAGAGGAGGGAGCGTTATCGGCATTGTCGACGAACTCCAGCTTCCCGTCAAGTTCATCGGCCTGGGGGAAGAGGTCGATGATCTTCTCCCGTTTTCTGCCCGCCAGTTCGTCGCCGCACTGATCTCATGAAGCAGCTTCGGGACTCCGCTTATCTTGAGATGGCCTATGCCCTGGCTGCAAAAGCCAAGGGCTGGGCAAGCCCGAATCCCTTGGTGGGAGCTGTATGTGTCAGGGCCGGCCAGGTTATCGGCTGGGGTTACCATGAAAAGCCCGGAAAATCCCATGCCGAAATCATCGCCCTGGAGCGCGCTGGTTCCCTGGCTTGTGAGAGCGACTTCTATGTTACCCTCGAACCCTGCGTTCACTGGGGAAGGACTCCTCCTTGCGTCGAAGCAGTGATTCGGGCGAAACCGAGAAGAGTCGTTGTGTCAGCTCTTGATCCAAACCCGATCGTCTTCAAAAAGGGGATTAAAAGACTTCGCGAGGCCGGGCTGAAGGTGACTGTAGGCCTGCTCCAGGAGAGGAACGCCAGCCTGAATGAGACTTACACAAAATACATCACCCGCGGAATTCCGTTTGTTACTGTGAAGGCGGCGGCGAGCCTCGACGGCAGGATAGCTGCCAAAACCTACGACTCCCGCTGGATTACCTCTCCTCAAACGCGCGAATACATGCATCTTGTCCGGGGCGAACACGATGCCATCATGGTTGGGATCAACACGATCCTCAGAGACGATCCGTTGTTGACAGTCCGTCACCCCCAGTGGAAAGGGAAGAAAATCGCCCGGCTCATCATCGATTCACAACTTCGCATCTCTCCAAGGGCAAGGATTCTCTCTACCCTCAGGGAGGGCGAAATATTCATTTTCTCCTCCAAATGCGCGCCCCGGGAAAAGGAAGAGATCCTAACCAAAAAAGGGTTGACCATCGTCAGGCTTTTCGGTCACTCCGGTCAGGCTTCTCTCTCGGAAGTTTTCGCCTGGCTCGGCCGAAGGGAGATTTCCAGTGTCTTGGTCGAGGGAGGAAGCCTTCTTATCACCGCCCTGATTGAAGAAAGACTGGCCGATAGACTCTTGTTAGCGTTTTCTCCCCGATTAATAGGAGGGAAAGAGGCTTTCTCCTTTTTAGAGGGAAAGGGCATAAGACGGGTCAAGGATGCTCTCCGACTCAGCCGAGTTTCCTCTTTTCGAATCGGCGGGGACATCCTCGTGGAAGGATATTTCTAAAATGTTTACCGGAATCATCAATCATATAGGAATATTCAGGAAATACAACCAAGGGAAGAAAGAGATTTCCATCGGAGCGCCTCCTTCATTCCCTCTGCTCTCCCCAGGAGAGAGTGTGGCGGTCAACGGCGTCTGTCTCACCCTGATCAAGAAGGAAAAAGACATCCTTTTTTTCAACCTCTCTCACGAAACGCTGGAGCGAACGAACCTTGGCAACCTCAGGGCCGGCGACTGGCTGAACCTGGAGCCTCCGCTCACGCTTGAATCCTTCGTCAGCGGACATCTCCTTACCGGCCATGTCGACGGCCGCGGACGAGTGCTCAGAGTGAACGTGAGGAAGCCGGGAAAAAGGCTGATCATCTCCTTCCCGGCTGAACTCCGTCCTTACCTTACACTTAAGGGTTCAATTGGCGTCGATGGCGTCAGCCTCACGGTGGCCGAGCTCAAGGCTTCGTCTTTCCAGGTTGAGCTCATTCCCTACACTCTCGAAAAATCAAACCTGAGGCGGCTGAGACCGGGCCAGCAGGTCAACCTGGAATGTGACATCTTTGGCAAATATGTGTATAATTATTTTGAATTTTCTGGCCGTTAGATCAAAGGTTGCGTCTATGGAAGGCGAAGCAAAAACGATTTCTGTCGAGAAGGCCCTGGAGGAAGTCAGGGCTGGACATCTGATCATCATTGTTGACGACGAGGATAGGGAGAACGAGGGCGACCTGATGGTCGCCGCCGAGAAGGTCACCCCTGAGATTGTGAATTTTATGACCAGGAACGGCCGCGGCCTGATCTGTCTCCCTTTGACGAAAAAAAGGCTGGACGAACTCCAGCTTCCGTTGATGGTCAGAGAAAATACCTCCCGCTTTGAGACGGCCTTCACCGTTTCCATTGATGCCAAGGAGGGCGTAACGACGGGAATCTCGGCTTATGACCGAGCCAGGACCGTCTTGATTGCTATTGACCCGAAGACAAAACCTTCCGACCTCGTCCGGCCGGGTCATATCTTTCCTCTTCAAGCGAGAGAGGGCGGAGTCCTGGCCAGGGCCGGCCAGACGGAAGCAGCTGTTGACCTTGCCCGTCTCGCCGGCCTCAACCCCGCGGGCGTTATCTGCGAGATCATGAACGAAGACGGGACGATGGCCCGAATGCCCCAGCTCGAAGAATTCAGCAAAAGGCACCAAATTCCTATTCTTACGATTGCCGACCTCATCCAGTACCGGATGAAGCATGAACGCTTGGTCAGGAAGGTCGAAGAGGCGGATTTGCCCACCAGACACGGGCACTTTCGAGTTTATGTCTATGAAGATGTGATTCATCGAGAAAACCATATCGCTCTAGTCAAGGGCACGATTGATCAGGGTGAACCGGTCTTGGTCCGGGCTCACTCCCAATGTCTGACCGGCGACACATTCGGCTCGAGCCGCTGCGACTGCGGGGAACAGCTTTACCGGTCCATGGAAATGATCGAAAAAGAGGGAAAAGGCGTCATTCTTTATATTCTCAACCAGGAAGGCAGGGGCATTGGTCTATTAAATAAGATCAAAGCTTATGCCCTCCAAGATCAGGGCGAAGACACGGTGGAAGCCAACCGAAAACTTGGCTTTAGGCCTGACCAGAGAGATTATGGAATCGGGGCCCAGATTCTTGTCTCCCTGGGAATTAAGAAAATCAGGCTAATGACGAATAATCCAAGGAAATTTATCGGCCTCGCTGGCTACGGCCTTGAGATCGTGGATCGGGTGCCCATCGAGGTTCCCCCCAATCGGGCCAACTTCAAATACCTCAAGACCAAAAAGGAGAAAATGGGGCATATCCTGGAAATGGTTTGACGTCTTTAGATATCATCACCAGACGTTAGGCGGTCATGACGCTGGAAGAATTCTCAGAAAAGTTCCTGCCCCTCTCTCCTCACGAAAAAATCAAGTTTCTCTACACTCACATTGACAGCCTGTCCAAGAGAGAACGAATCGTCTTCCTCCTCGGCCTCCTCCAAGGGGAAGGCACTTCCCCCCTGGTCAAGGCAACGGGTCTCAAGTTTTTAAGGGAAGCCTCGTATCAGGAATTCGAATTCTATAAAAAGTATGCCGAGGACAACTTCAGAGCTCTACGAAACGCCGCCAAGAAAGCAGTGAAGGAATTCGAGGGCAAGGAAAGAAGCAACAGCTATTACGCCGATTCAGTCCTCCGCAAGCTCGCTTCCCTCGAGGACAGGGGAAGACGCCTGAAAATCCTGAGGGCGATCGCCAAACTCAAGGCCCCTTGGATATTCAGAGTGCTCCTGGAATCCCTGGCTGACCCGTGCGAGACGATCCGCGATTTCCTGATCAAAGAGTTGAGCGAGAGAGAAGTCTGGAGTCTTAGCCTCTTCTATGAAAAGCTGAAAAAGCCTCCCTGGTATGTCAGAAGCGCTGTCGTCAAAATCCTGGGCCGGAGAAAAGACGGCGAGGCCCTTTCTTACATCGCACCCCTTCTCGCTGACTCCAACGTGGATGTACGCAAGTGCGTGGCCGACACCCTTGGCGAGATCGGCGGAAAAGAGGCTCTGGCTCTCTTGGTCAAACTGACAAAGGATAAGAGCAGCTATGTCAGGACAGCTGCAGCTGAGGCCCTCCGAAAGGTCAGTCGGGTGAGGTTCAGCGGCTGATGAAGGTATCGCGGCTTCAGGTTGCCCGATTCTCCGAGGAGTCCCCGCCTTTCCTTGATTCCAGGATGAAGGTTACGGGTCCCTCGTTAACCAGGTGGACATCCATGATTGCTTGAAAAATGCCTGCTTCCACTTTAACCCCCTCTCCTCTCACCCGGGCTACAAATTGCTCGAACAGTTCCTCTGCTTTTCTCGGCTCCTCGGCGCTATCAAAGCTGGGCCGCCTTCCCTTCTTGGTCGAGGCGGCTAAGGTGAATTGCGAAACCGCCAGTACCTCGCCCCAGACGTCGACCAGTGAAAGGTTCATTTTTCCCCGCTCGTCCGGAAAGATTCGCAGCTCAACTGATTTCCTGGCCAGAAACTCAACGTCTTCCTTGTTGTCGCCTCTTTCAATACCGATGAGAAGGACGATTCCCCGGCCAATTTTTGCGACTTTCTTCCTCTCCACCTCCACAGATGCTTCTTTCACCCTCTGCAAGACCACTCTCATCCTTTCCTCCCGTTGACTTTAGGGGAAAGATATTTTATCATAGTTCGCCAGAACAAGGAGAAAAAGATGGCTTATCATCCCTCGGCCCTCCGCCAGTGGCGCCGAAGCCAGCGCCGGAATGCCATCAACCGGAGGAACAAAGCAGCCCTTCGATCTCAGATAAAAAAGCTCCGCCTGGCGATCCAGGAAAAGAACAAGGAAGCGGGCCTCAAGCTTCTTCCTGAAACTATGTCACTGATCGATAAATCGGTTAAAAAAGGTGCCATTCATAAAAACAAGGGAAACCGCTATAAATCCCGCTTAAGCCGGCAGGTAGAGCTGATTAACCCTTCTCCCTCAAAATAAAGCCCGCTTTCTCTCTTGCCAGACCGACTTTCCTGCGGCAATAATTGTAAACGAAGGCTTCCAGGAGCACCTGAGCTGATGTGTCCGACGTCTTGACCAACAAGTCTATCCGCTCGAGCTCGGCGATGATGCTCCGCAGATCAGCCGAAGAGAAACCTTCAACGAGAGAGAAAAATGTCTTAAACTTGGTGGGATAGAAGGAAAAATTCTCTTGGATTTGCGGCCTCAGGCGGGCAAAGATCTCCTTCCTGTCTCTTTTCTCTCTGAGCCAAACCTTGGCGGCCAGGATGTCCCGAAAGAAATTGGCTATGATGGATAGAATGTATTCTGCTTTGATCCCTTCCTTGAACAGCTGGTTAAGGACAAGGAGGATTTCGCGGATATTGGCCTTTTCCAGACTGTTAGAAAGTTCCCATTGGACAAAGGTTTTGACCCAATCGCAGACCTGGTTGACGTCATCGAGGTCAACGACTTTCTTCTCGGCGGCAAAATTAACGATTTTCTCCAGCTCGTTAGCCAGCCTTCTGAGGTCGTTGCCGATGATTTCTTCGAGACGTCTCTTAGCCTCGGGCGTCGCCAGCTTCCCTCTCTCCTCAAGTTTTTTGTCTATCCAGCGAGAGAGGTGGCCGTCCTTGAGCGGCTTAAGCTCCCTGAGACAGATCATGTTCGATGGGAGTCTGGAAAAGAACCTGACCAGGGGATGAGTTTTCTTGACCTTGCCGGCCAAGATGATGATGAGCACCGTTCTTGACGAGGGCGATCGAAAATAGTCTTTGATGATAGATTCTTCCAGGGAAGAAAGCTGGCTATCGTTCTCCGCGGCAGTCTCGATGACGACAATCCTCCAGGGGGAGAAAAAAAAGGGGACTGTCCGGGCGAGGTCGATGAGATCAGCCCAGCGGCTTTCCTCAAGAGCGAACCTCTCCAGGTTGAACCCCTGCCCGTCGGGGGAAATCAAGGCGTCTTTCAATTGGCGGACAAATTCATCGGCGAGGTAGGTTTCCTCTCCGTAAAGAAAAAAACAGGGGAAAAGGCGATCCTCTCTGATCTCACCCCCAAGCAAATAGCTGAACGCCATCCTAAAAGCCCTCGAGGATGGTGATGACCAGGCTGCTGGCAAATTTTTCAGCTACTTTGTTGATGGCCTGAGTCTCCCAGGTCTCAAAATCCGTTCCCTGAGGGAC
>CAZKBY010000021.1:0-21379 GCA_964550915.1 uncultured Eubacteriales bacterium | reverse complement strand
AGGACGGACGGGGAGGAGCCGTGACAGGACCCTATTCCAGATCAACGACATCACAAAGATAGCGATGATGCCGCGGCCACTTCGTTCTTGATTCCCGCCCTAATTTGGACTATAAAGGAGGGCCGGGGCCTGAGCCTAAAAATGTGACAATTGACCATTTTTCGGCACAGACAGCCGCTGAAGCTCCTCTGGATGGCCGGTTCGCAAAACTTGGCATAGAACTTGCTTTACTGAAGGCGAAGGAGAAACGACATGAAAAAAATAATCGCATGGATGGTTTTTCTGACTTTGCTGCTTCCAGGTTTCGGTTATTCCCACTCTATTTCTGTCCGGGCGGGCTATTTTATCCCTCGAGCGAATAGCGACCTCTGGACGACTGAGTTCGAGCAGATGACCTTGACCAAGTCGGATTATCAGAACACGACGCTTGGTTTCGTCTACGAACACTTTATAAGCCGGGAGATCAGCTTTGCCATCGGGATAGAGGGCTACAATCGAAACAAGGCGGGCTCCTATCTCGATTACGTCGGCTACAGCTTTGCTGAAGGCGATTTTGCCTTTCCAGCCGACTATGAAGGAGATTTCCTCATCAGCCATATTTTCAACGTCTCCATCACCCCCATCCAGGCATCGGTGAAGCTCATGCCCTTGGGACGCCGATCCGGTTTCATCCCTTATGTCGGAGGAGGCCTGACGCTTTTTGTCTGGAGTGTAAGGATGCAGGGGGACGCCATTAATTTTGAAGATGACAGCTGGGTCTACGAGGACCCGGATATTGGAGATGTCCAGATCTACCCACTGATGTTGGTCGACGCCAGGGACGAGACCAAGTTGAGTCTCGGCTATCAAGCATTTGTCGGAATCATGATTCCGTTTGCCAAGCGGGTCGCCTTCGAAGCCGAGTTCAAATACAATATCGGCAAGGGATCGCTCACAAACTTCGAGGGTTTTGAAAAATTCGACCTGGGCGGCTACCAGATTTCCCTGGGCCTCAATTACTGGTTCTGATTTCTTTTCTCTCTATAGCGATTATCTCTTTTTTTGAAAGGGTTATCTTTGCCGGACCCCAGGCTGTCTCAGCTTCCCCTTGCAGGTTGAATTCACACTCAACCGAAGGCTGCTGGAGGAGGGCCTGAAGTTCTCGGCCAATTTCAAAAAAATCGAGGACGAGGGGGAGGGACATTTTCTTTTCGCCCTTGCCCTCGACCGTTTCCCCGCTTTTGAGCTGACCTTCGGCGACAGCTCGTCCCCCGAGTTTGAGTTCGTAGATTATCCTGCCCAGAGCGAGGTCAAAGCTGTTCAGGTTCCTCCAGTTGAAGACAAAGTCAAATTCTGTTCCCCCCAGGCTGAGGTTTCTCACCTCGAGCGGGAGAAGCTCGACCTCCAGACCTTTGAAAATGGGGAATTCTCCTGCAAAAGCAAAAGGGACTTTTTCCTTGATCTTTTTGCCGTCAGAGAACATCATCTGGCCCGTCATATAACATCCCACCCTGGATTCGCTTTCAATTCCCGGCGCCGCTTCAAAAAGGAAAGAATAGGTGAGCTTTACGGGAAGAGAGACGAGCGTGCTGCTCTCGGCCGGGACAGAGATAGGCTCTTCAAGTGTTGTCCTGAGACTGAAAAAATCCTTCTCCTGGATGACAACCCGAGAATCGTACTGATCAAGATAGAGCGGAGAAGACGATGCGTTTGCCAGGTAAACATAAAAAACAAGGTTCAGCCCTTGAGTTGTCATCTCTCTGATTTCCTTCCTGCTCAGGGAAATGGTGATGTTTTTCTTCACCGCCCCCGGCTGAATAGAAACGAGAAAAAAGAGAGCAAGGAATGTCGACATTCCGGTCCTGAGAGTTATTAACCTCATTTTTCCTTTTCTCAAGTGGCCTTTTAGAATACACGAATGCCGGCCGAAGGACAAGCCAAAATTCACCAAATTGATGAGAAAAAATACGAGGATGTGATAAAATAGGCAGGCAAGTTCAAGAGTCAATGAAACTCAAAGCCTCATTCCGGGACAGCGACCTCTTCGTCCGCCTTTTCGGCAGGGACGTTTATGCTGTGGGCGGCTACGTGCGAGACCTGGTCATGGGAACGCCATCGGAAGACGTTGATATTCTGATCACCCAACATTCATTAGATGACATCATCAAAAAAATAAGCCGCCATGGCCAGGTTAACCTCGTCGGAAAGAGCTTTGGTATCATCAAGTTTACCATCAACCAAAAAACATACGACATTGCCCTGCCACGAAAGGACGCTCCGAGCGAAGCCAGCACTCGCGGACACAAGGACTTTCTCATCTCCGCCGATCCCAACCTTCCCCTGGAGAAGGACTTGGAAAGGCGAGATTTTCGCTGCAACAGCATGGCCGTTCGCCTTCAGGACGGCAACCTTATCGACCCTTTCGACGGGATCAAGGACATCCGGGCTAGAGTTATTCGCTTGACCAATCCAATGGCTTTCCCGGATGATCCGCTTCGGGTGCTGCGAGTGGCCCGTTTTGCATCAGTTCTCGAGTTTTCTGTCGAGCCCGGTATTTACGAAGATGCCAGAGAAATCGATCTCCGCGGCCTCAGCGTGGAAAGAGTCAACGAGGAACTTTTCAAGATTCTCCTCATTTCTCGCCGACCTTCTATTGGCCTGGAGGAACTCTTCCGGCTGGGCGCCCTCCGCCAGCTCTGGCCAGAGCTCTACCGTCTTTCTTTAGCCGTCCATGACGCCATCTTCCACCCGGAAAAAGACCGCCACGGTCATCATACAGTTTGGCGTCATACGGTTCTGACCGTTGACCAGGCCAAGGTCATTGCCACCTTGAGGGGCCTTGAACAGGAGAGGAAACTCTGTCTTTTGCTGGCGGCACTCTACCACGACGTCGGCAAGCCCGTGACAGCCCAGTGGGAATTTAAAAAAGGCAGGATGGTCATTACCAATAACGGCCATGATTTGGCAAGTGAAAGAATCACCAGAAGAGCCCTGGCTAGGCTGCGGATCTTTTCCTGGAACGGATACAACCTCAGGAAAATGGTCCCGGTCCTCATTCGAACTCACCATCGGCTCTCGGAACTGTGGCAAAACCGAACGACTGTCACAAAAAGGGCTTTTAACCGGCTGGCCGCAGAGACAGGGGGCGAAATCGAGCTCCTTGTTTATTTGGACGCGGCTGATCGTGCAGGCCGAAAAGAAAAACTGGTCAAATCTCTGGACCCTCAGAGCCGCTGGCTGCTCCAAAAATTTGAAGAGCTAAACGTCAGTCGGGAGACAATCAAGCCTCTGATCATGGGCCGGGATTTGATAAAAATGGGCGTCGAGCCCGGACCCAGAATGGGAAAAATCCTCAGCCAGCTTTATGAACTCCAGCTCGATAACATCTTCGAGACAAAAGCTCAGGGCCTTCAAGCTGCCAGGCAGCTTATCAAAAGGAAAAAAGGATGAAAATCCTGGTCTGCGGCGGGGCGGGTTACATCGGATCTCACACGGTCAAAGAGCTCCTCAAAGAAGGTTTTTCGGTCGTCGTGCTGGACAACTTCTCTACGGGGAAAAGGGAACTTGTCCTCGGCGGCGATCTCGTCCAGGCCGACTTGCTCGATAAAGCCGCCCTAAAAAACGTCTTCAGCAGCCATAACATCGCCGCCGTGCTCCATTTCGCCTCTCTCATCCAGGTCGGGGAATCTTACATCAACCCTCTCAAGTATTATGGCCACAACCTTATCTCCAGCCTCAACCTCTTAGAAGCCATGCTACAGGCCGGCGTTAAAAAAATCATTTTTTCCTCGAGCGCAGCCGTCTACGGGTTACCAGACCAGCTTCCCATTCCCGAATCCCATCCCCTGAATCCCATCAATCCTTACGGCCAATCCAAGTTCTTCGTCGAGACAATTCTCCAGGATTATGACAGGGCCTACGGGCTGAAATTCATATCGCTCCGCTATTTCAATGCTGCCGGAGCTGACCCAGAAGGTGAGCTGGGAGAGATGCACGAGCCTGAAACTCATCTAATCCCGAACATTCTTCTCCATCTTCTCGGGAAGAAAAGCGATTTTGAGCTTTACGGGAAGGATTTTCCCACCTCAGACGGAACGACGGTCAGAGATTATATCCATGTTACAGACCTGGCCTCAGCTCATGTCCTCGCTCTCAGGCGACTCCTCAGCACCCAAGAGAGCGATGTCTATAACTTGGGAACAACAAGGGGGTACTCAGTTTTGGAGGTGATCAAGGCTGCAGAAGCGATAACCGGACGGAGAGCGAACTATGAAATCAGGCCACGGCGCCGCGGAGATGTGCCGATTCTCTTGGCCTCGAAGGAAAAGGCTGAGAGGTGCCTTGGCTGGAAGCTCAGCCACTCCGGACTGGAGACAATCATCGAAACAGCCTGGAGGTGGCACAAAAAACAGCCTGGCGCCGGTTGACGGTTGCGCTCCAAAATGGTATAAAAATGCTTGAGAGGCATGAAGAATCGAGCAGGAAGGCAATATGTTTTGGTTTTCGGCCTGACCGTTTTCCTCTGGTCATGCTCTTCTAAAATCCCGCCTAAAGCTGCTCCCCCGGTCCCGCCTTCAACTCCGGCATCAACAAAAACCGAGCCTGTTATGCCTGCGCAGGAAAAAACTCAGGTTGAAAAAGAACCGCCAATTGCTGCAATGCAGGTTATTAAGGAAGAGGCAGCGGAGGAAAGCCTGAATCAAGAAAAAGTCGTCAATACCGAGAAGGAGGAAGGCGCTGCCCTATTAGAAGAAGCTCTCAGCGCCTACCAGGACGCATTGGCTATCTGGGAAAGAGGCGATCAAGATTCCGCGCTTCAAGCCTTAGATGAAGCTTACAGCCTCATCCTCAAAGCTCAGCTCCCGGCTGATTCGCCTCTCTGCCAAGAAAAAAACGACCTAAGGCTGCTCATTGCCCAGAAAATCCAACAGATCTACGCTTCCCGTTTGGTCGTCATCGGAGACAACCATAAAACCATTCCCCTGGAAGAAAATAAGGACGTCAGCGAAGAAATCCTCAGCTTCCAGACCAAAGAAAGAAAGCAGTTTGAAGAGGCTTACAGGAGATCGGGTTTCTACCGGGAGATGATCCTGGAAGAGCTGCGGAAGGAAGGCCTTCCGGATGAACTCTGCTGGCTTCCCCTTATTGAAAGCTGGTTCAAGGTCAAAGCGCTTTCCAAGGCAAGAGCCCTCGGGTTGTGGCAATTCATCTCCTCGACCGGATATCGATTCGGCCTCAAGCGCGACCGCTGGATTGACGAGCGAATGGACCCCCTCAAGTCCACTCGAGCGGCCGTGAAATACCTGGCCGAGCTGCATACCTTTTTCGGCGACTGGACAACGGCCCTGGCTGCTTACAACTGTGGCGAAATCCGCGTCCAGAACGTCATCAGAACCCAACGTATCGATTATTTGGACAATTTTTGGGATCTCTACCGTCAGCTCCCCCTGGAAACGGCTCGTTTCGTGCCGCGGTTCATCGCTGCCGTCCTTATCATCAAGAACCCTGAAAAATACGGCTTCGAGCTGCCCCCACCTTTTCCCTCCCTTCAATTCGAAACGATTACAGTCAACCATCCGTTTAGACTCTCGGCGCTGGCTTCCTCCATCGGAGTGGATCCTTCTGAGCTGACGTTTCTCAACCCGGAGCTGCGCTTTGAATCGACACCCGGATACGATTACAACCTGCGCGTTCCCATCGGCTGCGCGAATAAAACTCTGGCTACCCTGAGCGCAGTCCCCCGCTGGATTCCGCCAGAGGCGCAGTTCATCTGGCATTATGTTCGAGGGGGGGAAACTCTCTCCACGATCGCCCAGAAATACAGATCGACCGTCTCAGCCATTGCCCGCGCCAACGGACTCCGAAGCGTGAACATGATTAGGCCAGGCCAGAGGTTGAAGATTCCTGGCCGAGGTTCTGTCAGGACATCCGCGGAGCCAGATTCATATCCTCCATCCAGGACGAGTGAGAAAGTGACTTATACGATCCAGCAGGGAGATACTCTCTTCAGCATTGCCAAGAAATTCGCCATGAAGCTTGAGGACTTTCTAGCCCTCAACGGCTTGACCAATGAGGCAACAATCTACCCCGGGCAGAAAGTCCTGGTCATTCCCAAGAATTAAGCTCCGCCTCAAGATGACGGCTTGGGCCTCTTGGCCTGCTTTTCTTTTTTCTTTTTCACTTTCTTCTTGAACTCAGAACCAACGAGCTCCAGCATCGCCAGGCGGGCACCGTCGCCTGACCGCAGGCCGAGCTTAACGATCCGAGAATAGCCTCCTGGCCTTTCCGCGAATCGAGGGCCAAGCTCATCAAAAAGCTTTGTCACTGCAGATTCTTTGCGGATAAAAGCAAGAGCCTGACGGCGGGCATGGAGTGTCCCTTTCCTAGCCAGAGTGATCATCTTCTCAGCCAGCGGCCGGGCTTCTTTAGCCTTGGCCAGAGTTGTACGGATTCTTTCTTTTTCCAAAAAGGAAGTGACGAGGTTGCGCAGCATAGCCATCCGGTGAGCGGTGGGCCGCCTCAATCTTCTGCCTTTAACCTTGTGCCTCATTCACTGAGCTCCTTCCTCTTCTTTTCTTCTTGGAGTTCACTCTGAATCTTTTCCATCAGCTTGGGGTGGAGGTCGAGGTTGAGGCCGAGGTTGAGGTTGGTCAGGGTCTCCTTAATCTCAGCCAGCGATTTACGGCCAAAATTCTTCGTCTTGAGCAACTCCTCTTCTGTTTTTTGGACGAGTTCGAAGATTCTTTCAATGCCGGCTGATTTAAGGCAATTAGAGGAGCGGACAGAAAGCTCCAAATGCTCGATGGGCTTGAGGAGGACATCCAGCTGGGAAAGAAACGGTATTTCTTTCTTGGCGATGATGGGCTCTTTCTCTAAAGGTTCATCGACGATGCTCAGGAAAATAGCCAAGTGATCGCGGAGAATCTTGGCCGATCGGGAGAGGGCTTCGGGAGGCGAGATGGCGCCTGTTGTCCAAATTTCCAGAGTGAGGTTTTCGTAATCGATCCGCTTCCCCACCCTGGCCTGCTCAATTCGATAGTTGACTTTCTTGATCGGCGAATGGGAAGAGTCGAGGGGGATGTAGTCAATGCTCAAGTTTTCATCAAAATTTTGATCTGCTGTCACATAGCCCCGGTTATTCTTGACGACCATTTCGATATCCAGCTTGCCGTCGCGGTCGAGAGAAGCAATCAAGATATCCTTCTCGAGAATCTCGATATCACCATCGTGGATGATATCGGAAGCCTTGGCCTGCCTCGGGCCTTCCATTTTTAGAGTCATCTTTTTAGGTTCGTTCCCCCTGAGCTTCAACGGAATGCTCTTCAGGTTGAGGATGACGTCGGTGACATCCTCGACGACCCCGGGAATCGTTGAAAACTCATGAAGTACTCCCTGGATGCGAACAGCTGTGATGGCCGCGCCGGTTATCGAAGACAGCAGGATTCTCCGCAGGGCATTCCCCACTGTCACTCCGTAGCCTCTTTCAAAGGGCTGGGCCCAAAACCGTCCGTATTTTTCAGTCAGGGTGTCATAATCACATTCGAGGTATTTTGGCCTTTGAAATCCTGTTTCTATCATATGTCCTCCTCTCGAGGATGCTTCGATACGCAGGACTGCTTATTTGGAATACAGTTCAACGATGTAATGTTCTTCAACCGGCAACGTGATATCCTGGCGCGTAGGCAGAGCAGCAATCCTCCCTTTCAAGTGATCCCAGTCCATTTCGATCCAGCCAGGAACCGTCTTGTGTCTGTTTCTTTCGACAAGCTCCTTGATCTTCGCCGATTGAACGGATCGGGGCATGAATGTTATCACGTCTCCTTCGCTAACAAGAAAAGAAGGGACGGTAACCTTCCTGTCGTTGACCAAAAAATGGGCGTGGCTGATAAGCTGACGCCCATGCCTTCTTGAGCCGGCCAATCCCATGAGATAAACGACGTTATCCAGCCGCCTCTCCAGCATCGTCAGAAGATTCTCGCCGGTGATGCCTTTCCTCATTTCGGCACGTTTGAAAAAAAGCCTGAATTGGCGCTCCGTCATGCCGTAGTACCTCTTGAGCTTCTGTTTCTCGCGGAGCTGAATCCCGTATCCCAGGATTCTCTTTCGCGCCCGGCCATGCTCGCCGGGGGCATAAGCCCGCCGCTCAACGGGGCATTTTTCCGAGAGGCATTTGTCTCCCTTCAAGAAAAGCTTTGTCCGTTCGACACGGCACTGTCGGCAAACAGCTTCCCCATATCTTGCCATCTCATTCTCTCCTTCAGCGACTCAACGCTTCAGACTCTCCTTCTTCGCGGCACACGGCAGCCATTGTGAGGGATCGGCGTCACATCTCGGATGGATTTAATCTCCAGCCCTCCTGTCTGCAGGGCCCGAATGGCTGATTCCCTTCCCGAACCTGGACCCGAAACCCGGACATCCACATACTTGACACCCAAATCTCTGGCCTTGGTCGAGGCCTCTTTGGCTGCCAGTTGAGCAGCAAAAGGAGTCCCTTTTCGAGCGCCCTTGAAGCCGGCGGTTCCAGAACTGGCCCAACAAATCGTGTTCCCCTCGTGATCGGAGATCGTGATGATCGTGTTATTGAATGTCGCCTGGATGTGAGCCACTCCGAACCCAACGTCTTTTCTTATCTTTTTTTTCTTTGCTTTCGCTTTGGCCATGAATTTCCTCTTCTTTTGACCGGTTCTTATTCTTTTATTTTCTTGATGGCATGGCCGCGCGGACCTTTTCTAGTTCGCGCGTTGGTCCTTGTCCGTTGCCCCCGAACCGGCAATTTACGCTTATGTCGCTGGCCGCGATAGCAGCCGATATCAATCAATCGTTTGATATTCAGACTGACCTCCCTGCGCAGATCCCCCTCGATTTTTTCTCTTTTCTCTATGATCTGGCGTATTTTGTTGACTTCATCCTCTGTTAGATTCTTAACCTTTTTATTTCTATCAATCTTGGCCTCCTGGAGAATCTGATTGGACTTGGAACGACCGATCCCGAATATGTAAGTCAAACCAATTTCAACCCTCTTGTCCGAGGGAAGAGTGATGCCCGCGATTCTTGCCATGGTACCCTCTTCTAACCTTGTTTTTGTTTATGCCTCGGGTTAATGCAAATGACCCTGAGGTTTCCTTTGCGCCGAACGATCTTGCAGTTTCGGCAAATCTTTTTGACTGAGGCTCTCACTTTCATGGGTTTTTCCTTTACCTAAAGCGATAGGTGATTCGTCCTTTAGTCAGGTCATAGGGTGAAAGCTCGACCAGGACCTTGTCACCGGGAAGGATTCGGATGAAGTGCTTGCGCATTTTTCCGGAAATATGGGCCAGAATCCGGTGCTTATTCGCCAGTTCGACCCTGAACATGGCATTCGGCAGGGTTTCGATCACGGTTCCTTCTGCTTCAAAAACATCCTGCTTGGGCATACCCGTTCATCCTCGAAGAATAGTCTCAATCTTTTCTTCTTGATCTAAGCTCAAGATCTCCGCTCCCCGGGCGGTTAGAGCAACGGTGTGTTCATAATGGGCAGCCAGGCTCCTGTCTCGAGTGATCGCTGTCCAGCCATCCTCAAGAATGTGTTCATGCCAATCCCCCGCCGCGATCATCGGTTCGATGGCCAGAGTGAGTCCCTCCCGAAGCCTTGGCCCCTGGCCGGGCGGCCCAAAGTTTGGCACTTGGGGTTCCTCATGGAGAGAATGACCAATCCCGTGCCCAACAAACGAACGGATCACGGAAAATCCTTGAGACTCCACATAGCTTTGAATGGCGTGCGATATATCAGACAGCCGGTTGCCGATCCTGACCTTGCTGAGCCCCCGGTAAAAGGAGGCCTCAGCTGCGGCTATGAGCTTTCGAGCTTGAGGGCTAACCTCTCCTACAGGAATGGTCACAGCAGCATCGCCGTAGAAGCCCTCGGAAAAAACGCCAAAATCCAGGCTGATAATGTCGCCCTCCTGAAGGATGCGCGAGGAGGGAATGCCGTGGATGATCTCTTCGTTGACCGAAGTGCAGAGCGAAGCCGGATAGCCGCGATATCCTTTGAAAGCCGGCTGCGCCCCGAGCTCGCGCGCCCGTCCTTCCGCGAAATCATCCAAATCCTTGGTCCGGACTCCTGGTCTGACCATGGCTTTCAACTCAGCCAGTATTTGGGCAACAATCCGGCTGCTCATTTTCATCAACCTGATTTCCTCTTCGGTCTTGTAAATAATCATCCAGACGCCTTGTCCCATCCTCGTTTGGCCAGCTCTGCGTCCAGGAGAAGGGCAATTTTCTGGAAAACCTCCTCGATCGAACCCGACCCGTCCACCCTCCGATAGACGCTTTTTTTCAAATAATAATCTTTAAGTTTTTCTGTCTGTTCTTTGTAAACTCTCAGCCTCTCCTCGATAACTCTGGGCTTATCATCTTCTCTCTGAGAAAGTCGACCGCCGCAGGCGTCGCATTTTCCCTCTTGCCTTGGCTTGTTCAAGTTAAGGTTATAGATGGCCCCGCAACGGGAGCACACCAACCGGTTCCGCAGCCGTTCAACCAGCGTCGTGAGGCTGAGGTCAATCTCGATGGCGACTTCCGGCCTTTGTCCATCCATGGATTCGAGGCTTCTTGCCTGTTTGATCGTCCTGGGGAAACCATCCAATAAATAGCCGGAGCGGCAAGGAAGGCCGGAGATCCTTTGACGGACGAGCTCCTCAACAACTTCATCGCTGACCAGCTTTCCCTGGTTCATTAGAGCCTCAGCCTTTTTCCCTAAAGGAGTCTGGTCCTGGACCGCCCGCCTGAGCAGGTCCCCCGTTGATATTTTAGGAAAGCCGTAAGCTTTTTCGATGAGGTCGCCCTGAGTGCCCTTGCCACAACCCGGAGGACCAAAGAGTATGATTCTCATCCTCTTCTCCCGCGAATGCGGCTCCGTCGCATGAACCCGTCGTAGTGCCTCATCACCAGCTGTGCCTCGATCTGCTGGAGCGTGTCCATGGCCACCCCGACCACGATCAAGATTGAAGTCCCGCCAAAATAAAAATCGACATTCAATCCCTGGGTAAACCACCGGGGCAGGTTGGCTTCAAGAAAATCGCCAACCAAGGGAAGCGTCTGAACCTTGAATCCTGTGATCAAGAATTCAGGCAGGATAGCAATAGCCGCCAGATAGATGGCCCCGATCAGCGTGATGCGCGAAAGAGTCGTGTCGATAAAATACCAGGTGTTTTTCCCCCGCCTGCTGCCAGGCATGAACCCGCCGTACTTTCTCAAATTGTCGGCCACATCAACAGGATTGAACACGATGGACACGTAAAAATATGTAAAGAAGATGATGGCAGCGATATAAAAAAGATTATAAAGGGGCATCCCGATATTGAACTGCTCCGCAATGGACTGGAGAAAAGGTATTTTAGACATTTGGGCGATGGTCTGCGGAATAGTGATAATCGAGGCGGCAAAGATGATGGGGATGACGCCCCCGGTGTTGACTCGCAACGGCAAATGAGTGCTCTGGCCGCCGTAAACCCGCCGCCCGACAACCCTCTTGGCATAGGAAACAGGGAGGCGGCGTTGACCTCTTTCCACAAAGACGATGATGGCGATCACGGCCAGCATCAGGAGGAGAAGAAAAATGAGACGGAGCGGGTCCATGTTTCCCGTCCGCAGACCAGAAAGGATGCTTACCAGGCCGCGAGGGAAATCCACAACAATCCCGGCGAAAATGATAAGCGAGATTCCGTTGCCAATGCCCCGCTCGGAGATTTGTTCTCCCAGCCACATGATAAAAACCGTCCCCGTTGTCAGAGTCAGGACTGTCAGAAACTTGAACCCCCAGCCAGGATTGGGAACGATGGGAGCACCTCCCGGGCTGCGGACGCTTTCAAGGAAGACACTGATCCCTCCGGCCTGGATCAAGCAGATAAAAAGCGTTCCGTAGCGGGTGTACTGCGTGATTTTTCTCCGGCCGAGCTCACCCTCCTTGGAAAGCCTTTCGAGGTAAGGCCAGACGACCGTCAAGAGTTGAAGGATGATCGAGGCGCTGATGTATGGCATGATGCCGAGAGCGAAAATCGTCATGCGGGACATGTTCCGGCCGGAGAAGAGATCGATGAACCCGAAGATTGTCCCTTTCTGCGCCTGCCAGAATTCAGCCAGGGCTTCGCTGCTGATGCCCGGGTTGGGAATCTGGGCTCCGATCCTGTACACCGCCAGAAGCAGGAGCGTGAAGATCACCCTTTTCCTGAGCTCAGGAATGCTGAAGATGTTCCTGATACTTTGTAGCATCTTAACTCCCGATGACGATGGCTTCGCCGCCGGCCTTTTGTATCTTCTGCCGGGCTGACTGAGAAAACTTGTGGGCGTGGATTTTCTTGGCTGATCTGATTTCACCTCGGCCCAAGATTTTCACTCCTTCTGAATCTTTCTTGATCAACCTGGCCTGGAGCAGCTCTTGAAGACCCACCTCTGGAGACGGGACCTTGTTGAGCTGATCAAGATTGATCTCCGTGTATTCTCTTCTAAAAATGTTAGTGAAGCCTCTCTTGGGCAGACGGCGATGAATGGGCATCTGGCCGCCCTCGAACCCTTTTTTCCTTGAGTAACCAGAGAGGGATTTCTGTCCCTTGTGTCCGCGGCCCGATGTTTTTCCCCGGCCGGAGCCAGGACCTCTGCCCTTCCGCCGATCCCTCTTTCGTGAGCCCGGCGCGGGTTGGAGATTGCTCAGGTTCATTTTATCTCTCTCGCCTCCACCTTCACCAGATGAGAAATCTTGCTGATCATACCCCGGATTTCCGGACAATCCTTGCGGACCGCCTTGGAGTTGATCTTTCTTAGCCCCAGGCCCCTGGCCACAGCCCGCTGAGCGGGAGAGCATCCGATCAAACTGCGCACGAGAATGATCGTGAGCTCATGTTCAGGAGCTTGTTTCGTTGGTCTTGCCTTTCTCACTGCCTAATTCCTTCCCTTGTTTGCCTCTTTTCTCGGAGACCTCATCTGGGCTATTGAGCTTTTTTAGAGCCCTGAGGGTGGCGTTAGCCACGCTGAACGGGTTATTGCTGCGGATGGATTTTGTCAGGATGTCTCTGATGCCCGCCAGCTCCACAATCACCCGAACGGCTCCACCAGCGATGACGCCTGTTCCCGGAGAAGCCGGCCTGAGGATGACTGTGCCGGCACCGTCCTCTCCCCTAACGAGATGGGGGATAGAGGTACCCGCCAGTGGTATCTGGATCAAATGTTTCTTGGCATTCTCCACGGCTTTAGCGATGGCTTGAGGGACCTCCCGAGCTTTCCCCTTTCCAACGCCAACCATTCCTTTTTCATTTCCCACGGCAGCCAGCGCTGAAAAACTCAGATTCTTGCCACCTTTGACGACTTTGGTCACCCGCCGGATTGAAATCACTTGGTCTTTGAGTTCGAGCTCCTGCGTTTCTTCGGTCGTGGCCCCTCTCTCGTGTTGCTCTTTCACAGTCTCTCCTCCTTAAAGAATCCTGCTGCCTGCGCTTAAAAAAACAGGCCTCCCTTTCTCAACGCCTCGGCCAGAGACTTAACCTGGCCATGATAAGGGTAAAGGCCTCTATCAAAGATGATTTTCTCGACTTTTTTCTCTTTTAAACGCTCGGCCATGATCTGTCCCAGGGCCTGGCAAGCATCCTTGCTCTTGGTATTCTTGTTTTTCTCCTTGAATCCCTTTTACAGCGTGGAAGCGGCGGCCAGGACTGTTCCTGTCTCGTCGTTGATAGCCTGAACATAGACGTAGCGGTTGCTTTTGAAAACCAGAACCCTTGGCCTGTCCGCCGATCCGCGCATCTTAGAGCGAATTCGCTTGCGGATTCTCGCTTTGATTTTTTTCTTAAGGTCCGACTTGTCCTTATGCACCGGTTACTCCCGCTTTTCGTTCCTTCTTGATCAGCCTTTCGCCGACATAACGGATGCCCTTGAGCTTGTAGGGATCGGGCCTGCGGTACCTTTTGATTTCCTCGGCCACCTGTCCAACTTTCTGTTTGTCGATACCCTTGATTGTGATCAGGGTAGGTTTTTCAACGACAACCTGGATGCCGAGCGGGATCTTGTAAAGAACGGGTTTTGAATACCCCAGGCTTAACTCGAGAGTGTCTTTGTCCAACTTTGCTCGGTAACCGACGCCGACGATCTCGAGTTGTTTGGAAAATCCCGAAGTGAGGCCAGTGATGGCATTCTGGGCCAAGCTCCGGGCAAGCCCGTGAACGGTCCTCATCTCCTTGCTCTCTTCGGTACGCCTGAAGACGAGCTTCCTATCCACGAGTTCAGCCTGAATCCCGGGAAACAGGGGCGATTCGAGTTTTCCCTTGGACGACTCAAACTCGATTTTGTCCGAGCGGATCTCTGCCTTGACTCCTTCAGGTAGATCAACTGCTTTCCTTCCGACTCTTGACATTGTCAGATTCTCCCTCTTCCAGTTTTTACCAGATATGGCACAGGATTTCTCCGCCGACTCCAAGTTCCTCGCACTTTCTGCCGGTCATGACTCCTTTGGAGGTTGAAATAATGGCGATTCCAAGACCGTTCAGCACGCTGGGAACCGAGTCTTTGCTGCAAAACAGGCGGCATCCCGGCCGGCTGACCCGGCGCAAGCCAGAGATGACGCTCTCTCCGCCCTCTGTGTATTTTAAAGCAATCATCAGGATTCCCTGCTTGTTATCGTCGACAACCTTAAAATTCCGGATATACCCTTCCTCTTTGAGAATTTTGGCGATTTCCACTTTGAGCTTGGAGGAAGGGATAGTGACATCTCTTTTTTTAATCGACGCCGCATTCCTGATCCTGGTTAGCATGTCTGCAATCGGGTCTGTTTGACTCATCGGCCTTATCCTTTCATCGCTTTTACCAGGACGATTTTAAGAGCCCTGGAATCTCTCCCTTCAAGGCTAGCTCGCGGAGACAGAGTCGGCACATGTCAAACTTGCGATAGGTGCCCTTGGGACGACCGCAGATCCTGCACCGTCTTTTCTTGCGAACCGAGTATTTTGGTTCGCGCAAGTACTTGGCCATCGAAGATATTCTTGACATGTTATCCTTCCTTTGCCTCTTCCCTCATCCCTCTCTAAAAGGCATGCCCAATTTTCTTAACAGGGCCAGAGCAGTCTGGTCGGTTCGCGCTGATGTCACGATGGTGATGTTCATACCCCTCGATCTCTCAACTTTGGTGTAATCGATCTCGGGAAAAACGAGCTGGTCTCGTAATCCCAAGGTGTAGTTCCCCCGGCCGTCAAAAGCCTTGGGCGAGACTCCTTTGAAATCCCGGACTCGCGGCAGGACAATATTCACCAAGCGGTCGAAAAATTCATACATCCTTCGACTACGCAGCGTCACGAAGCAAGCGATGGGCTGGCCTTTCCGCAGCTTGAAGGCAGATATTGATTTCCGGGCCCGGCCGATGACCGGCCATTGACCGCTGATCAGGCTCAGCTCTGATTTCGCCGTATCCAGGAGCTTGATGTTCTGAATGGCATCTCCAGCCCCCACGTTGATAATGATCTTCTCGAGCCTGGGGACGGCCATTTTGTTGGCAATCCCCAGCTCTTTTTGAAGTTCTGGAACAATCTCGTTTTTGTACTTTTCGTAGAGACGGCTCATCCTGTTCTTACCTCTGCCTCTCCAGGCTCAGCTCGCATTTATGGCAAACCCGAATCTTGCTCCCATCCTCCAAGGTTTTTCTTTTCAGGCGCACGCCTTGCTCGCATTCTGAACAGAAAATCATGACGTTGGCAATGGACATGGGCGCCTCCTTTTCCATGATTCCGCCCTGGACGTTACGGCTTCGATCAGGACGGATGAACTCTTTAACGAAATTTATTTTTTCGACGATGACACGGTTTTTTTCCGGGATGACCTTAAGGACTTTCCCAGTTTTGCCCTTATCTTTGCCCTTCTTGACGATAACGACATCCCCTTTTTTTAAGCCCAACTTGCTCATCACAGGACCTCCGGGGCTAAGGATACAATCTTCATAAATTTCTTCTCTCTCAATTCTCTGCCCACAGGCCCGAACACACGCGTTCCGACGGGTTCGCCGGCCCGGTCGATAATCACAGCGGCGTTATCATCGAAGCGGATAAATGAACCGTCCTTCCGGCGGACCTCTTTCCTGGTCCGGACGACGACAGCGCGGACAACCTTTCCCTTAGGAATCTTGCTCTCCGGTTCAGCTTCCTTGACTGTGGCCGAGATGATATCACCAAGAGTGGCCAGCCGACCGACCCCTCCTCCCTGGGGCGTGATACACATGATCATCCGGGCACCAGAATTGTCGGCCACCTTGAGCATCGTTCGCATCTGAATCATTCTCTTAACTCCCCTGTTTCAGCTTCTGCGTCTGCGGAGGAGAGACCGATGATCTCTGTCACCCGCCACTTTTTTCTCCGGCTTATGGGTCTTGTCTCCACGATTCGGACGATGTCGCCGATCTTGCACTTCTCATACTCGTCATGGGCCAAAAAACTCTTCCTCTGCTTGATGACCTTCTTGTAGAAAGGGTGGCGAAGCTGGCGTCCGACCAAGACGGTCACTGTTTTCTTCATCTTCTTCCCGATAACAACACCGACTTTCGTCGTTTTTCGTTTTGGCGGCTTGGTAATCATCTCTCGTCCTTCCTCAAGCTCGATTCTTTGAGCACGGTTTTGATCCGGGCAATATCCCGCCGCAGGTTTTTCAGTTTGGCCGCATTCTCCAGCTGTCCCAAGGAATGCTGGAACCGGAGCTTGAAAAGCTGATCGACGAGCTCCCGCTCTTTGTTCCTGAGTTCAACTTCCGATAGCTCCCTAAGCTCTCTGGCCTTCATCTTAGTTCTCGACTCTCCCTGGAAATAAACCGCGTCTTAATCGGCAGTTTGTGCGCGGCCAGCCTCATCGCCTCTTTCGCCACGCTCTCTGGCACCCCCTCGAGCTCGTAGATGATCCGTCCCGGCCTGATGACATCCACCCAGAACTCTGGATCTCCTTTACCTTTACCCATCCTAACCTCGGTCGGCTTCTTTGTTACCGGCTTCCAAGGGAAGGCCCGAACCCAAAGCTTCCCGCGCCTCTTCATGTGCCTGGTGATTGTGATGCGGCCGGCCTCTAGTTGCCGCGCACTCAGCCAGCAAGGCTCAAGAGCCTGAAGTCCATACTCGCCAAACGAGAGCGCAGCGGCGCGACTGGCCTTACCCCGCATCCGCCCCCTCTGGCTTTTCCGGTACTTGACTTTCTTCGGCATGAGCATGATCAGATCTCCTCAACCTCGGCCGTCTGCGACGTCATTTTGGATTTCTCCACATCCCCCCGGTAGATCCAAACCTTGATCCCGATCTGGCCATAGGTCGTGAAGGCCTGGGTAAAAGCATAATCGATATCAGCCCGAAGAGTCTGAAGAGGCAACCGGCCCTTGAGGTACCACTCGGACCGGGCAATCTCCACTCCCCCCAGCCTTCCCGAGCACATCACCTTAATGCCCTTAGCTCCCATCCTCAGGGCCGATTCTACGGCTTTTCTCATGGCCCTGCGGTAGGCGATTCTTTTTTCAAGCTGGACACCGATGCTTTCCCCTACAAGCAGGGCATTGAGTTCAGGCTTGTCCACTTCCCTGATATCCACATAGACCTCTTTCTTGGCGATTCCTTCCAAAAAGCTCTTCAAGCTTTCAATCTCTTTTCCACCACGTCCGATGATGATCCCGGGCCGGGCTGTCTGGATGATGACTCTGACCTTGGGACCAACCCGTTCAACAACGACTTCTGCAATGCCCGCGTGATAGTACTTGTCTTTGATCTCTTTCTTCATCCTCAAGTCTTCGTGAATCATCCGTTTGTAATCTGCGGTCTTAGAAAACCACCGGGAAGACCATGTCTTGTTAAAGCCTAACCGAAAGCCAAGTGGATGAGTCTTCTGGCCCACTGTCTTATCTCCCTTTCCGTTCCTCTAAATAAACATGGATATGGCTAGTCCTCTTGAGAATGCGATAGGCTCTGCCCATCGGAGCAGGCCGAATCCTTTTCATCTGGGGCCCCTGATTGATAAAAATCCGGGAGATGTAAAGGTTATCAACATCAACGTGAGGTGCCTTCTGCTGAGCGTTGGCGATGGCCGAGCGGAGGACTTTCTCGATGATCAAACTGGCCTTTTTCTTTTCTGAAAAATGGAGAATCGTCAAAGCTTCCCCAACATATCGATCGCGGATGAGGTCGGCCACAAGCCTCGCCTTCTGGGGTGATATCCTAATGTATCTGGCAATGGCCTTGGAAATAAAAGAATTCTCTTTCATCTTACTTGCCTATCTTGATTGCCTTGGCAGCCTTGGAGGTATGTCCCTTGAACGTCCGTGTAGGAGAGAACTCGCCCAGCTTGTGTCCCACCATGTTTTCTGTGATGAAGACAGGGATGAATTTTCTTCCGTTATGAACGGCGATCGTAAGACCAACCATCTCCGGGGTGATGGTAGAGCGACGCGACCAGGTCTTGATGACTCGCCTCTCTTTGAGCGACCGGCTGGCCAGGATTTTTTCTTTCAGATGAGGATCGACAAAGGGACCTTTTTTTAGGGACCTACCCATGATTACTTGCTCCTCCTGCGGACAATAAAGGCCTGCGTTCTTTTGTTTCTTCTCGTCTTGTAACCTTTGGTCGGGATGCCCTCCGGGCTAACCGGATGACGGCCCCCTTTGGACCTCCCTTCGCCCCCACCATGGGGATGATCGATGGGATTCATGGCTGTGCCCCGGACATGCGGCCGACGGCCGAGCCAGCGATTCCGGCCTGCCTTCCCGATCGATATGTTCTGATGATCGAGGTTACTTACCTGACCGATCGTCGCCCGGCAATCCAGATGGATCTTTCGGATCTCCGAGGAGGGGAGCCGGACCTGAGCGTAGTCTCCTTCCTTGGCCAGAATCTGAGCTCCGCTTCCGGCTGATTTTGCAATCTGTCCACCCTTGTCTTTCATGAGTTCAATATTATGGATAATCGTCCCGAGCGGAATGTGACGGAGGGGCATGGCGTTCCCAGGAAGGATGTCGACTTGGCTGTCCGAGGAAACAATCGTCATGCCCACCTCTAAATTGAGAGGGGCCAGAATGTACCGCCGTTCGCCGTCCCTGTACCTGATGAGGGATACGAAGGCCGAGCGGTTGGGATCATACTCGATCGTCTCGACAACCCCGGGGACGCCGATCTTATCCCTTTTAAAATCAATCAGGCGGTACATCCTCTTGTGCCCGCCTCCCCGGTGGCGAGTTGCGAGATGGCCGCGCGAATCTCTTCCCCCCGAGACAGGGAGCGGCTCAAGCAAGGGCTTGTAAGGGACTTGGGTCGTCAACTCCTCGTAGGTTAGCCCTGTCCTGTGACGCAGGCCGGCGGTCCTCGGTCGGTATGATTTCATGCTCATATTACACTGCCTCAAAATACTCAATCATTTTTTCGCCTTCTTTGAGCTTAACGTAAGCTTTCTTCCAGTTCTTGGTCTTGCCCTCATTGCGGCCGACTCTTCGCCATTTGCCGACTTTGTGCTGGGTCCGGACGCTCTCTACTTTGACGTTGAACAGTTGCTCGACGGCCCTCTTGATTTCAACCTTGTTCGCCTTCTTCGCCACTTCAAAGCAGACTTCCCTATTTTTACTCTTGAGCAACGTGCTCTTCTCAGTGATGATCGGCCTAAAAATGACCTGGTAAGGATCTAACATGGCTAAATTCTCTCCGTTAATGCGGCCAGCGCTCGCTGGGTTAAGACAAGCCACTTGTGGCCGAGCACGTCATAGGCTGAAAGCTCGTCTGAATCGATCGCTCTTACCCGGGGCACATTCCGCAGCGCTAAAAAGAGATTCTTGTTTTCGTTCTTATCGACAATGAGAGCGGAATCCAGTTTCAATGCCTTCAAGAGGTCGGTTGCCTCTTTGGTCTTGGGATTCTTCAAGGAAGCTTTCTCCAGGACGAGCAAGTGGTTTTCCGCCAATCGCAATGATAAGGCCACTTTCAGGGCATTTCTCTTCGCCTGTTTTGGAATCGCGTAATGGTAGTCACGTGGCTTCGGCCCAAAGATGGTACCTCCTTTGCGCCAGAGAGGGCTGCGAATACTTCCAGCCCGAGCCCGGCCGGTTCCCTTCTGCCTCCATGGTTTGCGGCTCGACCCGCTTACCTCTCCCCGCGTCTTGGTCGAGGCCGTGCCCCGCCTCTGGCTGGCCTGCCGCTGAACGACAGCATCATGGAGGAGGTGCCCTTTTAGAGGATAGTTGAAGACTCTGGCCGAGAGTTCAACCTCTCCCACAGCCTGTCCGCTTTCATTAAGAACTTGAACTTTGGCCATTTTCTTTTCTCTCTCTTAAGATAGCCTCTCGAATTATCCGGCCCTAAAATTTCCTTTTCTGATCAGAACATAGCCTCCTCTTGGCCCCGGGATCGCTCCCCTGACTAGAAGAAGGTTGTTTTCCTTGTCTGTTCCGACGACGGTGAGATTCCTGATTGTCACCCTTGCATGTCCCATGTGTCCGCCCATCCTCATTCCCTTGAGTACGCGCGAAGGGTAAGAGGAGGCACCGATAGAGCCAGGAGCTCGGTGAAACATTGAGCCATGACTGGCTCTGCCGCCGCGGAAGCCCCATCTTTTGACTACTCCCTGAAATCCCTTGCCCTTGGACGTCCCGGTCACATGAACTTTTTCGCCAACCTGGAAAATATCGACCAATACCTGGTCCCCTTCTTTGATTCCCGCGTGGCTGGCCATGCGAAACTCCATGAGTATCCGGAGCGGCGGAAGCCCAGCCCTCTTGAAATGTCCGGCCATCGGTTTGGGCGGCTTCCTGACGCCCTTCTCTTCGACCAAGCCAAGCTGGAGTGAGGCATATCCGTTCTTCTCGTCGCTTTTCTTCTGCACAACCGTACACGGGCCGGCCTTTAACACCGTGACGGGGATCGCGTTCCCTTCGCTGTCATAACTCTGCATCATCCCGATCTTCTTCCCGATCAGCCCCTCGATCATGGTTATTCACCTCCCGTCCCGAAGGCCTGTATTTCCACATCAATGCCGGCCGGCAAATCAAGCTTCTGGAGTTCTTCGATGGTCTCGTTGTTGTACTCGCTGATGTCGATCAACCTCTTATGAATTCTCATTTCGAAGTGTTCACGCGACTTTTTGTCTACATGCGGAGAACGAAGCACACAGTAACGGTGGATTCGAGTCGGCAGCGGGATTGGGCCGGAAATCCGCGCACCCGTCCTTTTGGCCTTTGTCACGATATCCTTAACCGATTGGTCCAGAAGTCGGTGGTCAAAGGACTGCAGCCTGATTCTGATTTTTTCCATGTTGTCTTCCTCTGCTCTCCGTAAGAAAAACCTCTTTCTTCCTTTTCATCCCCTGCGCCGTAGGGAGGGGATTCTTAGTCTACTCCAGGATCTCCGTCACCGTGCCCGCTCCAACCGTCCGTCCTCCCTCCCGA
>CAZKBY010000020.1:0-22137 GCA_964550915.1 uncultured Eubacteriales bacterium | reverse complement strand
GGGGGGCGGCGGAGGCGGCGGGGGAGGAGGGGCGAGGAAAGCGCTGTAAACTTGAACTTCCGGTAGGTCGCCGGTCGACATGAGCGGAATGACGACGAGAGCCGCAATCAAAACAGCGTGGACGAAGAGGGCAACAGGAAAAGCGAACGCTCTCCTGGCTGTTTGTTTTTCACCGATAAAAAACGAGTCCTTAAAAAGCTTTGGGATCTCGTCTTGTTTTTGAGGTCTTGTTTTCTCGGCCATGATTTTACCTCTATTCCAGGAGTTAGGACCTATCCAGCCCTAAAGTATAAATGAAAAAAAACTTTTTGACAAGTCAAGAGTGTTTCACCTTCTCAAACCCTTTTTGGCCTTGAAGATTTTTTGCCAGAAATAGACGATCGGACATGATTGATAGATCGTCGAATACGAACCGGAGATGACCCCGACGAGCATGGTGAAAGCGAAGTCATTGATGATTTCGCCGCCGAAGAAATAGAGAGCGATGACGGTCATGAAGACTGTCCCCGAAGTGATGATCGACCGGCTCAACGTCTGGTTCACGCTGGCGTTAAGAATCTCTTCGAATGAGTGCTTGCGCATGAGCTTCAGGTTATCCCGGACTCTGTCAAAGATGACGATGGTGTCGTTGAGCGAATAGCCGACGATGGTCAGCACGGCCGCAATAACCGGCAGGTTAATCTCCCTGTTGGTGAAAGAAAAGATGCTCAGGGTCACCAGGACGTCGTGAGTCAGGGTCAGAATGGAGGAAACGCCGTAGGCCAGCTTGAAACGCAGGGCGATGTAGACGAGCATGCCCACAAGGGCCCAGATAGTCGCCTGCGTGGCCTTGCGCCTGAGGTCCTTTCCGACCTGCGGGCCGACAGTCTCCTTGCTCAGGACAGTGAGCAACCCTAAGAACGTCTTCTCTTCGAGACGGGAAATCACCTCATCGGCCAGTCCTGCCTCTTTGAGGACGGAGAAGCCTTCGATGATCCCTTTCTCCACTCGCAGGGAGATGATCTGGCCGGCCAGCTCCTCGGCTGTATCGGGGAAGGCCGGCTCAAGGACAAAAGCGATCTCTCTCCTCCCGGCGTTGTTGAGGTCTATCTTGCCCTGACTCAGGGCGACTGTGTCCTCGGCGCTTTTGAGGGCTTCGATGACCTTATTCCCCATGATCTCGTGGGCTTCGAGCTCCTCTTCGCCGGTGCGCTGGTCGCCTTTTACGGCCTGGGCGGTGCGGATGATGTATTCCCTTTTTCCTTTCCCGACTTCCTGGATGACGCTCCCCCCCAGATCCTGGCTGCTCAGGGCCCTCCTCACCTCGCCAACCTCGATCGGCCTTTTAAGCATGATCCTGATGAGAGTTCCCCCGGAAAAATCGATGCCCGACTTCAGCCCTTTCCCGAACGCGACATTGATGATCCCGGCCACGATGATCACCCCGGACAGGCCGAAAGCGATGTACTTGTACTTCATGAAGTTGATGTTTGTCTTTTTCAAGATCTGCAACATCTTTAGATACTCATCTTTTCTCTTTTCTTTTTCTTGGCCACAGTCAGGTCAAAAATCAGCCGAGAAACGAAGACCGCCGTGAACATGCTGGCGGCAATACCGATGATCAGCGTCACGGCATAGCCTTTAACGGGTCCGGTCCCAAATTGAAACAAGAAAATGGCCGAGATGATCGTGGTCAGGTTCGAATCCAGGATAGCGCTAAAGGCCCGGGAAAAGCCCGTGGCGATGGCGTTGAGAACGCTCTTGCCTGCCAAGAGCTCCTCCCGGATGCGTTCGAAGATGAGGACGTTGGCGTCAACGGCCATGCCGATGGTCAGGATGACGCCCGCAATGCCGGGAAGAGTCAGAGTCGCCTTGAAGTAGCCCAAGGCACCAGCCAGGAGAACCATGTTGAGGAAAAGGGCGACGACCGCGTTAACGCCCGACAGCCTGTAATAGACGATCATAAAGGTCATGACCAGGAGAAGGGCGACGATGCACGAAGCGAGCCCCTTGCGGACGGAATCCGCTCCCAGGGAAGGCCCGATCGTCCTCTCTTCGAGATACTTGATTGAGGCCGGCAGCGCTCCGGCCCTGAGGACGACGACGAGGTCTTCGGCTTCCTCGACTGTGAAGCGGCCGCGGATGATGCCGCCGCTGGCGGCGGGAATCCGGCTCTCGACCCGCGGCGCCGAGATGACTCTATTATCGAGAATGATGGCGATTGAGTTTCCGATATTCTCGGCCGTGAGCTTCTCAAAGCGCCGCCCTCCTTCCGGGTTGAGCGAAAAGGAGACGGCCGGCGAGTTCCATTCGTCGACAGACCGCCGGACGGTCCGCAGGTCTTTTCCGGTTACTACAGCGACTCTATCTAAAAGATAATAGCCTCCCTCGGTTCTCTTGGGATCGCCCCTGATGACCTCGGCGTCCTCCGGGACTTGACCGTCGTAGGGAGAGAGGAGCGTCTGCTCATCGGCTGCCGGGCCGGCCTTGACCAGCTTCCACTCTAAGATGGCTGTCGTTTTGATCAGGTTCTTGACCCTTTCTGGGTCGTCGACTCCGGGCAGTTCGATGATGATCCGGTCTCCGGCCAGGCCCTGCCTCTGGATGGTCGGCTCAGCCACGCCAAACTGGTCAACGCGATTGCGGATCGTCTCTAAGGCCTGGGTAACGGCTTGCTCCTTGAGATACTGCTGGACGCCAAGCTTCATCGTCAACGTGGCGGCGTCGCCGATCATGGTGTGATCCCAGTCCTTAAAGCTTTCATCGAGGAGGTCCCTGAGCTTTCCTTCCTGGTCAGCGGGAATTCCCTGGATGGAAATCTGTCCCAGTTTTTCTTTGACGATGGTCTTATAGGTTATATCCTTTTTCTTCAACTGATCTTGAAGGCGGGTGATTTCCTGGTCTGTCTCGATCGTGACCGCATCTTCTGTCACAACCTGGAGGACGAGATGGATTCCTCCTTGGAGGTCCAGCCCAAGGCTGATCTTTTTCGCGGGCGGGTAAGCCAGGTAGATGGCCAGCGCCGTCACGCCGACGACAAGGATCGCCTTCCAACGGAGCCCTTTTCTCATCCTTGGCTTTTCCCCTTTGGAGTTACTCTGAATCGGGCTTTTGCTGAGCCAGAATCACGGCCACGGCGCTTTTGGTAATGTCAACCTTAACATTGGCCGCGATCTTGAGCTCGATCCGGTCTTTCTGCACACCCATCACGGTCCCGAAAATTCCGCCGGTCGTGATGATCCTGTCTCCCGGCTTGAGCTGCTCGACCATGGTCATATGCTTCTTCTGTTTTTTTCTTTGCGGCATGACGATGAGGAGATAGAAAATAACGAAGACGAGGATGAAGGGGATGAGGGCGGTGACAAAACTCCCGCCAGCGGGACGCGCCGGCTGGGCTGGCTGCAGAGCCGTCAGGAATCCTGCCAGAGTCATGATTCGTCTTCCTCTAACTGGTTTATTAAGCGATCCTTTAATTCGTCAAACGAATTTGATGGAATAGATTGCCTAATTTTTTGGAAGATGTCAAGATAAAAATTCAGGTTGTGGATGGTGTTGAGAACAGCCGAAGAAATTTCTTCTCTCTCGTAAAGGTGACGGAGATAGGCCCGTGAGAAATGCCGGCACGTGTAACAGGTGCAGTCGGGGTCGAGCGGCCGGAAGTCCTGGGCGTATTTCTGGTTTTTGATGACGAGGCGGCCGCGGCTGGTGAAGAGCGTGCCGGTTCGGGCATTCCGGGTGGGCAGGACGCAATCAAAAAAATCGACTCCTCGCTCGATCGCTTCGAGGACGTCCTCGATATAACCCATTCCCATAAGATAGCGGGGCCTGTTTTTGGGGAGAAGGGCGTTGGCTTTCTCAAGAGTGGCCAAGAGCTCGGTCTTCGGTTCGCCGATCCCCAGTCCGCCCAGGGCATACCCGTCAAAGTCGATCTCCAACAGGTCTTCAATGCTCCGCTCACGTAAATCCCAGAAGACACTTCCCTGGCTGATTCCCCACAAGAGCTGGCCGGTGGGCTGCTCGGCGAACCTTTCCTTTGACCGCCGGGCCCATCGGGATGTTATCCTGACCGCCTCTTTCATTTTTTCTTGGGAAGAAGGATAGGGGACAAAATAGTCCAGCGTCATCATGATGTCCGTGCCCAGCTTTCGCTGGATATCGACCACGTCCTCCGGACGGAGGAAAATCTTGGTTCCGTCGAGGTGAGATGAGAATCGGACTCCTTGGTCGGTAATTTTGATCAGCGGGGAAAGGCTGTAGATCTGGAACCCCCCGCTGTCGGAGAGAATTGGCTTGGGCCAGGAAATGAAGCGGTGCACGCCGCCCGCTTTTTCGATGATCTCCAGCCCCGGCCGGAGAAAAAGATGGTAAGCGTTGACGAGAAGGACCTGGCCGCCCAGGCTTTCCACCTGGCTGTGCAGCAGGGCCTTGACCGTGCCCTGGCTGGCCACCGGCGCGAAAGCTGGCGTTTCAATGACGCCATGTGCGGTCGTGATCCGGCCAGATCTGGCTGAGGAAGAGGATGAAGCAGCTATGATCTCGAACGCAGTCTTCATGCGGCAAACCTGAAGTAGATGACGTCTCCGTCCCGGACAATGTAGTCTTTGCCCTCGAGCCGGATGATTCCTTTGTCCTTGGCTGCCTGCCACGAGCCAGACTCAAGAAGCCCGTCCCAGGGAATGACTTCAGCCCGGATGAAACCTCTTTCGATATCGGAGTGGATGGCACCAGCGGCCTGGCTGGCCTCGCTGTCTTGCCGAATAGCCCAGGCCCTGACTTCGTTCTTGCCGATGGTGAAGAAGGAGATGATTCCTAAAAGGCGGGGAATCGTCCTGTAAAATTTTTCGCTGCTCAGCTCGGTGAGACCGTATTCGGCCAGGAACGCTTTTTTTTCCTCCTCTTCAAGCTCGGCAATCTCGGCCTCGACCTTGCCGCAGAAAGCCAGGATATCGGTACCCGCTTTCAGGGCCGGGGAAATTTCGCGAGGAGACGCGATGAGAGAGATGTCGGTTTCATCGACATTGACCAGGTGGAGGAGAGGTTTCTGACTGAGAAAAGCAAAGCTCCGGACCCGCTTTTCGTCGGCGCCGGAGAAGAGCAGTTCCCGGATGGGCTTTCCCTCTTCGAGAGCGGCCCGAAAAATAGAGAGGAGCTCTTTTTCCTTTTCTCCCTCTGGATTTCTTGTTTTGCGAAGATCTTTTTCTAGCTTGTCGAGCCTGGTGCTGACCGAGACGAGGTCAGCCAAAATGAGTTCTTCCTCCATGAAGGCCAGGTCATCCTGCGGGCTGATCCGGCCTTTGGGATGGGGAATCCGGGGATCGATAAAACCCCGGATGACATGGATGAGCCCGTCAGCCAGCCGGAGGGCACTGAGATAAGCGCTCGTCTTGACCTCTCCGTAGGAAATGCCGGCCAGGTCGACGATCTCCAGGCTCGTGTTGACCTTCTTTTTATCGGGATAGAGGGAAGCGATCCGGTCCAGCCTGAAATCGGGAAGAGGGACGGTCCTCTGGTTGGGCTCTTTTTTCCCTTCCTCGTAGGCTTTGACCTCGATGGCCGCTCCGGTCAGGAGGTTGAAGAGAGTCGTCTTGCCCGTCTTGGGGTAGCCGAAGATGGTCAAGTTCATGTCTTCAGTTAAAACCGATTCCTCCAATAAGTCAACTGCCCCGCGCCTTCTGCATCCCGTGGTGTCGTACGACGGGTCCTGTCGCGGTGCACCCCCGGCGACCGCTCGCGGGCTATTTTGTTTATTGTCAAAGATGGAGATTTTTGGCGTCGAACGCTCGGGTCGGCGGGAAGCCCCCGAGAAACGCCACCCATCGGGTGCTTACCTAGTATGGTCATTTTGTGAAACTCGTAAAAGTTAGAACGGGGCTTCTCAAAACGGGCTTGAAGAAAAGCGCGGCTTTCTGGTATAGTAGCTCCTTCTTGCAGGTAAGCGATGAAAAAAGAAAAGAAGCCGCGCGATAAAAGCGTCTTTCGCGAGTACTTTGAGCTCATCGCCGAGACGGCTGTCTTCGTCTTCTTCGTCATGACCTTCGTCGTCCAGGCCTTCCAGATCCCGACCGGCTCGATGGAGCCGACGCTCCTTGTCGGCGATTTCCTCCTGGTTAACAAGTTCCTTTACGAGACGCCGCGGTTTTCGCTGGAGAAAGCCATCCTTCCTCACAAGGAAATCAAACGTCATGACATTGTCGTCTTCAAGTACCCGAAAGACCTGACCAAGGATTTCGTTAAACGCGTGATCGCCCTGGAAGGAGAGAAGATTGAAATCAGGGATAAACAGGTTCTCATCAATGACCTGCCGATCAGCGAAACCTACAAGGTCCACAACGACAGTCAGGTCTTCACCAAGAACGGCTATTATCATTATGATGACTCAATCCGGGATAATTTTGGACCGGTCATCGTTCCGGCTGGCCAGTGCTTTGTCATGGGCGACAATCGCGACAACAGCATGGACAGCCGCTACTGGAGCTTCCTGCCGCGCAGTTACATCAAGGGCAAGCCCTGGATAATCTACTTTTCCTATCGGGCCGATCGGGACGCTTATATGAAAACAGGCGCCCGCGAGAGGCTGAAAAAAATTGTCAGTTTTCTCCCCAAAGCCCGCTGGGGCCGGATGCTTCGCGTCATCAACTGAGCGGACGGTGCCTTTTCCGCTACCGCGGCGGAATAATCCTGAATTCCTCGTAGGAGGAAATGTAGATGACCGGGTTCTCGGCGATGAACTCCTTGGCAAAGATGTTCGTCCTGACGATCCCGTCCATGTCCCGGGCCACCGGCAGCCCCAAGTAGTAGAGAAGAGTCGGGGCGATGTCCACGATCCTCAGCCCGTCAAAGTTGTTTCCCCGCATGACCCCTCTTCCGTAAAAGAAGACGGCTCCGTCGGGGGCAAATTCGTGGTGAGCGGAGACCATCGAGTTTCCTAACAGGCTTTCGATGGCCCTTTTCCAGAGGGGGAGCGGCTCTGTCCCATGGGGCGAGAAGACGACCAAGAGCTCATCCTCCTTCAAGCCGGTCAGATACTTGCCGACGATCTGGTCGTAAAAATCGTAGTATCGGTCGATGACCGGCCCGTATCTCTCCAGGCGCCGCTCGTCGATATGACCGAACTGCTCCGGGAAGTGAAACTTGTAGAAGTAAGCCTGGATCGTGTTAAGCCCGGAGAGAAGAAGGTAATAAATTTGGGGCTGCCTTGCGTTTTTTTCCTCAACCGCTGCTTCTTCGTAGGCGCAATCCCGAAACAGGGCATTCCGGGCGAGCTCAAAATATTCGTCAGAAGGAAGGATGGAGCCGTCGAGAATATTGCTCAGGAGTTTCTCTGCTCTGGGGCTCGGCTGGGAAGGAACCTCAAAGGAATAAGGCCAGTCTTTCTTGACGGCGGAAATCCAGTTGGCCCCAAAAACCTGCCAGATGTCGGTCACGGACGAGGCGGGCTGGAAAAGCGAGACCTTGAGGAACCCGAACCTTTCGAGCTGGTTGAAGAGAAGGAAGCGGGGCACGATTTCGAGCGTCTCCTTCATTTTTCCGATGCGGTACCGAGAGAGGGAGAGTTGTCGGTGTTTGGCCGGGAATTTTCCGGAGTCGAGGGAGGCGTTGAGGGTGATGGGCTCGGTCGGCGAAAAATTGATCAGCCGTCCCGAGCTGCCGTTATCCATCAGCCAGGAAAAATTTGGCAGTTTCCTTTCAGAGATGAGGGGGATGAGCAGGTCAAAGCTCAGCCCCTCGAGCCCGATGATGGTGATCCTTCGCTCGATCCTCTTTCCCAGGAGAGGGAGTGCTTTTGGAGAAGGGCGCTCGGGGGAATAAAGAGCTCTCTGAAGGAAAACAAACCCGAGTCCAAAAGCAAGACAAAGAAAATATGCCAAGAAAAAAATGGCCTTTTTGCGGCGGTGATACCGGAAAGCCAGGACCGGGCCCAAGACCGCCAGACCGACGAGGATAAAGAGCTGGGTCTGAAGGCATGTCCTCATCCGCATATCAAAAAAAGAGTTGAAATAGGTCATGTTGGCTCTGAAAAAAACGAGGAAAAGGAGGATTAGAAAAGAGAAGCTCAGGGAAAGAAAGGCAGGCGAGACAAGGGCGATCCTGACCGGGCGGCCGGAGAAAAACCGGACGATGAAAAAAACCGCCAGGCAGGCGCAGGCAATGAGGAGGCCGTAGATGACCGACAGGTAAAGCGCCAGCTCGGCGAGAAAACGGGGGCTTATTTTCAGGTTGATGTTGAGGTCGGCGAAGAGGAGAGCCAGGAGGACCGAAAAAAACAGGCCGCTGAGAAGAGCATTCATCAAGGCCTTGAGGAATTTCATCGGTCTAAGAATTACCATGAACGTCGGCCGTGGTCAACCGTCTGCGCCGGGTTGACCTGCCTGATAATCTGGCATAAGATTTAAAAGGAATGAGAATGAGGCCGCCGGTCATTGCTTTGCTCACGGATTTTGGCGATGCCGATTGGTTCGTTGCTTCGCTTAAGGCTGTCATCTTGAGCCTGAACCCGCGAGCGACGATCGTCGATATCACCCACCGCATTCCCTCTTTCGACATTGAAGCGGCCGGATTTGTCCTCTTTGCCGCCTTCAGGTATTTCCCGAAAGGGACGGTCTTTGTCGTTGTCGTTGACCCGGGAGTCGGCTCAACAAGGAAGATCCTTCTCGTCGAGACCGCCCGCCACTTCTTTATCGCTCCTGATAACGGTGTCTTGAGCCTGGCTCTCGCTGGAGAGAAGGTCAAGGAGGTGAGGGAAGTCACCGACTCCAGGTTCTTCCTTCGCCGGGCCAGCCGGACCTTCGAGGCGAGGGATAAGATGGCGCCCATTGCGGCTTGGCTGACCCTGGGGCAGAAGCCCAAGTCCTTTGGCCCGAAGCTCAGCCAGTATAAGAAAGCTAACTTTCCTGAACCCGAGTTTCTTGGCCATGAAATCAGGGGTAGAATTCTTTACGCCGATAAGTTTGGCAACCTGATCACCAACATCCCAACCTCGGCAGCGAGAGCACTTCAAGGCCGCGGGTCCACAAAAAAGCTCTCTCTTTCCATTGACGGGAGGAAGACCGGCCGTTTCAAGGAGTCCTATTCTTCGGTCCGGAAAGGAGAGATCTTTTTCCTCGCCGGAAGCCTTGGCCTGCTCGAGATCGCGGCCCGGGAGAGTTCGGCCCTCAAGAGAATTAAACCAAGGCCAAGAGCCGTCGTCAGGATCAGCGTAGTCGACCTCAAGGATTAGCCGCCGGATGCCAGAAAGAATGGCCACGGAGTGTTTCGAAGGAACAGTCGAGCAAGTCGTCTACTACAACCCCGAAAACGGCTACACGGTCTGCCGGTTCAGCCTGGAAGACGGGAAAAACCTGACCGTCGTCGGCTCATTCCCCCCGCTTTCGGCAGGAGAGGTTCTTCGGGTTACCGGCACCTGGGAACTCAACCCCAGGTTTGGCCAGCAGTTCCGGGTGGAAAATTTCGTTCCCATCCTGCCCTCCTCGGCCAAGGGGATCGAGAAGTTTTTATCGTCGGGCCTGGTCAGAGGAATCGGCCCTGTCCTGGCCCGGCGGATCGTCAAGAAGTTCGGCGGCCAGACGATCGAAGTCATTTCCAAGAAGCCAGACAAAATCCTGGAGGTTGAAGGCGTTGGAAAGGTTAAGCTCGGGGAAATCAAAAAATCGTGGCAAGAAAACCAGCACATCCGTGACCTGATCATTTTCCTCCAGGAGCATGGTGTTTCAACCACGATTGCGACCAAAGTTCACCGCCAGTATGGCGACCGGTCTTTCCAGGTCCTCAAGGCAAACCCGTATCAGCTCTGCCTCGATATCTGGGGAATCGGGTTCAAAACCGCTGACCAGATTGCTCTTAAGCTGGGCATGGACCCGTCCTCTCCCGAGAGAGTGAAGGCTTTTGTCCTCTACCTCTTGGAGAAGGCTGCTGAGCAGGGCCATGTCTTTTCTTTCCAGGAGGAACTTGATGAAGCCTGCGCCAAAGAGCTTGAGGTTGACACAGAAAAAACCAGACAGGCGGTGGACTCACTCCTCCAGAACAGACTCATCCGGGTTGAGAAGTATGCGGGAAAAACAGCCGTCTATTTGCCTCATCTCTTCGAAGCTCAGGAGGGGGTGGTCAGGGCCATTCTCAAGATCGGTTCGCTCCCCCAACCCAGCCCGCCGCTTGATATCGACCGGACGATTGCCTCTGTGGAAAGGGATCTCTGCCTCCAGTTCTCACCTCATCAAAAGGAGGCAATCAAAGAATGTTTTCAGAAGAGGCTCCTTGTCATCACCGGCGGCCCGGGCACCGGCAAGACAACCATCATTCGCGCTGTCGTGGCCATTTTTGAGAGCCTCGGCCAGAAAGTCATGTTGGCGGCGCCGACCGGAAGGGCAGCCAAGCGACTCGCAGAGGCCACGCGGAGGGAAGCTAAGACTATCCACCGCACGCTGGAATACAATCCCAAGCAAGGGGCTTTTAAAAAGGACGATCGGCATCCCTTGCGGGCCGATGCCCTTGTGGTCGATGAATTTTCCATGGTCGACCTGCCGCTTATGTCTTCCCTGGTCAAGGCTGTTCCCGCTTGGATGCGCTTGATTTTGGTTGGCGACAAGGACCAGTTGCCGCCCGTCGGGCCGGGAAACCTCCTCCACGACATCATCGAGTCGGGCCGGGTTGCAGTCGTCAGGCTGGAGGAAATTTTCAGGCAGGAAAGGGACAGCCTGATCGTCCTCAACGCCCACCGCATCAACCAGGGACTCGGCCTTGTCTACCCGCCGCGTGAAGACAAGAACGCTGACTTCTACTTTGTCCATCACGAGGACGAGGAGAAGGCCTTCAAGACAATTATGTCGATGTGCTGCTTTAACATCCCCCGCAAGCTAGGCCTGCCGGCGCTGACGCCGCATGTCCAGGTCATCAGCCCGATGTACCGGGGCCTCTGCGGCGTCGACAACCTGAACGCCGAGCTCCAGGCCAGGCTCAACCCGCACGCCGACGGGCTCAAGGTCGGCAACCGCGAGTTCAGGGTCCGGGACAAGGTCATGCAGGTTCGCAACAACTACGACAAGGAGATCTACAACGGCGACATCGGGATGATCGTCCATTTAGACAAGCAGCGTTTTCGCCTGCTGGTCGATTTTGACGGCCGGGAGGTCGGTTTCGAGAAGGAGGAGCTCAGCGATATCACCCACGCTTACGCTGTCTCGGTCCATAAATCCCAGGGAAGCGAATACCAGGCCGTCGTCATGCCGCTTCTCACCCAGCATTACATCATGCTCCAGAGGAACCTCTTTTACACGGCTCTGACCAGGGCCAAGAAGCTGAGCGTTGTCGTCGGTTCCTACCGGGCCCTCCACATAGCCATCAAGAACGACAAGCCAGTCAAGCGCAACGGCCTCCTCAAAGAAAAGCTTATCGCCGCCGCACCTTCATTTCTCACGTGACCTACACTAATCCGGCTTTTGAGCTACGGCGACAAGTGTGGGGTGAGGAAGCGCGTCGAAGACCGAGCGGGCACAACCCCGCCACAGACACCTAAGTATTTGCCCTAATAATTATTAATCCCCCCGGCCCCCTTGAGCAATCAAGAAGGGCCCAGAAATTTGTGAGCGTCTCCGGCAAGGACGGACGGGGACGCACCGTGACAGGACCCATTCCCTACCGCTGAGGAAATGGCCCGAGCCGTTTGACTTTGCCCGCTCCTTTCCCCTATGATGTGAAAAAAGAGGAGGTGAACGTGAAAAGGTCTGTTCTTCTCTCCGCTGCCGTCAGCCTTTTTATCATCTTTGTCACGCTTCTCCTGGCTGAAACCATGATCGTCAGAGTTCAATCGACCAGCCTTCGTCAAAATCCCAAGTTTTATTCTCCCGTGCTCCTTGCTCTTAGGGCGGGAGAAAAAGTCGAAAAGGTCAGCAGCCAGGAAGGCTGGGTTCAGGTCCGAACCTCGGGCGGGGTCGTCGGCTGGGTTCATTCGAGCGCTGTCGAAGTCCAGAAATTCAGCCTTTTGGCCATGGACAAGAGCATGAAAACTCAGGCCTCGGCCAGCGAAGTAGCTCTGGCCGGCAAAGGATTCAACAAACAGGTGGAGGAGAGTTACCGGGCCAAGCACGGCGACGTCAATTTCGTTTGGGTTGACAAAATGCTCCAGATCAAGATCCCGGCTTCCCAGGTTCTGGAGTTCATGAAGCAGGGCAAGCTCGGCGAGTTCGGAGGTTCAAAATGAGAAAGCCGCTGCGTTCCCTTATCATCCTGGCCGCCCTCGTCCTGGCCGGATTCCTGGCCTCTTGCTCTGTCGTTCAGAAGGGAGCCGACATTTTGGCTGAGAGCGGAAAAATTTCGGAGAGCGACCGGCAATCCCTCGTCAAGACGAGCGAAGCCCTCCGGTCGACGTTCGCCGATATCACCGAAGAAGAAGAGTATTACATCGGCCGGAGCGTGGCCGCCCTGATTCTCTCTTATTATCCTGTCTATGAAAATGAAGCCCTGATGAGCTACATCAACACCATCGGCCAGGCCGTTGTCTTTTCCTCGGCCAGGCCAGAAATTTACGCCGGCTACCATTTTCTCATCTTAGACACCGATGAAGTCAACGCCATGGCTGCGCCGGGCGGTTTCATCTTCATCAGCAAAGGGCTCCTTCGTCGTTGTGCCAACGAGGAGATGCTGGCTTCCATCCTGGCCCATGAGGTCGGCCATGTCTGCGCCAAGCACGGCCTTCAATCGATCAAGAAATCCCGCCTCATCGACGCTTTTCGTCTGATCGGGACAGAAGCAGCTCAAAGGTACGGGTCGGAAAAGCTCGTTCAATTGACCTCAATTTTCGAGGGTGTCCTCGGCGACATCGTCGAGAAGCTTATCGAAAGGGGCTACGATAGGAAATTTGAGTATGAGGCAGATTCGCTGGCCGTAAAATTTGCCGCCTCGACCGGCTATTCGCCCCAGGGCCTGGCCGGCTTTTTGGAGACAATGGTCGGGGATTCCTCGGCAGTCTCAGGAAAGGGCTGGTTCAAGACTCATCCCTTGCCCGAGGATCGGCTGGAAAACGTCAAGAAGGACTTGGCTGCGGTCAAGCCTCTCCCGAGCGAAGAACCTGTCCGCACCAAGAGGTTCCAGAAAAGCCTGGCCGGTCTCAAGTAACAAGCGGCCGCCCCCCAGGGGATGATGACGGAAAGAAAGCCGTCGAGCCGAAAGAAATGGGTGCGGGGAACTCTAGTCGGGCTCGGCGCTTTTGCTCTTTCTTTCCTCATCCAAGAGTTGGGCATTTTTCGGCCTTTGGAGTGGAAATCCTGGGACCTCAGGCTCCGTCTCTTCTCAAACCCCCGCCGGGCAAACCGCGACATCGTCATTTTTCTCATCGACCAGTACAGCCTCGATGTCTACGAGAAAGAACAGGGCTTAGCCTGGCCCTGGCCACGGCAGCTTTATTCAGCCGTCATCGATTATCTGAGAACGGCCGGCGCTAGGGCCATCTTTTTTGACCTTACCTTCACCGAAGGCTCGCGCTATGGCGTCGAGGACGACGAGAATTTTGCCGCGGCTATTGCCCGGGCGGGAAACGTTTTTCTGCCCGTGGCCCTGAGTCAGAAAGAGGAATTTTTCGAGGAAGCTCCGGCAAAGCTTTTGGAACGGTTTGCCATCACTCTTGCGTCTTTACCTCGGACGTCCTTTCCTGAAGCGAGGTCGGCAAGCTTGCCTGTTTCTTCCCTTCTCCACGCTTGCCGCGGGGCAGGAAACGTTTTGTTCCGGCCGGACAGCGACGGCATCTTCCGTCGGCTGCCCTTGGCCTATCATTTTTCCGGCCTGACGATTCCTTCGATCCCCCTTGCCCTGGCTGTGTTTCTGGGACGGGAAAAAGAGCTGATGGAAATTCCTCTCGACGCCCGAGGCCGTCTCGTCCTCCGTTTTCACGGCCCGGCAGGGACGTACAGGTCCTATTCTCTGGCCGCCATCATCAATTCCTGGGCCAGGCTCGAGGAGGGCCTTGAGCCTCAGGTGCGGCCAGAGGAGTTTGCCGGGAAAATTGTCCTCATCGGCGGCAGTGCGCCCGGGCTTCTCGACCTCCGGCCGACGCCGCTTAGCTCGGTCTTTTCGGGCGTTGAGGTCCAGGCCGCTGCCCTGGACAACATCCTCAGCCGGGATTATGTCCGCAGCCAGCCGCCGCTTCTTTTTGTCATCCTTCTTTTTGTCTTTTCCGTGCTCACGGCGGCCGGGGCGACGCTTGTCCGTAAGGTCTGGCTTCAGGTCGTTTTCTTCCTCGCTTGCCTGGCCCTTCCCTTTGTGGCCGTCTGGCTTGGCTTTGCTTCTGGCATGTGGCTTGAATTCGTGGTCCCCGAGTTTGCTGTCACGATCGCTTTTATCGCCGCATCTCTCCTCAATTACGGAGTGGAGGGGAAGCAGCGCCGTTTTATCAAGGGTGTTTTCAGTCATTATTTGAGCCCGGAGGTCATCGACAGGATTATCGACAATCCGTCCCTTCTCAGGCTCGGCGGCGAGAGGCGGGAGGTCACCTCGTTTTTCTCTGATGTGGCCGGCTTCACAGCCATCTCCGAAGCCCTTTCGCCCGAGGAGTTAGTCAACTTTCTCAACGAATATCTTTCGGAGATGACCGAGATCATCCTCCGGAGCGGCGGGACTCTTGATAAGTATGAGGGCGACGCCATCATCGCCTTCTGGAATGCGCCGCTCGACCAGCCCGATCATGCCCTGCGCGCCTGCCGGGCGGCTCTGCGCTGTCAGAAGCGCCTGGTCGAGCTGGGGCCCCGTCTCAGGGAAAAAACGGGCAGGCCTGTGACGATGCGCATCGGGCTCAACTCCGGGCCAGCCGTGGTTGGCAACATGGGCTCGAGCCGGCGCTTCGACTACACGGCCATGGGAGATACGATCAACTTGGCTTCGCGGCTCGAGGGCGCCTCAAAGCTCTATCGTGTGCCCATTCTGGCCGGTGAAGAGACTTACCGGCAGGTCAAGGATGCTCTTTTGGCCCGTGAGGTGGACACGATCCGCGTCGTGGGCAAAACTAGGCCGGTCAATGTTTATGAGATTGTCTGTGAAAAGAGCGAAGCGGCGGCTGAAGAGTTTTCAAGGCTTGAGCTTTTCGCTGAGGCCAGGCAAGCTTATAAAAGCCGGGCCTGGGAAAAGGCCCTTGGACTTTTCGACCGGATCAAGGACGATCCCCTGGCGGGGCTTTATATCGCCCGCCTGCAAAGCCTCAGGCAAAGCCCGCCCCTTGCTGATTGGGATGGAGTCTTTGTTCTTAAAGAAAAATAGAAGGAGCGGTGGGAATGGACATTCAATTCTGGGGCGTTCGAGGGACGGCCCCAGCCTCGGGACGGGAATACCTGAAGTACGGCGGGCACACGCCCTGCGCAAGCGTCATCTCCTCGGCCGGCGATGTCGCCGTCATTGACGCTGGGTCCGGCATCAAGAACCTGGGCGAAAGCCTGATGGCCGGCCCGGTCGCAGCAAACCTTCACCTTCATCTTCTTTTCACTCACTTCCATCTCGACCACGTCATCGGCCTTCCCTTTTTCTCGCCGCTCTATTCATCTAAGGTCACGATAACTTTTGTCTCCCCCCTCTCTCCAGCGGAGACGGAAAAATGCCTCAGCGGACTCATGGGGGGAAGGTATTTTCCCGTGGCCTTCAAGGAGACAGCCGCGACCAAAATCTTCAAGACAATCGGCGACGAGCCGATGGCCATGGGCAGTCTCACGGTGCGGCGCCTGCCGCTTCATCACCCTCAAGGGAGCGTTGCCTACAGCGTCGAGGAAGGTGAGAAGAGCCTGGTCATGGCGACAGACACTGAGCCTCCCGAAGGGCAAACCGATGAGCGGCTGGCTTTGTTCGCCAGCCAGGCCGATGTCTTTGTATATGATGCCATGTTCACTCCCGCAGAATATCTCCGGCGTCAGGGATGGGGTCACAGCACGTGGCTTGAGGGGACGAAGCTGGCGGCGCAAGCGAAAGTCGGCCGGCTTATCCTCTCCCATCTCAACCCGGACCATTCAGACAGGCAGGTTGACGAGATGGTCAGGCTGGCCAGGACGGAGTTCCGACGGACATCGGCCGGCCGCGAAGGACTGCGGTTGAAAATATAAAGATGAGGACTGAAAATGCGTAACCCGAGCGCTTCCCCAGGTTCTTTTTATTTTGAGCTCTTAATCTCTTTCCTGGCGGCGGGAGTTGCCCTTTTATTGAGCCTCTTGGCCCGCCGGGTCTTAGGCAGGTTGAAAAAGACAGGCACCGAGGCCCTGAGGCATTTTCTTTGCCGGATCAGCCTGCCCGCTTTTTTCTTCATCATCAGCCTGGCCTTGAAGCTCCGCCTCTTTGAAGCGGCTATCACCTTGAGCCAGAGATTCTATGCGTATGTTGACGCGGCCGTCATCTTTTTCGCTGCTCTCTTCCTCATCACCCTTGTTGATGCCTGGCTCTTTTACCGCTACCAGAAAAAGCGCCTCGCCTTTCCCCTGCCTCGAGTCCTCCGTGGATTTATCCTCTTTGTCCTCTACCTTTTAGTCTTTTTCATTGTCCTCAGGGGAATCCTTGGTATCAACATCACACCGCTCCTGGCGACATCAGCTATTTTCACGGCCATTATCGGCCTGGCCTTCCAGGGCGTGCTCAGCAACGTCCTGGCCGGCATCTCCCTTAACCTGACCAAATCGTTCAGCCGAGGCGACTGGGTCAGGGTAGGCTCTCATGAAGGGGTGGTCGTAGAGATGAACTGGCGGGAAACCCTGCTCCTCGACCGTGCCTCGAACGTCGTCGTCATTCCCAACAACACCGTGGCCTCGGAGATGATCATCAATTTTTCCCGTCCCGAAAGGACGACAGCGCTCGTCCTGCCGCTCAAAGTGAGCTATTCAGCGGCGCCGGCGGCAGTTCTCGAAGCTCTGCGCCAGGCAGCCAGGGAAGTTCCGGAGGTCCTGGCGACGCCGGCTCCCCAAGCCTACATCCTGAGCTATGAGGAAGCCGGGATCTCCTATCTCCTTAAGTACTGGGTGACCGATTTTAGCCGCAGGGAACCAATCACCGGAGACGTCGCCCGACACATCTGGTACAAGTTCCAAAGGCTGAATATTGAAATCCCCGTCGCTTTAAGCGAGAGAGTCAGGGATGTCATCCAGGCGGTGAGAGCGGAAGAGAAAGCAGCAGCCCAAGAGGAAGAAGCAGAGAGGATTTTCGCCGGCCTCATCCGCTCGAGCCTCCTGCGCTATCCAGAGGGCGAGAAGGCAGGCGAGCTCATCGTCTCCGAGGAGGAAGTGCGGCAGCTGGCCGGCCTGGCCCGCCGAAAGCGCTACACCAAGGGTGAGGTTCTTTTCCGGCAGGGAGAGAAAGGCGAAAGCTGCTACATCGTGGCCAGGGGGACGGTCAAGGGAGAGATCGTTTATGAAGAGAAAGGGAAACGATACGCTTCCGAGTTCCGTGTCGGGCCGGGCGGGATTTTTGGAGAGATGAGCCTTTTCACCGGCCTGCCGCGCACAGCCACCGGAATGATCGAAGAGGAGGCGGAGCTGTTAGAAATAGGGGCTGGCGATTTTGCCTTCCTTTTGAGCCGAAACCCCGGCCTGGCTGAGGTCATGGCCGAGATCGTCAGCGACCGCAACCGCCGCAACCAGGATTTCCTGCGCAAGATCAAGGAGCTATCAGAGAAAGACGTGGAGAAAAGCTGCGACAGGAAGTCCGTCCTCGAGCGGCTGAAGCGTCTGGTTCATCGCTTCAAACGCCCAGCCGCCGGTTAGCAGGCAAAAATTGGCATTTTAAGAGCTTGAAATTGACATTTCTCTCCGGCAGGGATAAATTTGGAACACAATTTCATCACTCGAAAAGCCTTTGATGCCAGAATGAAGGAGGAGGGATGAAAAAACCGCTGTCAACCGTTACGATTTTCATACTGTTGGCCTTTTTGTTGGCCCTGCCCTCATTTTCTTCCCGAGTTTTTGCCATTGCTCAGGGAACGGTCAAATCAGATAAAGGAACTCCTATCAAAGGAGCCAAGGTCATTTTGGTTTTCTCAGAGGATGAGACAAAGTCTGAGGTGGAGACAGATGAAAAGGGGAGATGGAGAAAATCTAACCTCAAACCGGGCCAGTATACGATCGGATTTTTCGCTGAAGGGCACCAGCCGCTGAACCTGACCGTCCAGCTTTCAGCGATAAAAGACAACAAACCTATCGATATCGTGCTTGAGCGAATCCCGGAATCGCCGTTGGCTGGACCGGATGCTCTCTACGGAAAGGGAAATTATGATGAAGCCTTAAGCGGCTATCAAAAGGCCCTGGAAGGAAATCCTGACCTTATTGAGGCCTACGAGAAGATCGGGCTCTGCCACTATCACCTCGGAGATGTCGAAAAAGCAGTCGACGCTTTCAAAGTCGCCCTGGAGAAGAATCCTCAGTCTGTTGCCTCTCTCATCAACCTGAGTGCCATCTATTTCGAAAGGGGAGACCTGGAAGAAGGGCTGCGCTACTACGAGAGAATTGGTGAGGAAAACATAAAAGACCCGGGCTTCTTCTATAACCTGGGAGCTCTTCTTTTCAAGAACGGTCAGGTTGACCTGGCCATCAGCAATTTGTCGAAATGCCTGGCGCTCGACCCGAAATTTGTCAACGCTTATTATCAGCTTGGGCTGGCTCAGCTCAACAAGGGAATGATCGAAGATGCCAAAATGAGCCTTCGAAAAGTCATCGAGATCGCTCCTGATTCAGATAAAGCATCTTTAGCGCAGAAAATTCTGGAAACCATTAAATAGGAAAAGGGAAAGGTACATTTATTTGGATTTAATCCAAATAATTGGATTTTGATTGTCCTTCAATTTTTCTATCCTGTTAATATTAAATAACTTACATTTTCCAGAATTTGGCATTTTTTTTGCATAAATAAAGGGCACTTGGCTCAGACAATCAAGTGACCAATATGGGTACGGCGTCATTATTGTTCAAGAAAGGAGGTGAGAATAGGAAGAGAAGGAGGCTCATCTTAAAGACACGAGGGTTGAAAATAAGTCCGTCAAGATTTATTTTCAGGGGAAATTGGGTAAGTCCTCAAGAATTCTTGGGGAAAAAATTTCCGTGAATTCGGAAAAGGGGGCTAATTAGTGAGAAAAACTTTCACGGCTTTGTCAGTTCTTTGTTTTGTCCTCCTCCTTTCTCAGGTTGCGCTTTCTGTTGAAAAAGGCACGCTCAGAGTCAAGTTAGTGGATGACCAGGGCACATCCCTGCCCGGCGTTGAGTTGACGCTTTCCAGCCCTGTCATGATGGGCACAAAAACGCTCATCACCGATCAGAATGGTGAGGCTCTCTTCATCAACCTGACGCCTGGAAAATACGAACTCAAATCGAAGCTTCAGGGCTTCCAGGAAAGAATCTCCCAGGCCATCGAAGTTTCCCTGGACAGGCAGACGTTTCTTCAGGTGGAGATGAAGCCGACGGCCATCGAGGAATCGATCACTGTTGTCGCCGTCTCGCCCGCTGTTGACACGACGAAATCGGTCATCGCCGAACATGTCACCCATGAGACAGTCGAGTCTTTGCCCATCGCCAGGGATTTTGTCGGCTACCTGCAACTGGCGGCCGGAGTCAACGTCGTTCCTAACTCGCAAGGGAGGGACACTCCTCAAGACCCGGCCGGAAAAGGCGGCCTGAATTACGCTGACAGGGGCGCCCAGGGAATTGGAGGAAAACGGGGTTCCCGCGACAATTTCTACTTCATCGACGGGATGAACATCACCGGCCTTGGCTCACAGAGAGCCGGGATGAGCTTCAACAACGAGGTCATCCAGGAACAGGAATTAATGACCTCGGGCGTTCCGGCCGAATACGGGGGAGGCAAGGGCGTTGTCGGGAACATCGTGACCAAGGCAGGAGGGAACAGGTTTTCCGGGTCGGCCAACTTCTACTACCAGCCGAATAAGTTCTATCTTCCCTACGGAGGAAAAACTTACGGCGAATCAAGAATCCCGAGCAAACTCGAGGGATACAAAGACAATAAGTATGACACGGCTGCCACGCTGGGAGGACCGGTCCTCCAGGACAGGCTCTGGTTCTTCCTTTCCGGACAGTACAGGAAAGATGCGAATGAGTTCAACCTCTCGGCCTCTGCTTCTCCCACTCAAGAGCAGGTCGATTACACGAACAAGAGGACAGGCTATTTCGGGAAATTGTCCTTTAAATTGTCGGCCAATGACTCTTTTTCCTTCATCGGTTTCTTGGACACTTATTCAATTCTGGGAAGCCGCGATCTCAACATGATTAAGGACCGTCAGCCCAAAGACGACTACAAAATGGGAGTTGTGAGCGGCTACTATCAGAGGGTCTTCGCCGATAATTTTATATTAGATTTTCGCTACGGCCGGTACTGGTGGCGGAACGAGTGGGGGCCGCGGTATCCGGATGCGGGCATCCCAGACACGATGTACTTTATTCCAGGACAATATCCTCCCATTTATGGGTACAGCTTCGGAGCCTACCCATCAGCCGGTGATTACAGACAAGACAGGAATCAATTCAACGCCAATATCGAGTGGTATCTGGGAAATATGCGACTGAAAGCGGGAGTGGCTTACAGCAACGAAACGAGCTTCCAGAAAGGGTATTATGCCAATCCGGAGGGGAACTGGAGCTCGGTGGATCCGGCGCTTTACGGGTGGACCCTCGGCCAACTGATGGATGCCAAGATCTGGCCGATCAGCGAGATGCAACAAAGGCTTCTGCCCTACCTGAACAACAACTGGGGACCGACTTCTGCGGCTTACGATTTCAATGGTGATCATGTCGTCACTGAGGCCGAGCTGAGGCAGGCCACTTTTACTGATTTAAACGAGCACGGGCTCAACTTCTGGAGAATTGTCAACTCCAAGATTGGAGAGAACAAGGTCCGGGCTCGGCGTTACATCGGCTACCTCATGGATGACTGGAAGGTCAACGATTATTTCACGATCAACGCTGGAGCAAGGCTGGAAAAACACGACTACTTCGACTCCACGGGCGAGACAATCCTGAAGATGCCCTGGAGGGTACTGCCCAGAATCGGCCTGGTCTGGAATATCGGCGGCAGAGGCACCCACAAGCTGACCTTCTTCTACGGACAATTCTCCGACCCCACTCCCTTCGGCATGATTCACTTCGGCGGGAACATCTCCGGCAGCATCACTCATGAACAGATCTGGCTCAACCATGCCTGGTACACCTACCGTATTCGGGGCTCGGCAGAATACAGGGATTGTTCCTGGACTCCCAACACGAGAGACAACTATGCTCATGAGTTCTCGCTCACCCATGAGATCGACCTCGGGTCCGGACTTGTGATTTCGAGTCAGGGCTATTTCAGAGGCGACCGGAAGATCATCGAGGACTACGACCTTTACACCTATGTGGAGGGCTATGTCGACGATCCGCTCTGGGGGAAATATACTCTTACTTACCAGGATTTTGGCTACGGACCGGAGGGTCCCACGGGTCCGGCGAACTACTTCCTCTCCAACCTGATCGGAGCCAAAAGGGATATCTACGGGTTTGACTTCGAGATCTCCAAACGGTTCGCAAGCGGTTCGATGTTAGTCGGTCAGTATTCCTTCAAATATGCTAAGGGGAACAGCCAGTCCGACGGTAACGCCGACCTTCAGGGCGACATGATCGAGATCGACCCACGATGCCCCTGGATGATGGGGCCGACGCCCGGAACAATCCCCCACAAGATCAAGATCTTCGGCACCTACCGGACTCCTTTCGGCCTGGACATCGGCGCCTTGTTCTACTGGAACTCGGGCATGTACTACACTGAATCCTATAATTTCATGCCCCTTCGCTACGGAATCTACCTCAACTGGCCAAAGAATGACACCTGGACTGACTTCGTCAAGACCGGCCAGGAAAAAACTCCTGCCTACTACCAGCTTGATCTCAAGTTCAACTATTATTTGAAGCTCTTTGGAGCAGCGACGCTTGATCTCTTCCTCGATGTCTATAACGTCACGAACAACCAGGCAGCCATCGATGTCGCCTATGCCCGTAATGATCCGACGTGGCTTTACCAGGAAGTCTCGGAGATCCTGTTGCCCATGAGATTCTACGCTGGAGCTAGAATCAGGTTCTAAAACTCAAGCTCGATAAGAAAGGGCTGGTGTCCGAGAGGACAGCCAGCCCTTCTTTTTTCTAAGGTTTTCGCGGGGCGCTCAAGAAAGCAGTTGCC
>CAZKBY010000019.1:0-22180 GCA_964550915.1 uncultured Eubacteriales bacterium | reverse complement strand
GTCGAGCCCTTTGTGATCACCCGCGGAACCTTTCTGATGATATGATCCGGTCTTTAGCTAAAAAGGGCGGGGTCATTCAAATTTGTTTTGTTTCGAGCTTTTTGCGGAAAGCGGAACCGGAACCGGAACGGGACAAAGCCCTCAAGGAACTGCGGGCCAAGTACGGATCAGTGCGCGAGATCAGGGATGAAGCCCAGCGCGAGAAGATCTGGCAGGAGTATGATGCTATTGACGAGAAATACCCGGAAGCCAGGGCGACCGTTAAGGATGTCGTCGATCATATCGACCACGCCGTGAAAATTGCGGGCATTGATCATGTTGGGATCGGGACGGACTTTGACGGGGGCGGAGGCGTCGAGGGCTGCAACGACGTGAGCGAGATGTTCCATATAACTGAGGAGCTCCTCCGGCGAGGCTATACTGAGAAACAGATCGAGAAGATTTGGAGCGGCAATGTCATGCGGGTTTTCCGTCAGGTCATCGAGGTTTCCCGGAAGATGCAAGCAGAGCCCAAAAGCTCAAATTGACGGCAAAAAGTACAGATTTAGCGTACCTTTTGTCGCGATTCTTAATAATACCTATTTATAATCAATAAGTTAGCTTGGTCCAGCTTCGATGAGTATTTAATCGGACATGCGGGAGGGAACATAATAGATGTTTTGCCGGGGAATTGACCGCGACAGGTAATCGACCAAGCCCTCGATGCTGCAACCCTGGGCGGCCAGGGTTTTGTTCATGTGGAACTCTCCCCTGATATAAGATACTCGATCAAGGCACCTGGCGTTGGTAAGAATCTCATACTCGCTGCCTTCGCAATCGATCTTTAATAGCCTGCAGCGGGCAATTCCGAATTCAGCGAAGATTTGGTCGAGCGTCTTGGAAGGGACTTTCTCGACGAGATGAGCTGAGGAAATGTTCTCCTTCTGGATTTCGAGCGTCGTGCTCCCGCCCGTAAAGCTATGGCTGTAAAGCATCTCGAGCTCCCGGCCGTCCGCTGTCACGGCCAGTTGGAAGGCCCGGACATTGCGGATGCCGTTGGCCTCGAGCCCGCGGAGCAAATTTCTGAAATTAATGGAAACGGGTTCAAACGCATAGATCATGATATCCGGGTGTTTTTTTGCCAGAACCATCGAGAAGAGCCCGATGTAGGCCCCGATGTCGATGACGATGTCACCTTCCTCAAAATCGATTTCCGAAACCCGGTAAAGGTCGGCCTCGAGCTCCCGAATGGTCACCTCCGAGGATGCCGAATAATAGTCATCGAAAGCCTTAAGGTCGATGCCGCTGATCCGGCAGGAGATCTCCCGGAATTCGCGGGCCTTCTGGGATTTATATTCGTCCGATTCGACGAAATGAAAGACGAGCGTCTGGAGCGGGAACCGGCCTGCCTGAACGAGGTTCTTGAAATAGGCAAAACCAGCCTCGTCGGGTTCCCTGTTAAGGAACAGTCGATAACAGTAGAAAATGTCTTCCTCATCGGCATAGGGTGTTTTTTTCGGCCATCCAGCGCTCATGTTCTTTTTCTCAGGGTTCGATTTAAGGATGACATTGTAATGAAACCGCCCGCCTTTTACAAATTGGGCAAATTGGGGACGCCATACATAATTCACTAATTTCCTCCATCTTCGCTTCTGTCCCCGGCGAGCTCGGGGGAGAAATGGCTGAAAGATTAAGACGCGGAGTTTGGCTCTCTCGTCCAATCTTTCGCTTCGCGTCGCTTACGGCGGGATCCAGATGTGCAGCGCCATGTTTGCCGCCTGCATGGTCGTCTTTTGCTTGTTGGGACTCTTCGCGTCCGCTATCTGTATCTCGGCAAGTCCTTTGTTTCTTCAAAATACGCTTTGACTCCGATTTCTTTCATCCGTTCGTTCATTTGAATCCAGCGCTTCTTTAGATCGGGGTCAAAGTTTGACTTCTCGCAAGGAAACTCAGGGCACTGGAAACAGAAATCCATTTCGTTCGTCTTGATCTTTTGGCACTGAGAAACTCCGCAATCAGGATACCGACAATTTCCTCTCCGGCAGCCGAGACAATCCCCTTGAGCAAGATAAGAAAGCAATCCCTTAAAACCCGGATAATATGAGAAAACCGGCAAGAATCTTGAGAACCTCTCGGCGTACCTGTCGAAATCCCCGAGCAAGAACTTCAATCTTGCGCTCAGCGATTTTATCTCTCCCTCCGAAAAGGCTAAACACTGAGAGCAATCCAGCCCGCAGGGGGCGAGGTGATTTAGGATGTCTTTATATTCCAAGTTTTGTCCTCCCGGTTGAGCCATTTTTCTATCACAATAATCAGATGCAGGCAATCAAGAAAAAGTTTCGTGCGCCGAAGACGAAGTTGGCATGTTCATTGCATACAGCCTGGACATGGAATATAATTTGCCGAGCGGGAAAGCAGGCAATAAAGGAGCCGAACGATGAAACTCAAGAATTTTAAGATCACCGTGACTTGTGTCGAGGGACTCTGCAGCCGGTCCCAGGCTGGCACGATTTTTTATGTGAGGAATGCCCGGCTCGAAATCCCGGCCGGGCAGAGTGTCTGCCTTTTCGCCCTGGGAAGCCTCCTGGCACCGCTCATCGCGGCCAGCGTTCCCACAGACCCCGAGAACGATATCCTGGGAATCACCAGAGAGTTCCAGTGCCCCGACCCGCTGTCCAAAGTGATCTTCCGGATCGATGAGATCAACTAAAATAGCCGCTTTGTCTGTCGCACAGGAAATAGACGGAGGTGAGCATGAATAGAAGAATCAAACGCCGGCAATTCTGCAAGGCGGGGGGAGCGGCGCTCGTCGGGATTGTCGTGCGGCCAGGCTTTTTGCGGGGCGGAGAAGTCAAGACTCCGGCCGGCGCTCAAGCCCCATCAGCCCCCGGAGCTCAGCCGGAAAAGGAAAATCAATCTGAAAAGGAGATAGTCATGGAGAAAAAGATCACGTCCATCGAGGTTAAAGTCGCCAGCGTTAAGGGGACCTGCGGGCTTGGCCACAAGCCCGGCGACATCATCAAAGTCACCGAGCAAGGAGTCGAGGGGAAAATCTGCATCCACGCGCTCTACAGCATGCTGCCGGCTGTCTTTGCCATGATGTATGAAGCCCGTTTCCCATGGCTGACCAATCCCGACAGGAAGACGCATGCCTGCCCCGACGCCGCCAATCCCGTCGTCTTCGAGATTTCCAGAATCAGAGAAGCTTAGGGAGAGAGAAAAAATCTATCTGATCTTTTAGCTACGACAACCAGCTCATCCTGGCAGCGGAGAAGACGGGACAGGTGAAGGTTTAAGAAGAGTGCAGCCTTGAGTGTTGTCCGAAGGACTTTTGACCGAGGAAGGTAATCCATCCTGAAGTCCAGGCTGCTGAGCGTGTAGCCGCTTTCGTCGTAGGCTTTAAGAATTTCAAAACCGCATTTTTCGAGCAGAAATGCTAAGTTCTTCCGGTCATAAAAATAGAAATGCTTGTAATGCCAATCTAACTGATAAATGATTGCCAGAGGACGCTCAATTCTCCCCGCTGAAAGACGGTAAAGCCAGAGCGCCAAGAGAGCCAGGAGGCCTCGCGAAGAGGGGACACGGAGGCAGAGGATACCGTCCTTTTTTAAAGAGAGCCAGACTTTGCGCAGAAAGGGGAGGGGAGCGGGCACGTGCTCGAGGACGGACCAGAGCGTCACGACATCGAAAAAGTCTTCCTTCAGGCTGATGTCTTTGAGCTCGCCCCGGACGACAGGATGGCTCTTTCCGGCTATAAGGTAAGCCGTCGCTGATGGCTCGATTCCATAAGCCTGAAACCCGGCCTGACGGGCAAGGCCGAGGAATTCCCCTGTCCCGCAGCCAACATCCAGAAGACGCCCTCTGCCCCTGTATTTCCGGATCAGACTGAGAGCGCGCCAATACTGAGGGACGAAAAAAAGCCGGCTAAACTGCCGTTGCCTTTCCAGATCATAACCGGTGTAGTCGTCCCCTTGGGCCAGTCTTTCGGGAAGGGGCGCCATCTGGATAAGGCCGCACTCCCGGCATTTAATAAAAGCGTCTCCCTTCAGGGCGAAATAAGGCCTGGGTTTTCTTCTGCCGCAGAGAAAGCAGGATCGATCTTGATTACTGCTGTCCATCTGGAGAAGGGAGGTGGCCAGCCTCAAGAAGATTCTGGATGAGGGTGTATTTCCTGTCGAAAAAAGTTCGAACGTCCGGAACAACGTTGACGCAATCAAAACTCAGGTTTTTAGCCGGGTCAATCCTGATGAGAAACCGGTTGGCTTTGCCGAGGTTCTTGGCCGATCCAAAAAAAGATGCTCTCGAGACCTGATCCTTGGCGGTGGGACTCAGCCTGATCGGGAAAACCGCGTGATCCGCGCTTTCGCCGTTGTCAGAGACAATCTCCAGCTCCCCCACCTGCCCTTCGACTTGAGAAGGGTTATAAAAGACAAACTCAAGCCTGTAGTCCTGAGGAAGGGTCCAGATCTCAGGGGACGTTGCTTCGATGAGTTTTCCCTCCTCGCTTCCCGACATGTTGAAAGCTGTCGAGCGATGAAACTCAGGGCCAGCGACTGCCATCCCGCCGCTGAACCGAAAATCAGCGTCGTCGATGGTCGTGGTCATGGTTTTTTCGAGAAGGTCGATATCGATTCCTGACATTTTTTCAAAAGTTCTCCTCCAGGAGTCGCCGCCTTCGAAAGGCTGGAAAAGCCCGGCATACCTCTTGATGAACGGGCTGGCCAAGGCCTCCTTCAAGTATTTTTGCGAATCTTGAAGAAGGCTGAGCCTCTCCGAGCATCGGGCGAGGAAAAGATAGATTTCGAGGTCAAGCGTGTTGCGCGGCCGGTTTTCCAGGGCCCGGAAGAAAAACTGCCTGGCCGCTTGGTAGTCTTCCTGTCGGAAAAATTCCACCCCGATCTTGAACTCATCATAGCCGAGCCTGACAAGGGCCTTTCCGAGCGAGCGGGAAGCCTGAACGGTGATCTTGTAGAGGTGTTTGGTGAAAGGGAAGGAAGTCCGCGGGCGAACTAAAAGATGGGCTGTCTGGCCGTTGGCCAAGCGGAGGCGTTTTTTCGACAAAAAGCTCCTGATGACGATTTCTCCGCTCCCCTCCAATGACGTCGCAAAAACAGCCAGTTCCTTGATCCTTTTCGGACTGACGATGATCCTCGTCGCTTCCTGGCGTCCCTCAAGGAGAAAGCTGCAGACGTCTTTTCCGTAGGGGCTTCCGTCTGCAGCCTCAAATTCACGGGCGGGGTTATCCGGGGGCACGACGAGGGGTAGCGAAAGCCTCTGTCTCGGCTTGTTCTGACGGGCAGTACTGAAGATGCTCAACTGGGGATTCTTATACTCAAAGTCTTTGAACCTGAAATGCTTGACCAGCTCATATTTCTCCCGCACGCCTTTATAAATCCTGATGACATCAGGATAGAACTTTTGGTTCCTGAAGAAATGTCCGTAGGCAGCGCTTGAAGTGATAATGAAGTCGAACCGGTCATAAGGCGCGAAATTCCTGGAATAGAGAAAGGGCGCGGAAAAAGCTGGATAGCTGTAATCTTTCCCGCTGGTCGGCGGAGTAAACCATTCCTTTCCGAAAAAGCTTCCTTCGGGGATGTTCCTCCTGATCCACCGCTCAGCCACTTCAGTCGTATCGTCCTCCCAGAGATAATACGTCTTGACCAAGGCAGAATATTCGAGGCATAGAATGAGCAGGGCCATGATGGCGGGAATCGCCACCTTCCTGAATCCAGGATTTTTAAGCAGGCTCAGGAATGCCTGCAGGCCGAGCATAGCCAGGAAAGAGTAGATGACGGCTAGCGGTGGAATATCCCTGTATCTCGAGAAACCCAGGAATCCGAGAGCCCCCAGAAAATAAGCCAGGCCGGAAAAGGCTAAAAACGCGTTGCTTTTGTTCCGGCGGACCACAACCCAGACGATTCCGAGCGCGATCAGGACAAAAAAGACCAGGCCTTCCGCCAAGAGGATGTTTTTCAGGGCCAAAAAATACTTGTTGTACTTGATGTACTCGAGGCCCGTCCGGGGTTTTATCGGCTCGAGATAGTATTCTGTCTTATGGACGATCCGGAGGAGGAGGGCCGAGGATCTTACGAACCGGCGGAAATGAAGCACGGCATAAGGGTGGGCAGCCACGAAACCGACCAGCGAGAAAAGCCCCGCCGTGTATATCTTCGGGTCAAGAATGACCCGGAAGACTCTTTTTTTCACTCCTGGAAAACCCAAGACATGGGCGACAAAAAGAGCGACCAGGATGAAAACGCCGTTGTATTTCGTGGCTACGGCCAGGCCGCAGGTAAGCCCGGCCAGCCCATAATCCCACCAGCGCCTTTTTCCCAAGAGTCTGGCGCAAAAAAGAAGAGCCAGGGCATAAAAAAAAGTCATCGGCACATCCAGGACGATCTGGTGGCTGTAAAGGATATGGATGAATGAGACCGAGAAAAAAAATGAAGCGAGGAGAGCCTGTCCCCGGGAATAAAGCCTCCTTCCAATGGCGTAGACAAAAATGATGGTGAAAGCTCCCATAAGGGCTGAGACGATCCGCGCTATCTGGAGAATCTGGTCGAAGGAAAATTCGAACAGGCCCGGGCCGCCGTGCACGCCGATAAGGGAAAGAAATCCAGACAGGCCTCTCAGGATGACGGCAGCGATGTAATTAAAAAAGATCGGATAATAATAGACAGGGTCTGGCCGCCAATCCCCGTGATAGATTCTTTCGATATGCCTGGCCACGGGAATATCGTCAACGCGCTGGTAGACGGAAGAAACTCCCCACAGCCTTAAAAAGGTTCCGCTCGCCAGAATGAGGAGGAGGACGATGAAAAAGCCGTGGCGCTCAAGAAACTTCATCATGGACTTCATGCTGTCAGAACATTATAGTGAAGCGGAAGGGCCTTTTCAACGAATCAGAGATCACCCTAACTTCCCGATGGAAATACCCGACGGGTCCTGATCGCAGTTCACCCCCGGCGAGGCTCAGGGTTGGGATTCGTCAGCCCGCCCGTTTCCCCAGCGAGGAAACTCGCTCCGACTCATCCTTCGCTCTTCTCTCCTTTCATCGAGAAACCGTGCCCGCTCAGTCTTCGACGGGCCTCCTCACCCAACACCCTCGCCTCTTCGCCCGGGGGGCCCCTGAACCCCGCCACCCATCGCGTGCTCTTCCAAGGGTGCTAAATTTTTCAGAATGACAAGCACTTTAGGTTGGAGAGAATTTTCTACTGGCAATCTTGGCAGATCAGAGGGATAAGTAATCCCGGATGGAGCAGAAGGAAAAAGAGGCCAGGAGCCGGGCCAGCTTCTTGCGGGCGGTTTTGATGTTGACGTAATGGATGAACCTTTCTTTCCTGGTCAGGTCAAGCCGCGGGGAGGAGGCGTCAATTTCTCGGGGATGAAGACAGAGTACAGCCGGCTGGCCCTGCCTGTTCAGGGCTTTTATTCCCAGTCTGATGAAAGAGCCCGGGAATAGCCTGAAGAAGAACCCGCTGGCGAAGGGAATCCTGATCCCGCAGAGTGATACTGTCGACGCCGGGATTTCGATCAGGTTCCCGACAGTATGGGAAAACCTTCTTGCCCGGCTGTCTCCATAGAGGAATGTCCGAGCGGGGAAGAGGCTTGAATCATAGGCCAACCCCTGGCCTTCGAGAATGTCAAAGAACCAGGGCATCTGAGTATTGATCGACCAGGAGGGAGCCCGGTAGCCAAGGACATCCTGTTGACTGATTCCTTCAAGGACATCTAAAGATTTCTGGAGGTCAGCTCTAAAGGCTTCAGGCGTCTGTTTATAAACGAGGACATGTTCATAGCCGTGGGATGCGATCTCGTGGCTCCTCTCCTGAATGAGCCGGATGATCCCGGGGTGTCTCTCAGCCGTCCGGCCTAAGATGAAAAAGGTGGCCCCGGTCCGATGTTCGGCGCAGAGATCGAGGAGGTACCGGACGTTGGACTCCAGCCGTTCATCCCCCTCCCTGCGCGCAGCCCGCGCCGTCGAAGGGTAGTTTGTCTGAAACCACTCTTCGATGTCGAACGTGAGCAGGTTCATCATCGGGCTATTCCTCTGTCTTTCGGCCTTCGACTGCCAAAGTCGTGGCCAGGCGTTTGTCTAAGGCGCTGGGCCGCGCTTCGGCCTCGACTTGTCTGGCCAGCCCGAACGGGAAAAAGAGAAAAAGGAGGGATTCCACCGGGCATCCGGCAGCCGCCATAAAACTCCTGATTTCTTCGGCCGTATACGTTTTCAGATGGGCATATTTTTTTCTCTCGATGATCCTGAAGAGGGCAAGGCTGAGGTTTTGCCCGTTGGTTGCGCTGAGGATAAGCCTTCCTTCCGGCCTGGTGACACGGCTGAGCTCCCTTATAAAAAGTCGCCCCGCCTGGATTGATTGGAGGACGTTATTGGCAATGACAAGCTCGAAGCTGGCGTCCTCAAAGGGCAGATTCTTTCCGGATGATTGGACGACAGCCAGGCCTTTCCTTCGGGCGAGGAAGAGCATTTCGAGCGAGATATCCACGCCGACAAGGAGGTTTTCGCCGGCAAGGTATTGAGAGAAGTGGCCCGTTCCGCAGCCGACGTCGAGGATCGCCTGGCCTCTGACCTCGCCGATGAGATGGAGGAGTCGGTCGCGGACGAAACGGAAATTCTTCAGGCTGAAGTAACTGTTGGCGGCTTCGCTATCTCCACTGTTCTCAGAAAGACGGCGGAAATAATCCTCCCAGATTCGGTCTTCGGAGTCTTTCCTGATCATGACCGGAATGTCGTCGGCCAGAGGATAGCGTTCGCCGCACGTCCTGCAGACAAGATGCCGGCCCTCCTGCCTGAGGCGGCCTCGGCAATTGAGGCAGCGCAAGATAGGAAGAAGCCTGTCCAGGTTCATCAGATGGAAAGTTCCTTTCGCAAATACTTGCCCGCTTTTGAAGCCAGTGGCCCAGGGACGAGCATCTTCCAGAGAAAAGAACCCAGCTTGACAGGATAACTCCGGTCAGAGAGCGGCTTTCTGTACTTCTGGATGGGAAAATAAAAGCAGGAGTAATCCCGGAGCTCAATGCTCCATTTTTTCTTGAACTGTTCCTGACCGGGGTAACGGACGGGCCCGAAATCGAACAAGCTGAAGCCGTTAACCGCAGCCCATTGGAGGAGCTCAAAGTGGAGAAAGTCATTGCCTCTGAGGGGGAAATACCTCTCGTCCGAAGCGATGTCTGTGATGTGGACGGATGAGCCCACTGCCCAGCCCAATAAGGCCGAGATCGTCGTATCGCCGAACCTGGCGAGCCAGAGTTTCAGGTGTTTTCCAAGGTGCTTATGAAGATTGAGAAAATAAGCCAGGGGATGCGGCGGGCTACCCAGACGTCTCATGCTTCTGAGGTGGAGCGGATAGAACTTCGAGATGATGTCCTCAGCGCTCTTCCCTTCCTCTATCTTGAGACCATAGCGGCCAGCTTTTTTGATGTTCTTCCGGACGCTTCTGTCTACCTCGCCCCAAAGGTTCATGTTTTTCTTGAGGGGCAAGATTCCGTATGAATAGAGGATTTCCTTCTTGAAGAGGCTCGTTTCGATTCCCTGGCTATCGGCAAAGCACCTCATTTCCACGTAGTCAAACGATCTTTCCTCTCCTGTCCTGGTGACGACGGCAGGAAACTCATTCAATATCCTCTGCCTCTCTTGCCTGTCGAGATCAGGCGAAAAGAGCAGGCCTCCATATTCTGAGAAAGGCTGGGAGAGAAGCCGCTTTCCGTAGAATAGGCTGTGGTGGAGGAAAGACGGAAAGACGGCTTGAATGCGGCCGAGACGGCGGTAGAGCCAGTAACGGGCTTCAAGGCCATAGACGGCTTCGACTGTTTTCTTAAACCCGATAAGATGGCTGAACCGGCCCCAGGGATGTTTTAGGATAAAAATATCCCACGAATCTTCCTGGCTGTTTTCAAAGCGGCTCCAGCCTTCTTCGTTCATCTATTGGTCTGGGTGACAAGGAAAACGCCAAGGATGATGAGAGCTGCGCCGATCCACCTGAGCGGGGAAATCTCTTCCTTGAAAAAAACGGCCGAAGCGATGAGCACAAGAACAAAAGAGAGGCTGGCTATGAGGTAAGAGTAACTCAGGTCGAGCCGGGAAAGAATGACGAGCCAGAAAAAAAATCCCGCAGCCGAAAGGACGACCCCGGCCAGGATGAACCATGAAGTCAGGGCCTGATTAAAGAACCCGAAATCGACCCTCTTTCCGGCCATTTCATTCATCCCGGTCTTGAGGAGGACCTGGGCAGCCGTCCAGATGAGCATCAAGAAGATGAACAGGGCCATCTCTTTCAAGCTTGCCTCCTTCATCTTTCTTCGATTTCCTTTTTCAAGAGGCCCAGCTCCTGGGTCAGTTTTTTATTAGATTCTTTGAGCTCTGAGATAGCAACGGAGAAGTGAATCAGGATACCCATCAGGCCCATGATCAGAATCAGGAAGAGCGCTGCCGGAGGATAGCCTATTCCAACGAGGTAGGAAAACTTGTCCAGGAGCCCTCGGAACAAGGAGATAACGAGGAAGATGAAGCCCATCCCCAGCCAGAGGATGGAAAATTCTTCCTTCAACCTTTTTCGACGGATGAGCTCAAGGATAAAGACAATGAGAAGGACGCTTCCAACGATGGCCAGCGCTTGAATCCTGAAAACTTGAACGTTTTCCATTCTTTCCCTCTAATCCTTTTTCCTTAGGATAAGAACAAATATGGCCAGGAAGACCTTGACCATGTAATAGACGGACCGGAAAAAACTGATCGAGGACTTGCCGCCCTGCCGGCTGTCCATTTCCACCGGGACCTCGAGGATGGTCATCCCTTTTTTCTTGAGAATGTAAATCGCCTCGGGCTCCGGGTAATCATCCGGATAATCCTGGCTCAGAAGCTCGATAGCTTTTCTGTTGAAAGCCCGGAACCCTGACGTGCTGTCGGTTATCCGCTCTCCCAAAAGAAGGCGGTTGGTCAGATAAAAAAGCCTTATTCCAATCTTCCTGAAGGGCAGAGGTCTATAGGAACCTTTCTCGATAAACCTCGACCCGATAACGACATCAGCCTTGCCTTCGAGCAAAGGAGCTAGAATCTTCCGAACTTCACCGGGCTTGTGTTGTCCGTCGCCGTCGATCTGGACGGCCATGTCGTATCCCTTGTTTAGGCTGTAGATGAAACCGGTTTGGATAGCTCCGCCTATTCCCAGGTTGACAGCGAGGTCGATGACTCTGACAGAATCGAACTTTCTGGCCGTTTCGGAAGTCCGATCTCTAGAGCCGTCGTTAATGACCAAGATGTCGAAGTCCGGACAACTTTCTTTTGCGGCGGCGAGGACTTGACCGATGTTCTCTTCTTCGTTGTAAGCAGGGATGAGGATGATTTTTTTCACGAATTCTTGAATTGACCCGGGCAGAAATATATATCTGCCTGGAGGAATTGTCAACGCGACTGTAGCTGTACAGCTGAAGGTTGGGTAAGCGAAGGAAACAGGAGACGATCATCCGCCGCGCGTCGGGCTCCCGTTCAGGTTTTTAACGGCGTTCTTCAACGCTTTTAAGCAAAGTCCGTTTTTGTAAAAGAATTTTACATGGTTTTTCCTGAGTTAACTCGTCTATGTTCTAATTCATTGTAAATAAAAAAAATAGGCATGCCAGGCGATTGGCATAAAAATTGCTCAATTTGCTTTCTCAAGAGTTCTTTCCTATCATAAGGAAAAAAGAATGTTTCGAATAAGCCCGGGGAAGAGATGTCTCTCACTTGTCTTAGCCTTTATCTTGTGCTTTGCCGCCCAGGTACGAACTGGCGCAAGGGTAGAAGAAACGCCCCGCTCCGGGGGGACACTTCACATCAGGCCCTTTTTTTCAGGGCCATTCCGCCCTCAATTAGATCCAGCTAATAATGCCCACGTCTTCCTTATCGAGCAGCTCTACGACGGTCTGGTTAAGCTGGATAGCAAACTCAACATTCTCCCCTCCCTGGCCGAATACTGGACGATCTCGGATGATGGGAGAAAGTGCACATTTTATTTGAGAAAAGGAGTCAAGTTTCACCACGGCCGGGAGCTCGATGCGGAAGACGTAAAATTTTCTTTGGAGAGGCTCGTTAGCAAAGAGATTGGTCGTCCCTATTTCCAGTATTTCGCTTCCAAGGTTGTAGGTGCCCAGGAGTATTGGGAGGGTAAGGCTCGGGAAGTGGAGGGGTACAAGGTCAGAGACAAGTACACTTTTGAAATTCTCTGGAGAAACCCGTATATTTCCGGCCTTTACCTCCTGAGCATGGCCTTTTCGAAAATTCTTCCCCGAGATCTTGTGTTGTCCCAGGGAAACGGCTTTTTTCGGAAGCCTTCGGGCACGGGGCCGTTTAAGTTCGCCTACTGGCTGAGAAGCCCGAAGTTGGAAATTGTCGGAGTCAGACTTGAACGAAATGACCAGTATTTCGGCAACAGGCCCTATCTGGAAGCTATCGAATTCAGCCCTTACTATACTCTGGATCATTTCCTGGCCAAAGAAATCGACATCATACCCTACATGTCTGAGAGGCTGGCCGATGCTGATTGCCAGGTCTTCGAAAGCGAAGGCTTTGCCACCGTCTACTTGGGCTTAAGCTGCCACCTCCCCCCCTTGGACAGGCCGATTGTCCGCCGGGCTATTTCTCTGGCTATCGATAAAAAAGAGCTGGCCAGGGCAGCCTTCAAGCTGGACACGATTCCGCAAGTGAGCGATAATTACATCCCGCCCAAGCTGCCAGGATTTTTCCCGGCTGATGACAAGGAAGGTTATAACCCATCTGAGGCCAAAAAAATCCTTGCCGGAGAGGGTTTTTTTGGCGAGAGCGATTTTCCTCCTTTTGTCCTCTTCTTTGAGCAGCCCAGGAATGAGGAAAGCACGAAAGTCGCGAGGGTGCTGAGGGACCAGTTGGCTGTCCTGGGCATCAGGCTGAAAACGAAATATTACCGGAGCACCGCTGAACTAAAGGCCTGCCAGGAGCCGCACCTTGTCGTCTTTGGCTGGATGATGGATTTCCCGGACCCCGAGGACCTTATCTTGCCTCTTTTTGCTTCAACTTCCGTTTTAAACCTCGAACTCATGCGCTATTCAAGCAGCCGGTTGGACAAGCTCATCGAGGAGGCAGAGGTCGAGCGGAGCTGGAGCAGGCGAATCGGCCTTTTCCAGGATATTGAAAAAATCCTGAAGGAGGATGTCCCGGCCATCCCTCTGTTTTTCAAACAACAGCGCCTGGCCGTTCAATCCTATGTCCGGGGTGTGAAGATTCCGGCTCTCGGGTTCTTCTTCCTGGACGCAAAAGATATCTGGTTGGATAAGTGAAGGCAATAAAAGCGCTCAGGATCTCGCTCTACACGAGGTTCATGGCTGCCATCACCTTTATCCTGTTCCTGCTTGTCGGGTTGATTCTTTTTGTGATTGAAAAAAGGGAAGTCAAGACGATTGCTAAAGAAGCCCAGAACCGGGGCATTTTGATTGCCCAGAATATCGCCAGCCTCAACCTCGAAAGGCTGAAGTTCTGGGATGTTGACGGAGTCAAGAAAAACATCGAGGAGCAGGTTGACGAGGAGCTTCTTTATGTCGTCGTTTACGACCGTTTTAGCAGTCTTTTTGCCGCCAGCGGGCTCGTTCAAGACAACGAGGATATCACCTGTTGCAGCCAGCTCCCGGAGGAGGTGACCGAGGAGAGCGTTTACGTCAGCCCCAAAGATTTCAGGCTCGGCCAGAGAACCGTGCCGATCATCGAGGTGGAGATTCCTGTCTTCACTTCCGGGTCACCATCGAGGTGGGGCTCTGTGAAGATCGGATTATCACTCGAGAACCTGCAGGCTGAAATCCGCGATGTCCGCCTTGTGCTCATCCTCATAGGCTGCGGCGGATTCCTCATCGGGATGGCCGGCGCGGCCTTCTTAGCCAAACGCATCACCGGGCCTCTGAAAAAGTTGGTGGAGGGCACTGTCCTTATTTCCCGGGGAAATTTTTCCCATACGATCGGCATCAAATCCCGAGACGAGATAGGAAACCTAGCTCAGGGCTTTAATCGAATGAGCCAAGAGCTGCTTCAAACGAAAAAACTCATGGAGGAGGCGAACAAAAGGCTTATCCAGGCTGAAAAACTGGCCTCCATCGGGCGGATCTCGGCGACGATCGCCCATGAAATCAGAAACCCCTTGACTTCGGTGAAGCTGAACATTCAACGGCTCCTCCAAAACGATGATCTGGATGAAATCGAGAAGGAGCACTTGACCATTTCTCAGGAAGGGATCGCCCAGATAGAAAAATTCATCAAAGAGCTTCTCAATTTTACCCGTGTCTCCGATCTGAATAAAGAACGGTTCTCGATCGAGCAGATCATCGAGGAATCAATCAAAATGATGGGTGGTTCTCTGGCTGAAAAAAAGATTACGCTGACCAAGAACTACGGCCGCCAGGTTCCCAGCATTCTGGCCGACGGAGACAAGCTGAGGCAGGTTTTTTTGAATATCCTCCGGAATGCCTGTGAGGCTGTCGATGAAGGGGGGGAGATCGGCCTGGCCCTGTCTTGCCTTCAGGAAGATGGAATCCAGAAAATCAACATCATGATCTCTGACAACGGCGTGGGCATTCCGGAAAAGGATTGGGAGACGATTTTTGAGCCTCTTTTTACGACTAAAGCCTCTGGTTTTGGTTTGGGCTTGGCCAATGCCCGGAAAATTGTCGAACAGCATAAAGGCTCCATCAGAGTGGTGAAAAAAAAGGGCAAGGGAACGACCTTCGAAATCCGGATTCCTTGCGAGGGGGAAACATGAAATCAGTCTTGATCATTGACGACGATCCCTTAATCAGGAAGACTTTATCTTCTCATCTTTCGAGACAAGGGCTCGATGTCCAGCTGGCCGAGGGCGGAGATGAAGGGATAGAAAAGTTCAAAGAATTTTGTCCCGAACTCGTCCTCCTCGACGTCCGCCTTCCCGACGCTGACGGGCTCGAGGTCCTCCGCCGGATTAAAGAGCTGAACAAGAAGACTTGTGTTCTCATCATGACAGCCTATGACGACATGAGGACAACTGTTGATGCCATCAAACTAGGGGCTTTTGAATACCTGGTCAAGCCTCTCAATTTTATCGACCTTGACCTGACCGTCCAAAAAGCCCTCCAGGTCAAGTCTCTGGAGGAGAAAGTGAGTTATCTTATCGAGGAGAAGCAGAAGGAATACACGATTGATAATATTATCGGCCGGTCGCCTCAGATGAGAGAGGTCTTCAAGCTCATCGGCTCCGTGGCCAACACGCGGACGAACATTCTCATCCAGGGCGAAAGCGGCACGGGGAAAGAGTTGGTGGCCAAGGCTATCCATTACAATAGTCCTTATCGCGACGAGCCTTTCATCGTGATCAACTGCTCGGCCATTTCCGATACACTTTTGGAGAGCGAGCTCTTCGGCCATGCCAAGGGAGCTTTTACCGATGCCGTTTGCGAAACGAAAGGAAAGTTCGAGATCGCCGGCAAAGGGACGCTGTTTCTCGACGAAATCGGCGACATCTCGCCAAGTCTTCAATCGAAGCTTCTCCGGGTCATCGAAACGAGGGATTTCATGAAGGTGGGCGGAGAGAAAATCTTGAAAACTGAGGCCCGGATCATCGCAGCCACTAACCACGATCTTAAAGCCCTGGTCGAGAAAGGAAGGTTCAGGGAGGACCTTTATTACAGGCTGAAAGTCGTTGAAATTTTCCTGCCTTCACTTCGCGAGAGGAAGGAGGACATCCCGGAACTGGTGGCCTACCTTCTTGAAAAAATTAACCGGGACTTGCGAAAGAACGTCAGGAAAGTCCCGCCCGAAGTCATGAAGATCCTGGAAGACCTGTCCTGGAAAGGAAACGTCCGCGAGCTCGAGAATGCCCTGACCCGAGCTGTTATCCTGGCCAAGGGCGATGTTATCTTGAAGGAAAACCTTCCCCTCGAAGCGGTCGAGAAAAAGCTGTTTCCGCAGGAGCTCGTTCCGCTTCGGGAAGTCGAGAGAAACTATATCCAGTACGTCCTGACCGCCACTCAAGGCAGCAAGACGCGAGCCAGCCAGATCCTCAAGATCAGCCGTCCAACTTTAGACAAGAAAATCAAGGAATACGGGCTCAGCCTTTCTCCTTCCCCGCTGCAGACTTGACCTCCTTTCCCGCCTGTAAATGATTTTTACCAGCGTGTAAAAAAACTGCTGCCGGACATCCCGGGAGAAGGTTTTTTCAGCCTGGTTCTGTCTGATCACAAAGGACTCCTGGGATTGGCACAAAACCTGCTTCTAAGGGAGCGGAAAGAGGTTTGTGACCATGACCGAGAAAAAGATCGTTGTCGTGGACGACGATGAAACAATCAGGAAAACGTTCTATCTTATCTTCAAAAAGAACTACCGAGTGTTCCTGGCCAAGGATTCCGATGAAGCCTTGACGAATTTCAAGAATAAAAAATTTGACTTGATCATTGCTGATTTCAGGCTGCCTCATGGGAACGGCCTGGAAATGATCGGCCGTTTCAGAGAGCTCGGCTACACGGGAGAGGCGATCCTCATCTCAGCCCATCCTGACCTCGTCACTCTCGACGACTTGAACCGTTATTCTGTAGGGCATTTTTTTGTCAAACCTCTTGACTTCCTGGCCCTGACTCGATCGATAGAATATCTTCTTCAGTCAAGAGAGGTTACGACCAAAACGATGTGAGGGGGGGATGGCTGATAGCCTCAGCAAGCAAGACGCGACCTGGATCAAAGGCAAGTATCTCCGTGTCCATCCGGCCTGGTATGCCTTCATCAAGTTTTGCCAGGAGCTCCGGTACGGAGAAATCGAACGACTGAAAATTCAGGACGGACTTCCGATGACCGCAGAGGAGGTCAAGAAAAAAATCAAATTCATCGCTCAGCAGGTGGAGGGGAAAAACAATCAGGACTAACGAAAAGGAGTTAAACATGGAAGCGCTTAAAAACACCCTTCCGGGGGTTGAACCCCTGAGCCGGGTGGAGAGGGAGAAAGCCCTGAGGGCAAAACGGAATGAAAAAACGTTTTCAGTCTTGGAAGATAAACTGAAGAAAGATTTCTTTGGGCTTTTCGTCGATCTTTTCTACCAGCAGTCTTTCAATCTCAAAGAATTCCTCGAAGACCTGGAGAGATGCATTATCCTGAACGCACTCACCAAAGTCAACGGAAATCAGAAAAAGGCCGCCAGAGTTCTGGGCGTCAAGTACACAACCCTCAATGAAAAAGTCAAAAGGTACAACATCCAGTTTCAGAAGAACCCTGTTTACTCGCCCTGGTATGTCGAAAGAGCTGACGATTGAAAAATGGCTTCAGGCGAAATGAAGACGGCTCCAAGCTAATCTCCGATCTCGAAGGCAAGATAATCAGAAGCCAAAACACTGCAGCCCTTATCCCGTGCTTCGACCATCCAGAGATAAGTCTTGCCCTTGACCAGGTGCTCCTTGACCTCAGCCGGAAGGTGTGCCTGGGGAGTGGACAGCTTGGCTCTGTAAACCGTGTTGAGTTCTTCGTCGACGAGCTTGAAGATGAAAGCTTCCCTTCCCCTGACCTCGGTCCAAGCAAAAACGTCCGGCGGTTCTTTGACGATTCCCTTGGGCTTGATGAGCTGGAGTTCCTGGCTCGGCACTCCTCTCAAAACCACCCGGGAAGAGAAATTCCTTTTTAGGAAAAGATAGCCCAGGACTGCCAGCAAAAGACTGATGCCCAGAGCCATGCCGACACGGGCGCCGGATGGAAAGAATTGATGCCCCGGCTGGCCAGCCAGGCCTCTCAAGCGCTGCCGGGCCATTTTCTCCAAAGCGCTCATTTCCTTCCTGGACAAAGGCTTGTCTTCGATGTGTTTCTCGCTCGTTTTGAGTTGAGCCTCGAGCTCAAGGAGGACAACCAGCTTCTTCTGGCATCGAGGACAGACGGAAGCGTGTTTGGCCAAATCGTCCTTTGCTGTTGCGGCCTGCCCTCCCAGGAATGCTCGCAGGAATTCTTCTCTGGTCGGGCACTTGTGTTCCCTTTTCATTGATTCCCCCTTTTTTCGTCAGCCCCTATCCTTTTTGTTCCTTGAGTTTTTCCTTGAGGTCGCCGAGGCCCCGGTAGAGAAGATGGCGAACCTGGTTTTCTCTCCAGCCCAAGAAAGCAGCTATTTGCTTGATATTCTTGCCGGAAAAATGAAGCTTGAGGACGGCTTTCCTTTTGTCGGAAACGGTGTTAAGAGCCTTCTCGATCATGAGATGGGTTTCTTTGTTCTTCAGGAGAGACTCTGGAGAGGACATCTCCTGAGAAGAGGTTTCTTCTTTTCCATTTCTGTCCTCGCAGCTCTCGAAGGATACGACGTTCAATGTTTCCCCCATCACATCGAGCGCCGTTGTATAAACGACCCTCCATAAATAAGACCTTAAATTTGAGATTTTTTTCCCATGAGCCACTTTTCTCCAGAGCTTCAGCTTGACCTCATGGTCGATATCTTCTTTGTCTTCCTCGGTTAGTTCCGGGAATTGGGCGAGAAGGATACTCCTGATGGAAGAAGAGACGTCTTCCAGGAACTTCTCTGTTTGAATGACTCTATCAAAGTCCATGGGATCGGGCATCCAGCGCTAAATTCACGAGCCCTTGATTCTGCTTGAATATAGATAAATTCGTCCAAAATTTCAACTTGGCCTGAAAAAAAACAGAAAAAGTGGGAAAAAAATGCTTTTTTCAGGGTCTACTAAATGGGAGCCATATCTGAAGGAGGGGCTCTCTCCAGCCATTTTTCTTTGATCTCTAACCGCAAAGGGTGCAGGCCTTACATTTTGGCCCAAACAGCCGGATCTTCTGCCTGATTGACACTCGACAAGCGAAATCCGCCGGGTGGCGTGGTTCGGGGGCCTCCCGCCGCTCCGAGCGTTTGATGCCAATTATCTGTCTGCTTGATGATAAAAAAAATGGTCAGCGAGGGGGCAGCGGGGGAGAACCGCGACAGGACCCATCGGGTGACCCTATCGACTATTTTGGGGCCTATCCTGAAGTTTGACATTCTCCTTTTATCGACAATAGAATAGGGCTAAAGGAGGACAAAGGATGGCCAAACTTTCTCAGGCAAATAAAAGCTCTCTCCCAGGCCAAGATTCGTTCGGGACGGGCCGGCGAGACTTCATCAGACTTTTGGCTGCGGGTTCGGCCGTCTCCTTATCGCTTTTAAGCGAGGCGACGGCTGCCGTATATCAGACCATTACTTCTCTCAACCAAAAGTACATCGAGGATGAATCACCGGACGGCGTCTACTGGGAGGGGATTCGGAAACACTTCCTTTTCCAGGACGGCTTGATCATGATGAACAACGGCACTGTTGGCCCTATGCCAAAGCCCGTTTTCAATACTCTGATGAAATACTTTAAGCTTCAAGTGACAAACCCGTTCGATGTCTATAATTTCATACCGACTCTCAAAGAGTCCGTGAGGCAGAAGCTGGCCAGGTTCATTAACGCTTCGGCTGACGAGGTTGTCCTCACTCACAACACGACGGAAGGAATCAATTTTGTGGCTAGCGGGCTGGACATGAAGGAAGGCGACGAGGTCATCGTCTCGAATATGGAGCATCCGGGAGCGATCCATCCCTGGCGGCTCAAGGAAAAAAGGCACGGCATCGTCATCAAACAAGTTCCTTTTGGCCTTCCACCCAAGGGAATCTCCGAGATCGTCGACGGAATCGCTGCCGCCATCACGCCGCGGACAAGAATCATCAGCATAGGACACACTGTTTATATATCCGGCTTGATCTCGCCGCTTAAAGAGGTGTGCCAGATGGCCCGCCAGAGGGGGATTCTTGTCCTCGGGGACAGCGCTCATGGCCTGGGCATGCTTGACCTCAACATGAACGAGATGGGAGTTGATTTCTTTGCCTCGAGTCCTTACAAGTGGCTCGGCGCTCCGACCGGCATCGGGCTGCTCTATGTCCGGAAGGATGCCCAGGACAGGCTCTGGCCGACCATTGTCACGAGCGGCTGGGACACGGCCAACGATGCGAGGAAGTTTGAGGCTCATGGCCAGGATGCCGACGCGCTCGTCTTTGCCCTCGGCGAAGCGCTCGACTTTCAGAATGCTATCGGCAAAAAGAGGGTTGAGCGGAGAATCAAAGCCCTGGCCGGTTACTTGAAACAAGGACTGTGCAAAATTCAGGGAGTGAAGCTTCACACGCCAGAAGACGCCTATCTTTCCGGAGGCCTGACAGCGTTCTCAATTGAGGGGGTCGATCCGGCTAAGATTGTCGATTTCGTCAGAGAGAAATATAACATCGTCGTCAGGACGATCGGCAGCCAGGAGGCTGGGACCTATGCTGTCAGAGTCTCGACTCCCATCTACGTTTCCCATAAGGACATCGACCTTTTTCTGGAGGGAGTAAAAGACCTTGTCAAGCACAAGGTCTAAACAGTCTGTCCTTTTGTAAAAAACATTTACAGATTTCTGATCTTATTTCTTTTTTGGGCACATGGCGGGCCCATGTGTTTAGGGGAGATCCTAAAGGCACACAAATTGGCACACAGATTGCAGTAAAAAGTTAGGATGGCCAACCGAAGGAGGTCGCTGCCCATGTCGAAACTCCTTATGCTCATGGCAGTTTTCATCGTCTTTTTCCTTTTCTTTGTCTGAGGCCAAAGGGATCGAGATGAAAACTGCCCCGCTTCCCATCGAGGTCTTTGAAGGACTCAGGGCCCATTATTATATAGACCTCCGGTTAAAGCCGGCTCAGGAGGAACCTCACCTTTTCTTCTCTTATATATAGACTTCAGCAGGGACTCCCTTTTCCTCACAAGCGCCTCTAACCTGCTGAAGTTTATCTTCGTCCGCTCCCATGATGACTTTTTGAGTGACGATGTAAAATCATTTTACAACGTCTATGCCAAAATGTTGTTGACGCGTCTGCGGCCTGCATGGTATAAGCAGGAATCCAGGATGAAAACGGATGCCCTGAGAAGAAGTTTCGCGTTTTTTTCTGCTCTCTCTTTGCCTTCTTGCTTGTCTACGCCCAAGCTTCGGCTGATCCTTGCCCCCTGCACGGCAAGGACCATCGCCACGGCCTTGGGGCGAGCGTCGCCTCTCAGGGACTCGTTTGCCACTGTTTTCTCTCTTGCTTCTGCTGTCCCCCTCACGCTTATTCGACCTCTCCAATTCCTGTCGTCAGGCTGGCCAAAGTGACATATTCCGATCGGATTATGAGACCTTTGGTCCTTGACATTTTCCACCCGCCCAGACCTTTCCCGGCCGCTTGAGCCGACCTAACTTTCATTCAAACTCTAAGGAGTCCGACATGTTCAAGCATGCATTTCGTCTGACCTTGATTTTTCCCTGGCTCGTCCTGTCCCTTTTTCCGGCTGAGAAAACGCTCTCCCTAAATGAAGCAATCGAGCGCGTTTTGAAGCAAAATCCGGATATCCTCCTGGCCCAGAAAGAGCTCGAGGCAGCCCGGGGAAGACGGCTCGAGATCCGAGCTCTTCCGGATCCCGGCCTGGTCTATAGCCAGGAAGGCCTTTCTGTCGGCCCGAACAAAGGAGATCAGGAAGTCACGCTGGGCGTCGAGCAACTCATCGAGTTCCCCGGAAAAAGGTCCCTGCGCAAAGAAGCTGCCACCCTTGAGGAGGACATCTTTGCCTCAGAGCTGGAAAGCTTGAAGCTTGTCGTCGTGGCAGACGTCAAAAGAGCTTTTTATAGGGCGGGTCACTCCCAGATGGCGGTGGCCAGGATGGAGGAATTGCTGGAAACATTGAAGCAGTACCAGGAGATGGCCGCTATCCGTTTTCAAGCCGGTCAGGTTTCCTCCCTGGATGTGCTGCGCGGCCGGCTCGAGTCCTTAAGGGTTCGAGGCGAGATCATCGATCTCAGGCGGAAGTTCCGGGAAGACCTGGCGGCGCTCGACCTGATCCTCGGAGAAAAATCGGCTGAGCCTTATCTTTTAGTTGCGGACCTTAATTTCAGACCGTTGGATAAAGACCTGCCGACACTTCGGAGTGAGGCCGAAACACGGCCGAGCCTGCAGGCTGCTTCTCTCCGTGTCGAACAATCTCAGAGCGGCCTGCGTCTGGCCAAGAAAAGCGGGCTGCCCGATTTCACAGTCGGGCTTTTTTACCCGAGCCTTCGCACGTCAGGCTGGGGATTTTCCTTGGGAGCATCGATTCCTCTCTGGAGAGACAGGAGAAAAGGTCAAATCCTCCAAGCAGAAGCGGCCAGCGCCCCGGGCGCGGCGGCGCGGG
>CAZKBY010000018.1:0-22294 GCA_964550915.1 uncultured Eubacteriales bacterium | reverse complement strand
GGAGATCAAGATGCCCACTTGGCCAACGCAGCCAAAAAGCAAACTCTTATCATAAGACAACGATCAAAATAACGCCAAGCTTCTTTAAACGCATGATGTCATCTCCTTTGTTCAGATGTTCCTGGGCCGACAACTCCAGGATAACAAGCTCATATTTTAATGAATTCGGAAATGAACAGAAAGCCCTCTTCCCTTCTGCGCCGAGAATTTGTAAAATAGCCCAAATGCGCAGCCAACCACGGCACAGTTCGAACCCAATTTCCACCGAGAAGGCTTTCCTCGTTCTTGAGGACGGGTCGATCTTCGAGGGTTATTCCTGCGGGTATGAGGCCGAAGCTGAGGGCGAGATCGTCTTCAACACCTCGATGACAGGCTACCAGGAAATCCTGACCGATCCTTCCTACAAGGGCCAGATCGTCACGATGACCTATCCCCTGATCGGCAATACCGGCTGCAATGCCGAAGACGTGGAATCTGGAAGGCCCTGGGTGGAAGGCTTCGTCCTCAAGGAGATGGCTTCGGCGCCATCCAATTGGCGGGCCGAAGAAGACCTCGCGAGCTACCTCAAGCGGCACAAAATCCCGGCCATCCAGGGCATCGACACTCGAAAGTTGACCAAGCTCATCCGTCAGGCCGGCGCCCAGCGGGCGCTCATCACGACTGCAGACGACGGCCCTGATGCGCTCCGCTCCCGCGTCAGGGCCATCCCATCGATCGTCGGGCATGATCTCGTTAAGGAAGTGACGACGAACCAGCCTTACCGCTGGAAAGAAGGGACGTACGACTGGCCGCATGGATATGCCAGGCGCCGGAAGTTCAGACGGTTCATCGTCGCCTATGACTTCGGTATTAAAAGAAACATCCTGCGCTCGCTGGTTGACCTGAAGATGGAAGTCCTCGTCGTTCCGGCAGCGACGCCGGCCGAGGAAGTCCTCAAGCTCAAGCCTGATGGCGTCTTTCTCTCCAATGGCCCGGGCGACCCTGAGCCGGTCACTTATGCTGTCGAAAACATCAAGAACCTCATTGGCCGGATTCCCTTGTTCGGAATCTGCCTCGGCCATCAACTCATCGGGCTGGCTCTCGGAGGAAAAACCTACAAGCTCAAATTCGGACACCACGGCGCCAACCATCCGGTCAAGAACCTGGAAACGGCGGCGATCGAAATCACCTGCCAGAACCACGGGTTTGCCGTGGACATCGAATCCCTCGAGGGCCTGGCCAAGCTGACTCACATCAACCTGAACGACTTAACCGTCGAGGGTCTGTCGGTGAGGGAGAAATTTCTTTTCTCCGTCCAGTACCATCCGGAAAGCTCGCCCGGTCCAAGGGACTCGCGCTACCTTTTCCATGACTTCGAGCAGCTCGTCGAAACATTCAGGGGAAAATAAGGTGCCAAGACGAGAGGACATCCACTCCATCATGATCATCGGCTCGGGCCCGATCATCATTGGCCAGGCCTCAGAGTTCGACTATTCAGGCACTCAAGCCCTCAAAGCTTTGAAGGAGGAAAATTTCCGGCTCATCCTGGTCAACTCCAACCCGGCCACGATCATGACCGACCCGGAATTTGCCGACCGGACCTACCTTGAGCCCCTCGCGGCCGGCTATCTTGAAAAAATTATCGAGAAGGAAGAGCCGGACGCTCTGCTGGCCACCCTTGGCGGCCAGAAAGCTCTGAACCTGGCCCTGGAGCTTGACGTGAAAGGAGTGCTGAAAAAGTACGGCATCCAGCTCATCGGCATCACGGCCGACTCCATCCGCAAGGCCGAGGACAGGCTTCTTTTCCGCCAGGCCATGGAAAGGATCGACCTTGAAGTCCCGGACTCGGGCTACGCCTCCAGCCTCAAGGAAGCGGTGGAAATCGTCAAGCGCATAGGCTTTCCCTTCGTCCTCCGGCCCTCCTTCACCCTGGGCGGGACGGGCGGCAACATCGTCAACAACTGGGAGGACTTCTACCGCTTCGTCCCGTTAGGCCTGGCCATAAGCCCCATATCTCGTGTCCTCGTCGAAAAGTCCATCAGCGGCTGGAAGGAGTTCGAGCTCGAGGTCATGCGGGACAAGAAAGATAACGTCGTTATCGTCTGCCCGATCGAGAACGTTGATCCCATGGGCGTCCACACCGGCGACTCCATCACGGTTGCGCCGGCTCAGACTCTGACCGATAAAGAATACCAGCGACTCCGCGACGCCTCGATTGCCATCATGCGCGAGATCGGCGTCGAAACGGGCGGCTCCAACATCCAGTTTGCCGTCAATCCGGAGGACGGCCGGATGATGGTCATCGAGATGAACCCGCGTGTTTCCCGGTCTTCAGCGCTGGCCTCAAAGGCGACAGGGTTTCCCATTGCCAAGATGGCGGCCAAGCTGGCTGTGGGTTACACTCTGGACGAAATCCTCAACGACATCACCAAAAAGACACCCGCCTGCTTTGAGCCGGCGATAGATTATGTTGTCGTCAAACTGCCGCGCTTTGCCTTTGAAAAGTTCCCCGAGGAAGACAGGGGCCTGACGACTCAGATGAAGTCGGTCGGCGAGACGATGGCCATCGGCCGGACATTCAAGGAGGCCCTCCAGAAAGCCATCCGGTCGCTCGAGTTTGACCGCTGGGGACTCGAACCGACCGAGCTCAAGGCTAACGGAAAGCTGCTGCGTGAAAGACTCGGCCGGCCCAGCTCCGACCGCCTCTGGCTTATTGCCGACGCTCTCAGGCTTGGTCTCGCTGTTGATGAAATCCACAACCTCACCCGCATCGACCGCTTTTTCCTTCGGAACATCCAGGAGATCGTTGAGTTCGAGGAAGCGCTCAAGGCGCTAAAAAAGGACAAGCTTTCCCCTGCTCTTCTTCGCCGGGCCAAAGAGTTGGGTTTTTTCGACAGACGAATTGGCCGCCTCGTCGGCCTCAAAGAAGACAAAGTGAGAGAACTCCGGGAGAAGCAGGGAATCAGGCCGGTCTGGAAGGTCGTGGACACCTGCGCCGGCGAGTTCGAATCGGAAACCCCCTATTTTTACTCAACCTATGAAGAAGAGGATGAAGCGCCGCCCCTCGGCGAGAAAAAGGCCATCATTCTCGGGTCCGGCCCGAACAGGATCGGCCAGGGCATTGAGTTCGATTACTGCTGCGTCCACGGCGTCTTCGCCCTGCGGGATGCCGGGTATAAAACGATCATGATCAACTCCAACCCGGAGACGGTCTCGACAGACTACGACACCTCCGATCGGCTCTATTTCGACCCGTTGACGCTCGAGGATGTCCTGGCCATTTACGGAAAAGAAAACCCGGAGGGGATCATCGTCCAGTTCGGGGGGCAGACCCCTCTCAAGATCTCAGTCGGGCTTCACCTGAACAATACCCGCATCCTGGGCACAAGCTCCGAAGCCATCGACGAGACAGAGGACAGGGAGAAATTCGACCGGTTCTTGAAGCGGCTCGGCCTCCTCCGGCCAAGAAACGGACTGGCCAGGACCGCCGGCCAGGCCCTCAAGATTGCTGAGCGGATCGGCTATCCCGTGCTCATCCGGCCCTCCTACGTGCTGGGCGGCCGGGCTATGAAAATAATTCATGACGAGCCGGGACTTCTCCGGTATGTCCAATTCATCCGCGAGTATTTTAAAGAGCATCCCCTCCTCATCGACGAGTTCATCGACAACGCCATGGAGCTCGACGTCGACCTTCTTTGCGATGGCCAAGACGTCTTTATCGGAGGCATCCTCGAGCACATCCAGGAAGCCGGCGTCCATTCAGGAGACGCCACCATGGTCATCCCCCCCTATTTTCTGGCTGACCGGGTCATTGAGGAGGTCAAAAGACAGGTCGAGCTTATGGCCAGGGAGCTCCGGGTGGTCGGATTGATGAACGTCCAACTGGCCGTTAAGGGGACAAAAATCTATGTTCTCGAGGTCAACCCCAGAGCCTCGCGGACTGTGCCGTTCATTTCCAAGGCGACGGGTATCCCCTTGGCCAAGATCGCCACCCGCCTGATCATGGGAGAAAAGCTCAAAGACATCAAGCTTCAGCCCAGGCAATTGGGCTGCTACGCCGTCAAAGAAGCTGTCTTTTCGTTCGACAAATTCCTAGAGGTGGACCCCGTGCTGGGACCGGAGATGCGCTCGACGGGAGAGTCCATCGGACTCGACCCGGAATTTCCTCTGGCCTTCCTCAAAGCCCAGGAAGGAGCAGGGTTTTTCCTCCCCGCCCGCGGACAGGTCTTCGTCAGCGTTCCGGATGAAGACAAGCCTAAGATACTGACGCTTATCGAAAAGCTCGAACAGCTTGGGTTCAGCTTCCTGGCGACTGAAGGGACAGCTCAATACCTCCGCCGGCATGGTTTCAAAGCAGACACAATCGGCAAGGTCTATAAGGAGCGCAAGAACATCCTGGATGATCTAAGCCGGGGCAAAGTAAAAATGATATTCAACACGCCCTCAGGGACGCAGGAGCGCGGCGATGCTCAGAAAATCCGTCGGGTGGCCTTCAGCTACCGTGTGCCCTGTTTTACGACTATCCCCTCAGCCAGCGCGGCCGTCAAGGCTATCGAGATGAGGAAAAAAATTGCGCCTTCGCTCGTCTGCCTGCAGGATCTTTGGGGCAAGACCTGAATCTTTCACGATTAACGGCTGATCATTCTCAGCCTCAGATCTCTCGAACAGCCTGGACTATAAAACATCTATCTCTCCCCCTAAGTCTGAGAGAAAAAAGTTCTCTTTTGGTCAGTTGGCGAATCAAAAAGAGTTTAATTTTAGTGGAGAGCCACAACCGCATCGACCGCCAGGGAAGTCTCCAGCAAAGCCAGTCTAAAGGGTTTTATGTCGGCTGTGACGTTGCCGAAAGGCCTGAAGATAATCCTAATTTTATTTATGCTGGAGATCCCGCCGAGGTCGAATTTTTCCACACCACTAAGGCCCATTCCTTGGCCGACAGCCTCCCAATCGCCGCTGTCTCCCATGACCAGAACGCCGTACTGGAGGGCTCCCGGCAGCGCTGATCCCTCCAAGTTTGCCGGCATCCCCTCCTCTAACGGCATCCCATCGAGCGTGCCGGCACGTCTGGCGTAGATGGCGATATCTTCTCCCGGCCCGTTTATTACGCTGAATCCAAGATCAAGAAATCCGGAAAAGGATATCTCGGCGGCTCTTCCATCCGGCGAGTAAAGGGCAAACTCGGGGTTTTCGACCAAGAGTGTCTCCGGCAGAACGGCCGTGGCAAACCCTGCGGGGAACGCATTAGGTTCATCAGATTCCGCTTGCCGGGGTTCAGGAGAAAGGGATGTCTCAGGTTCTCGAGATGATTCCGCTGCTGCCGGCTCAGCGCCTCTTGCCGGCGGAGTTCCAGGGACAGCCGTTGTGACAGCCGCTCTTTTGGCGATCTGCCCGAGGTCGGCGTTTGTCACGACCCTGACATTCTTTCCCTTGAGCTGCTCTCGTCTTTCTTTTTCTTTTTTTGATATCTCGACCAGACTTTGAGCTGAAAGCAAGGCCGAGCAAAGAAATGAGACGAAAATAAAAGAAAAAATTTTTTTCATCTTCTGCTTCCACAGCCATTATACTCCAACGCCACCAGAAATCAATATTTCTCAGGTCTTCAACTCAAGCGAGCCTACGTTCCGAGCGCTGGCTTCTGTTTTTCAAGTTTTCCCGACCATCGTTTTCCGCTGCCAGGATGAGGCCAACTATGAAGAGTTTTATGTGCGGCCCCATAAATCCGGCGGCCGGATGCTCTTCAGTACTCCCCCGTTTTCAACGGCCTTTCCGCCTGGCAGCTCTATTACGGAGAAGGCTCCACCAACGCCTGGACATTGGCGGCGAATACGTGGGTTCCCATCAAGCTCGAGGTTGGAGGAACACAGACAAGGATTTACATCGGAGAGAGCAAGAATCCAGCGCTTGTGGTCAATGACCTGAAGCGCGGCCGCAACAAAGAGGGACTTGGCCTGAAGGTAACAGGTCCTGGCGGACTGGCCTATTTCTCTGATTTCCGGTACAGAGCTGATAAGAGCCTTGAGTTCGAGCCTCCGGTTGAAACCAAGACTCCCTACGGAATGATTATGGAATGGGAGCTGTCTCGGTCGTTCCCTTACAATCTTGTCGATATAAAAAGCTAGCCTCCACAAGATCTGTCGGTCAAGGCCGAGTGGACGAGCCTCGTCTCTGAACTCACCGGCCTTGTAAATGTCGCCCGCCATGCCAGAAAGGGCCCGGTCGTCCCGGGTTGCGTGCTGGCCAGGACGAAAATCCACAGCGACAAAGACCGGACGATGGAACTTCAATTCGGTTGCAGCGACCTCGTCGGCATCCTTCTGAACAGACAGTTGCTTTTTGCCGGGAACAATGTTTATCTTTCGAGGGATCCGTTTTTTCAGGACCGAGTCGGTCTGTTTGACATGATATCTTTGCCTCTCCGAGGAGGAGATAATGAACTTTAGACAAGAAATCTGACTCAATTTATTATAAGATTAATAATAATTATTGACATTTTATGATTTTAATTTTATAATTTATTAATTTTAATAAGAAAATCATACGGAGATAGAACATGAAAGAGGAACGAATCGAAATCCTGAAAATGGTGGCTGAGAAAAAGATTACTGTCGAAGAAGGCGAGCGACTGCTGCGCGCCCTTGAGAAAGGCGAGGCTGAAGAGCGTGAACGCCGGTCTCAAAGATTCGGCCCCATTCATCACGGCTCGTGCCGGGCGGGAGATTGGCACTGGGGTGAACCCTTTGAGAAATTGGGGTTCAAGATGCAGGAGTTCTTCGAAAACGCCTTCGGGTCGGTTTTCGGCGATGAATACTGGTTTGAAGGCTATGAAGCCGTCTCCGTCCCCCTTGAAGACCTCACATTAGACGGCGAGACAACGGTTGTCCTGACGAATTCGCGAACCGCCACCAAGCACGGGTCTGCGGATATTTGTATCAGGCCCTCGGAAGATGAGAGACTTCATTTAGAGGCTGAAGAAAAGAGCAGGGTTGAAGTTCTCCAGAAGGAAAAAAAGGTCCTGATCTTCTTCCGCGATGATGCAGCTGTGCGGATTCCAGCGACAAGCGGCAAGGTCAAAGTCATCCTGGCCAAGGGAGATGCCGATATCCGTGACCTCCCGCTGCCTCTCGACATCAGGACCGTTAAAGGGGATGTTCTCGTCCGGAACGCCATCCGCCCCCTTAGCGTCCGAGCGATGAAAGGGAAGGTTGCTATTGACCTGGCTGATTCCTACGCCGGGAAATCCGATATCTCGGCCATGGACGGAGATATCAACGTCACGGCCGGACCCCGATTCTCGGGCCGGGTGGAAGCAAGAGTCGGAAAAGGCGATATCCGTATCCAGTCAAAAGACGTCAGGTCGGGCAGCCAGAAAAACGGTTTTTTCCGATCGGAAAGCGTTGAGTTTGGGTCCGGGCCTAGTGAGAACCTCCTTAGCCTCAAGACGATGCACGGCGATATAACAGTAACGACAAGGGGGCACGGCCAATGAGAGTCCCGCCCAAATGCCCGTCCTGCGGCCAGAAACTCGTGGTCTCCCGGATGGTCTGCAGCGGCTGCGGCTCGACGCTCGAAGGGAGCTTTGATCCGTGCCCCGTCTGCCGGTTCGACCCGGAAGTCGAGCGGCTGTTCGACCTCTTCATGACCAGCCGGGGAAACCTCAAAGAAGTCGAGCGGCGGATGAACTGTTCCTACCCGACGGTGCGGGCCAGGATGGAAGAAATGTTCCGGAAGTACGATGAACTGAAACCTCCGCGCCAGAGCAGGCTTGAGATCTTGAAGATGCTCAGGGAAGGAAAGATCACGACCGCCGAAGCCGAAGAGAGGCTGGCCAGAAGCCAGTAAGAAAAGACGGTTCCTTCCTTTATTTAGCGTCGCGCCTTGATCGGATGATCTTCGCTGCCTATTTCCCTTCCAACCTCTTTAGGATCTTGCCGGGCCGTTTGCCCGTATGGGCTCCTTTGTCGATGACCATCTCACCGTTAACAAAGACGTACGCCAGCCCCTGGCTGTACTGATGAGGCTGAGAATAGGTCGCTTTGTCCTGGAAGGATTCAAAATCAAAAACAGTGATATCGGCATACATCCCTTCCCTGATCATGCCCCTGTCCTTGAGGCGGAGGACCTGGGCCGGCAAAGAGGTCATCTTGCGCACAGCATCCTCAAGGGTAATAATATGTTTCTCCCGCACATAACAGCTGATGACCCTGGGAAAAGTCCCATAACTCCGGGGATGGGGAACTCCCTTACCGGCCACCTGAATCGCTCCATCAGAGGCATGCATGACATAGGGCAGGCGCATCAGGTTTTCCACGTCTCGCTCATCCATTTGGAAAAAGACACCTGAGGCTCCTCCGCTTCTTTCGATGTCAATGATGAGGTCGGCGCCAGCCTCGACAGTGGGCTGTTCTCCCTCAAGGACAAGAATCTCCTTGAGGTTTTTCCCCTCATATTCGGGTTTATTCCTAAACTGGGCGATGGATATCATTTCCAAAAGATCAATCCCTTTGGTTGAGGTCAGCCGTCTCTCCATGACATATGCTTTTATGCGGTCATATGTTTCCTTATCCTTTAGCCTCTCCAGAAACTTCTCCTTTCCTCCCTCAAAACACCATCCGGGAAGGCTGCTCGTAAACCCGGAACTGGTCGCCGTATAAGGATATTGATCGAGAAAGACCTCAACGCCCCTTTGCCTGGCTTTTTCGACGGGCAGGCAAATTCGATCGAGCTCGTTCCAGACGAAATCGTCGGCGAGCTTGATATGAGAGATGACGACCGGCATTTTATTTGTTTCTCCCACGACGATAGCCTCCTCGATCGCTTCTGTGATCTTCTTTCCCTGATCGCGGATGTGACTGGCGTAAATGCCGCCGTAGCGCGCGGCCACTGAAGCGAGTTCGACGATCTCTGCTGTCTTTGAATAAGCGCCCGGAAGATAGGCTAGCCCGGTGGAAAAACCAAGAGCTCCCGCTTTCATCTCCTCATCCACCAGGGCCTTCATTTTTTCCATTTCTTCGGCCGTAGGGTCGGGCATTTTCATGGCCATGATTTCCTCGCGAATTGTATTATGTCCAACGAGAACGCCAAAATTTAGAGAGATCCCTTTCTCTTCGATTTTCTGGAAGAGCTCTTTCAAGGGAAAAGGATGACCGCCGCAGTTTCCGCCGATGACGGTGGTAACTCCCTGAGTGATATAATTGTCAACCGTGGGAATCTCGGTGATTTCCCGGTCGCAATGAGTGTGGATATCGATAAAACCGGGGCAGACAATGAGATTGTGAGCGTCAATGACGGCCTTGGCCTTGTCTTCCTCCACAAAGCCGACCTTGGCAATTCGCTCCCCTTTCAAGGCGACATCAGCCTTAGACCATGGATTTCCCGAACCGTCAAGAAGGAATCCCCCTCTGATTAAGACATCATAAGACTTCCTTGTCCCACCGCAGCTGACAATAACAGCAATAATAAAAATCAGGAACGGGACAAGAAACACAAGTGATGTTTTTATCTTGGGCATTTTTTTCTCCTCTTGTTTAAGTCCTTTAGCCGGAATTTTAGGAAAAGGAGCAGACATCTGTCAATTCATTAATCGGCTCCTTGAAAAAAGCAGCCCCGGAGGCTAAAATAGGAGCATGATTAAAGAGATCGAAGAGAAGATAGCCCGAAAGGAAAGGGCCGAAAAGTTCAGCCTCGACCTCGATTACCTGACCACGGGCGAACGCCGCCGGCTCTACGAACTCATGTATGCTCACGGCCCCGGAAACGGCAAGATGATGTTCCTGCCCGTTGATCAGGGAATGGAGCACGGGCCTCGGGACTTCTTTCCCAACCCTCTGAGCGCCGACCTGGAATTCCAGCTCAGCTTGGCTCTGGAAGCGAACTACTCCGGTATTGTCTGCCACATCGGGCTGGCCGAGAAGCATCTCCGCCGATACGCCGGCCGCGTGCCCCTTGTCCTCAAGGTTAACGGCAAGACATCGATCCCTCCCGACGACCTGCCTTTTTCTCCTCTCGATGCGGGTGTGGAGGACGCCCTCAGGCTGGGCGCGGACGCCATCGGATACACCCTTTACGTTGGCTCACCGATGGAAGCCGATGACATCGCCCAGTTCACCGAGGTCAGGCAGGAATGCCGAAAATATGGAATTCCGTTGATCATGTGGGCCTATCCGCGAGGCCCCCATGCCGAAACACGGGGCGGCGGAAGGGACTCCCTGGCCATGGTCGACTACGCCGCCCGCCTGGCCAATGAGCTTGGCGCCACGCTCGCCAAGGTCAACCTGCCGGTGCCTCCCAAGGGTGGAAGCTACGATCCCCAGAGTCCCTTTAAAGCGTACAACACGTTTAAGGACATTTCAGAAGAGGACGCCCTGAGAATGGTCATCCAGTCAGCCGGCCGGACAGGAGTCTTGCTCTCCGGAGGCAGCAAGCTCAGCGACGAGGATCTTTTCCGGAAAGTGCGCCTCAGCCTCGAGGCTGGCGTTGACGGTTTGATCTTCGGCCGGAACATCTGGCAGCGCAGGTACGACGACGCCCTGAAGCTCAGCCGGGAGATCATCGAGATCATAAGAAAATACTGAGCGTAGCCTGGAGAGCTGCTAACTGCTGGCATCGGGTTGTCACCCCAGGCATCAACTTAGAACCCGGTCGATGATTCCCCCCCCAAGCACCTCATCCCGTCTGTAAAAGACGACCGACTGGCCAGGGGTAGCGGCCCGCTGCGGTTTCTCAAATTCGACGGCAACTTTTCCTGGCGAAAAAGGAGTGACCAGGGCCTCCGCCTCTTTATGCTTATAGCGGATTTTGGCCTTCACCCGAATCGGCTCGTCGAGTTTCCCGCCGGCAATCCAGTTGACCCGGGAGGCCAGGAGCTTCTGGCAGGAAAGGTCATCGTTGGTTCCGACAACAACGGTGTGGCTGTCCGGGTTGATCGAGACCACATAAAGAGCGTGGGGCGATGATAGGCCAAGGCCGCGGCGCTGCCCGACAGTAAAATGGATGATCCCTTTGTGTTCGCCCAGAAGCCGGTCGCCTGTATCCCGAATCTGGCCCGGGACGAAGGCTTCGGGAATCCGCTCTTTCAAGAAATCAGGGTACCGGCCACGCGGAACGAAACAAACCTCCTGGCTTTCAGGCCTGGCTGCCGCCGGAAGCGACCGCTTTTTGGCTTCTTTTCTGACCTGCTTTTTCGTCATGCGTCCGACCGGCATCAAAACGCGAGCGAGTTGGGCCTGGGTGAGAGGATAGAGGAAGTAGGATTGGTCCTTGGACGTGTCCTTCCCCTTTTTGAGATGAAAGCTCCGCCGGGCCCGGTCACGAGTCACCCGGGCATGATGCCCGGTGGCGATAAACTCGGCCCCGAGCCTTGAGGCTCTCTCCATGAGAAGCTTGAACTTGATATGTTCATTGCACCGGACGCACGGATTAGGGGTCCGGCCGCGCCCATACTCCAGGCAAAAATCCTTGATGACCACCTCTTCGAAGTCACGACGAAAATCAGCCACGAAGTGGGGAATTCCGAGCAGACGGGCAACTTCGTGAGCATCTTCGGCTGCTTTCCAGCCGCAACAGCTTCTCAGCTCTTCCGACCGGCAGAGATCGCCGGGGAGGGAAAAAAGGTTCATGGTCAGGCCAACGACATCATAGCCCTTGTCCACGAGAAGCGCTGCCGCTACTGCGGAATCCACACCTCCGCTCATGGCAACGGCGACTTTCGGGCGTCCCTTCATGGATCTCTTCACGGCAAACTTTAGGATAGCACACGGAGTAAAGCAGGGAAAGAGAGTGTTTGCTGCCAGCGAAAGAAATGAAATATTTTCATTGACTTACAAGGAAAAGGATGGTATAAATTCAATAGATTTTATCCGGGGAGGAAGCGGATGAAGAGAATGCGGCTTCATTGTCCTTTAGTCTTGCTTCTGTTGGCGGGAATGCCCGTTTCTGCATTCTCGCAGCAGGGCGTTGATTACTGGTCGGCGAAAAGATTCGAGTTCAGCACGGCCGTAAGCTACGAATTCTCCCTTTTAGAGACATCCTATTTTCATCAATTCTCTCCTCCTTTCCTGTCCGGCCCTTACGAAAGCAACGGAGAGCAGACGATCTACCTCAACGGAAAGAGAAGCTGGGGACTGAGCGCCGGCATCTCCTATTTCCCGATGAGAAAACTCGGCGTTCAGCTCCAATTAGAATATGGCAAACCGCGCATAGAGGGCACGAACACCATCTATGATGTCTCCCTCAACTATGCCATCGGGGATTATACGATCGGCCCGCCCTATCCCTACATTTTTGAAAAGAGTTATGACTGGCCGAACACAGAAGGGTATCTGACTCAGCTCTGCTTGAGTTTAAACGCCCTCGTCAGATTCCCTCTCTCGAAAAAAGTGGCTCTCTACATATCGGGGGGCCCCACCTATTTCCGGACAAGCGGCGAGGGAGTCGGCTTGACCTATTCAAAATTCTGGATAGAAGAGGGCTACTTCGTCGGCGAAACCTATCAGATGAAATTTAAGTTCGGGCCGATAAACAAGCTGGGCCTCAATATCGGCGCCGAACTCAATTGGGTTCTTTTCCGTAACGTCAGCCTGGCCATAGACATGCGCTTTTACGGGACGCCCAAGGAATTTCCTTCTCTGGAGATTCAGCGCAACGAAATGCTCTCCGACTCTATCGACGAGGTCAGGGAGACCATGAATATCGGCAACCTCGAGGTTAACCCGTCCTTTTACCGGGTTCATGTAGGTCTGAAATATCTTTTCTAATCTGGGCTTTCTTTTTCCGGGTCTGCGGGCGCGAAGGACTGCGGCCTTTTCCCCGGGATAAAAAATACCAATTAACCAGGACGATGAGGACCAGGCCGGCGGCGGTCACAGCGATCTTGGCTAACATAATAATTCTCTTCTTTCCTTCATAACCTGGCTCTGCGCAATCGTAGAGAATTGGAGACGACGGAGACAGAGCTGAAGGCCATGGCGGCTGAGGCGACGATCGGGTTGAGCAGGAGCCCAAAAAAGGGATAGAGGACCCCGGCTGCGACCGGAATTCCGACGACATTGTAGAAAAAGGCCCAGAAAAGATTCTGTTTGATGACCCGGATTGTCTTCCGGCTCAGTGTGAAGGCTGAGGCGACAGCCCTGAGGTCACCGCCGATGAGAGTGATGTCCGAAGCCTCCATGGCCACATCGGTCCCGGTGCCGATGGCCAGGCCGACATCAGCCTGGGCCAGAGCCGGCGCGTCGTTGATGCCGTCGCCAACCATGGCGACTTTGCGGCCAGACTCCTGGATCTCTTTGATTCTGCTGACTTTATCCCCGGGCAGGACCTCAGAGATGGCTCTATCAATCCCTGCCTTCCTCGCGATGGCCTCAGCCGTCATCCTGTGGTCACCCGTGAGCATGATGACTTCGAGCCCGAGCTCCTTGAGCCTGGCCACGGCCTCAACCGAATGATCCTTGAGGACATCGGCGACGGCAATGATCCCGGCCGGGTTTCCCTGGACGGCGACAAAAATGACCGTCTTACCCTCGTCAGATAGGGTCTCGGTCCTATTTTTCAAGAAGCCAAAATCAACGCTCATGCCAGCCATCAGCCGGGCGTTTCCGATGGCCACTTTTTTTCCTCCTACCCGGGCTTCGATCCCCTGGCCTTCCACAGCCTGGAAATCAGCCGGCTCCTCCAGGCTTAAGCCTTTCTGTCTGGCTTTCTTCAGGATGGCCTCGCCCAGAGGATGCTCCGAAGGCTTCTCAGCCGCTGCAGCAAGAGCAAGGATGTTATCTTCTTCGAACCCGCCGACCGAGATAATATCGGTGACCTCGGGCTCTCCTTTAGTCAAAGTGCCGGTTTTGTCGAAGACGATGGTGTCAACCTTGTGGACAGTCTCTAAGCTTTCTCCGCCCTTGATGAGAATGCCGTTTTCTGCGCCTTTTCCCGTCCCGACCATCACGGCTGTCGGAGTGGCCAGCCCCAGCGCGCAGGGGCAAGCGATGATCAGCACGGCCACAAAGTTGAGCAGCGCAAAAGTCAGCGACGGCGAGGGCCCAAAATCAAACCAAACAACAAAGGTGGCGATGGCGATGGAAATAACGATCGGGACAAAATAGCCCGCGATGACATCGGCCAGCCTCTGGATGGGAGCTTTCGAGCCTTGAGCCTCCTCAACGAGCCGGATGATCTGGGCCAGCGTCGTGTCCTTTCCGACTTTGGTGGCCCGGAAGCGGAAGCTGCCTGCCTTGTTCAGGGTGGCGCCGATGACTTCATCCCCGGCCGCCTTTCTAACGGGCAGGCTCTCTCCGGTAATCATCGACTCGTCGACTGAGGACCGACCTTCCTCGACGACGCCGTCCACCGGAATCCGCTCGCCGGGCCTGACGACGACAAGATCTCCGACCTGGACTTCTTCAACTGAAATATCCACCTCCCCTTCTTCTCTCAGGATACGGGCCAGCCGGGGTTGCAGTCCGGCCAGTCTCTTGATGGCCTCAGAGGCCCGGCCCTTGGCTCTTGCCTCGAGCCAGCGGCCGAATAGAATCAGTGCAATAATAAAGGCCGATGTATCGAAATAGACCTCCGGTCTGATCCCGGCTTTCTCGAAAAAAGAAGGGAAAAGCGTGGCGGCAGCGCTGTAAAAATATGCGGCCAGTGTGCCGACAGCGATGAGCGTGTTCATATCAGCGTTGCGGCGCCGGAAAGACTTCCAGGCTCCCCTGAGGAAGGGCCAGCCGATGAGAAACTGAACGGGCGTGGCAAGCAGCCAGAGGACGATGAAATGGCGAAGAAACACGGGCACCCAGGGAAACCAGTGCCACATGCTCCCGAGAAAGATGACGACAGCCAGGATGAGCCCGGAGATGAACCTGACCTTCAACTCTCGGGCCTCCTTTTTTCGGAGGGCTTGCTCAATGTCCACTTTTTCTTTTTCGCCAGGGATGTCAAGGACTTTGTAGCCAGTCCTTTCGATCGTCCTTTTGATCTCACCAAGATTCGTTTCCGCCGCCAGGTACTCCGCCCTCACCCGTCCCGTGGCCAAGCTGACGGCCGCTTTGACAACTCCCCGGAGGCCATGAAGGGCCTTCTCGACCTTCTGGACGCAGGAAGCGCAGACAATGCCCTCAAGCATGAGATCGGCTGCGGCTGTCGCGACATCGTAGCCGCTCTCTCTTATGGCGGCCACAAAGTCGGCCAGCGTGACCAGACGCGGGTCAAAAATGACCGTGGCCTTGGAGGTGGCAAAATTGACCTCAGCCTTAACCACGCCGTCGAGGCGGCTCAGAAATTTCTGGATGTTCGCAGCGCAGCCAGCACAGCTCATGCCGCGAACCGTAAGGTCGATCCGCTCCAGCTTTTCGGGAGACGGCCCTGCCGCTGCGCCAATGCCGTATCCTCGGCCAGCGCCGGTTAGCTCTGGGCTCAGCTCCCGGCTGGGGGAAGCAGAAAGGTATTTCTCCGGCTTTTGATCAAACGCCGTTCTACAAGCCGCCGAACAGAAAAAGTATTTCTTTCCCCCGTATTCAGAAACAGCGGCAGCACTCTGTTCCTGGACTTCCATGCCGCAAACGGGATCCTTGGCCATATTTGTCTCTAGGAAGATCTTTGCCGCTGGACCTTATTTATTCGCTCTTCTTTCTTGTCGAGAGTCGAAGCAGAACATAGAGCGGGCAAAACCCCACCAAGCTGGTCAACAGAAAAACGATCGCTAAGATGCCGAGAATAACCGCGGCCGTGCCAGTGATCTGATGGCTGAAATAAAGGATACCCACAACCACGGCCAGGACAAAGCGGATGAGCCGATCGGCCGTGCCCATGTTCTTTTTCATGGTTAAAGCCTCCTTTCCGATGCAGACCGAAAAAGCAGCATTATTTTTATATATTCTATAGATTTTATAGATATTGTCAATTACTGATAGCTGGAAATTGGCTCCCTTCCATTTTAGCCTATTATCGCGCCGCCAACCAAGCTTTTTTGTCTGCCTGGCGAACAATGCATCCAAGATTCTGTGATAATGGAATGGGCAATTAAAGGAGGGGTCGCACGGCGTCCGTCCCCGTTGCGAGATAGGGCGAGGGTGTTGGGTGAGGAAGTCCGTTGAAGACTGAGCGGGCACGACCTCGCATAATCTGAGATACTTACCCCGGCGTTGGCTGATTTGCAAGCGTTGTAGATTTTGTGTTAGAATTTCGGCAGATAAACTCAGAAGGAGAAAAGATGTCGGGTCATTCCAAATGGCATTCCATCAAACATAAAAAGGCGGCCGCCGACGCCAAGCGAGGAAAGCTTTTTACAAAGATCATCCGCGAGCTCAGCGTCGCGGCTCGAGAGGGTGGCGGAGACCCCGAATCCAACGCCCGGCTGCGCAAGGCCATCCTCGACGCGAAAGCGGTCAACATGCCGGGCGACAACATCAAGCGGGCCATTATGAAGGGCACAGGGCAGCTCGAGGGAGCCTCGTTCGAGGAGGTTAAATACGAGGGCTACGGCCCTGGCGGCGTGGCCATTTTTGTCGAAGCCCTCTCAGACAATAAAAACAGGACTGTCTCCGAGCTCAGGCACATCTTTACGAAGAATGGCGGCCGGATCGGCGAATCCGGGTGCGTCTCGTGGATGTTCAAAAGGAAAGGATACATCGTCATCGAAAAGGAGAAGGCGGCTGAGGATAAGCTTTTCGAAATCGTCCTGGCCAGCGGTGCTGAGGATTTGAGGGATGACGGCAGCAACTTCGAAATCATCACTCCGCCCGAGAAGTATGACGCTGTCGTCGATGCTCTCAAAGAGAATAGCGTCGAGATTGCCACCTCAAACCTCGGATATATCCCCCAAAACTACGTTAAACTCGAGGGCAAACAAGCCCAGCAGCTTCTCCGGCTGATGGAAGAGCTCGAAGACCACGACGACGTCCAGCATGTCTGGGCAAACTTCGACATCCCCGAAGAGGAGATCGCCGCCTTCTCGGGTTGAAGTCATTCATGAGGGTTCTCGGCCTTGACCCCAGCAGCCAGTCCACAGGGTTTGGGATCATCGAATATAACGAAGAGAAGTGCAATGTCCGGACGTATGGGGCTATCAGGCCATCCCGGCGCCTGCCCTTCCACAAGAAATTAAACGAGATCCGCGAGCGGCTGGACAAGCTCATCGAGACTCACGAGCCGGAGGAAGTCGCCATCGAAAATCCTTTTTACGCCAGGAATATCAAGACAGCTCTAATTCTCGGACAGGTCCGGGGAGCCGTGCTTGTGGCCGTGGCCGCCCGCAATTGCTCCCTTTTTGAATACTCGGCCCTGGAAATCAAGAAGGCCGTTACCGGGTACGGACAGGCTGAAAAACGGCAGGTCAACACGATGGTCAGAACTTTGCTACATCTTGAGGACGACTCGGTTGGACAGGACGCCTCTGACGCCCTGGCTACTGCTTACTGCCATCTCAACAAGCGGCTTTTCCAGAAAAAACTCGAAGAGCAAGGAGCAGGGTAAAACGATGATCGGCTACCTCAAAGGACAGCTCATCCAGAAGACTCCCCAGTCCGTGGTCGTGGATATCGGCGGCGTCGGCTACTGCGCCGCAATCCCGCTTTCCACCTACTTCAAGCTCGGCGAAGAAAATAGCCCGGTGGAGCTCCACATCTACACCCATCTTACAGATAACTCCCTGGCCCTTTTTGGCTTCTCGACGCGCGAAGAAAAGGACCTTTTCCTGAAGCTGATCAACATCTCTGGCATTGGGCCTAAGCTCGCCCTGAACGTCCTCTCTGGAATCGGGCCAGCCGAGCTCGAAGAGGCTGTCCGGCGGAGCGACATTGCCAGGATCACTCTGATTCCGGGAATCGGGAAGAAGACGGCCATGAGAATCGCCCTGGAGCTTCAGGAAAAGATGGCCGGGAAGGGAAAGCCCGTCCTCCCCAAAATCCCCCGAGAGCGGGAGGACCTCATCTCCGCCCTGATGAACATGGGTTTCCGTCGGAAAGAGGTGGAAGAGGTCGTTGACCAGACGATCAGATCCCTTACCCCGGAAGCGGGTCTGGAGCAACTCCTCAGAGAAAGCCTGAAACGGATGGCCAAGGTTTGAAAAACAAGACCATGCCCACGATCCTGACACCCATCCGGACCAAAGAAGACATCCAGTTTGAGGACAGCCTCCGGCCGCAGACCTTCAACGAGTTCATCGGCCAGGAAACGATCAAGGCCAACCTCCGGATCTTCATCGAAGCGGCCAAAAAGAGGGGTGAGCAGCTCGACCACGTCCTCCTCTACGGCCCGCCCGGACTGGGGAAGACAAGCCTGGCCTACCTCATCGCCAAGGAAATGGGTGTCGGCATCAAACCGACCTCTGGGCCGGTCGTAGAGAGAACGGGCGACCTCTCGGCCATCCTGACCAACCTCCAGAAAAAAGAGATCCTGTTTATCGACGAAATCCACCGGCTCCATCCCTCAGTTGAAGAAATCCTCTATTCGGCCATGGAGGATTACAGCCTGGATATTATCATCGGACAGGGTCCCGGCGCCCGGAGCCACAAGCTCCAGCTCAAAAAATTCACTCTCATTGGAGCCACTACCCGGGCAGGCAGGATAACGGCGCCGCTGCGGGGACGGTTCGGCATCATTCACCGCCTGGACTATTACAAGGACGAAGACCTGACGAAAATCATCAAGAGGTCGGCCCAAATTCTCAGCGTGGCCATCGACGACCGGGGCGCTGATCTCATCGCCCGCCGGTCGCGCGGAACCCCGCGCGTGGCCAACCGGCTCCTCAGGCGGGTGCGCGACTACGCAGACGTCAAGGCCGATGGTATCATCAACGCCAAAGAAGCCTCGACAGCGCTCGACATGATGGAAGTTGACTCTCTCGGGCTGGATGACGTAGACAGAAAGATCCTCCTGACCATCATCGAGAATTTCGGCGGCGGGCCGGTCGGCATCGCCACCATCGCCGCGGCCATCGATGAAGAAAAGGATACCATCGAATCCATCTACGAGCCGTTTCTCATGCGCATCGGTTTCCTGGAGCGGACAATCCGGGGCCGGAAGATAACGGCCAGAGCCTATGAACACCTCGGCTTCGTTCCGCCCTCGAGCCAGCCGTCTGCACAAAAAAAATTATTCAAGTAGCATCTTCGTGCTCACCTCAGAATTCGACTACGATCTGCCGCCTGATCTCATCGCTCAAAAGCCCCTCCCCAGGAGAGACGCCTCCCGGATGATGGTCGTTCTGCGCCGGGAGGGAAAGCTCATCCATGCCCGGTTCAAGGAGTTCCCCGATTATCTTGAGGCCGGCGACGTTTTGGTCCTTAATGACACGAAAGTCATTCCGGCCAGGATCTGGGGCAAGAAGGAGGGCAAGGACATCGAATTTCTCTTTTTAAAAGAGAGAGAAAAATGGCAATGGGAAGTCCTCTGCCGACCGGCCAGGCGGCTCAAGGTGGGCGAGCGCGTTCTTTTTCCCGGGAGAATCGAAAGTGAGGTCATCGCCGTGGAGAACGAGGGCAAAAGGATTGTCCGTTTCTTGGGGGATGATGTCGCTGGACTTCTCAGAAGAGCCGGGTACGCGCCTCTTCCCCCTTATATCAAGAGGAAAAAGCAGGAGAAAAGGCTGAGGAATTTCGACCTCCGAAGGTACCAGACGGTTTATGCCCAAAAGGAGGGCGCCATCGCCGCACCCACGGCCGGGCTCCACTTCACCCCGCGGATTCTGAAAAGGATCAAGGATAAGAGCGTGAGCATCTGTCCGGTCAGCCTTGAAGTTGGCCTGGCGACGTTTCAGCCCGTCCGTGCCGAACGCGTGGAAGACCACGAGATGCTCGAAGAACGATACGCGATAAGTCCCGGTGTAGCCAGAAAAATAAACACGGCCAAGAAAAAGGGGCGGCCGATCGTGGCTGTCGGGACGACCGTGGTTCGGGCGCTCGAAAGCGCTTTTAAAGACGGTGAGGTTAGGCCTAGGGCCCGTTCGACCTCGCTCTTTATCTACCCCGGCTTTTCCTTCCAGATCGTGGACAAGCTTTTGACCAATTTTCATCTGCCACGGTCGACGCTGCTGATGCTTGTCTCGGCCTTTGCCGGCCGCGAGCTCATCCTGAAGGCTTATGAGGAGGCTATCCTGGCGCGCTACCGGTTTTACAGCTATGGCGACTGCATGCTCATCGTCTGAGTGAACACTTATTCCAAAATCGGCTTGATATTGGCGGCCGGATAGATTATTTATATGCCCATGCTCTTGCCATCCAGGTCAATCAAAGGAGTTTCCCCATGATGGACAAAATAACCGTTGCGGCGAAACCCAAGTTCCCCTCCTCTTTCTGGACAGCCAACTCGATCGAGCTTTTCGAGCGGGCGGCTTACTATTCCATGGCCCCTTTTATGGTCATCTATCTCAATGAAGTCTTGGGGATGCGGCCCGCTTTCGCCACGTTTTTAAACGGCTCCCTCCTCTGGGGGCTCATCTATTTTCTCCCCATCCTTTCAGGGACGCTGGCCGATAAGTTCGGGTTCAAAAGATCGCTCACTGTCTCCTTCTTCATGCTCTCTCTCGGCTATATCATCGTCGGGAATGTCCAGAAGTTCTGGCCGGCTTTCCTGGGTCAGGGAACGGAAGAGGCGCTTGACTACACGGTGCCGGTCGTCCTGGGGATTCTCCTTATTGGCATCGGGGGTTCGATCGTCAAGCCCTGTATCGCCGGCACGGTCCAGAAGACCTCGGGCACCCGGGCAACGCTTGGATTTGGCATTTTTTACATGGTCATTAACATCGGCTCGATCAGCGGCCGCGGCGTCTCCTATTTCATCCGGACAAATCTGGGGATCCCGGCCATCTTTACGTATGCGGCCACGATTTTCGTCCTCATCGGACTGGCTGTCGTCATCTTCATCTACCGGGAGCCCGAGTACGTGAGCGATGGCCGGAAAGATGACCAGAAAGTCCAGAAGAGGACTGTTGGCCAGGCCATCCTGGGCATTTTCGTCGTCCTCAGCAACTTGAAGTTTGTTTTCTTTTTGATCGTTGTCGGACTGTTCTGGTTTCTCTATGTCCAGCTCTATAACCTCATGCCCCTCTTCTTGCGCTACATCGACCCCAACGCGCCCGTTGAGCTCTATACCCTGGCCAACCCTGTGATGATCGTCACTCTGCAGATGATGGTCACGAGAATAGTCAAGAGATGGACTCCCGTGAAATCAATCATTTTGGGTGTGGCGGTGACAACAGCCGGCATGCTCATCAACGTCTTTCCTCAACTTTTTCTTTCCGATGTCTCCCAGAAAGTGAGTCTGGCCGGACTGGCCGTGCCCGTAGCCGGCCTCTTTCTCGTTGTTTCTATCGCCTCGATGGCCCTGGGCGAGATGATGGCTTCTCCCCGCGTCTACGAGTACATCGGCGCCATCGCGCCCAAGGGGCAGGAAGGTCTATTCATGGGATATGTCAACCTGCCCATTGCTCTGGGAAGCATCTTTGGGGGTCCGCTGGGCGGCAGGTTGTTTGAAAAGTTCATCTCCGAACCTCATAAGGCTGGACAGCCCGTCAACACGATCTCCATGTGGCTTATCATCTCAGGTATCGGACTCCTCTCGATGATCGGCCTGGCCATATACGACCGGGTTCTCGTTAAAGCCAGAAAAGACGGTTCGAGCTGAAGCCAGGCAAAAAGGGGGCTTGATCTGCCATTGCAAATCAGACCCTGTTTCTGATAGATTATCTTTAAGAAGAAAGCCAATGCCCCAGACAAGATCGGACGATCTGGACATGGAAGCGAAGCTTCAGGATATTCTCTACCCCAGCCCGAAGGCTAAAGAATTCAAAATCACCCTTGTCTTCGGCCACAAGCTCTCGCCGGATTATGAGAAGGCCGTCGACCTGGCCAGGAGAAACCCGACCTACAGGAAAGAGGGCGGCGGCGAATGGGTGCGTCACTCAGCTACCTATACGCCCGCCGAGGTTGATGACCTCTTTAACCTTTTCAACCTTGTCCATGAGTGGGAGACGACGGAAGTCCTGGTCAACCATAAGAGAATTCCTTACGGCCATCAGCTCTGGCTACCGCTAATGTGGTTTTACCGGATCAGGTAGCCGCTTCTTTCGTCTTTCTCCGTATCGCATTTGTGATTGACCTCGGTTTTTTTCCTGTGTTATAAAGTCAAATCATCATGGACGCATAAAAAGGAGGAAATCGCCGGATGGCAAAAAGCAAACCACGAATCCCATCGTTTCAAAAAGAACCCAAGAAAATCATGGTCAACCTGAAATCTGATGAAATGCCCGCCCAATGGTACAACATTTTGCCAGACCTTCCGGAACCGTTGCCGCCGCCCAAGGATCCAAAAGAAGGGCCCTCGCGCATCCAGAACC
>CAZKBY010000017.1:0-22437 GCA_964550915.1 uncultured Eubacteriales bacterium | reverse complement strand
TTCTTGACCCGATGATGAATCTCCCGGAGCAGAACCTCTTTCTCACGGAGGGAGGCCTGGAGTCTATCTTCTGTCTTTTTCCTCTCGGTGATGTCGCGGATATATTCAATCACCCCCTTCATCTGGCCCGTTCTTTTGTCGAAGAGGGGAAAGCTGAAGACGTCCAACCAGCCGGTGATCTGGCCCCCTTCTCCAATCCTAGGAACGACTTCATGGGAAGACTCGGTGGTCTCGAGAGTCTTTCGGGTGGGGCAGATCTCGCAGGTCTCGTTGCGGAGATGATAAGCTTCGTGACACTTTTTGCCGGGGAGGGGTGAGACATGGCTGTACCATTTTTCCATGGCCGGGTTGACTCTGATGATTCGGTAGTTTTCGTCGAGGATAGAAATGCCGTCCTGGATGCTTTCGAAGACGCTCGAAAGAAAACGCTCTCTTTCCTCGACGTCTTCAGCCGCCTTTTTTCGGTCAATGGCCATGGCGATCTGGTCGGAGACGAACTTGAGGATATTTTTTTCTTCTTCGCCGTATCGAATTCCCTCGGTATAGCTCTGGACAACGAGGACGCCGATCGTGCGGCCGTCGATGTTCAGGGGGACTCCCAGCCAGTCGATGGAAGGGGCTCCGATGGATTCGACCTCGCCTCGATTTTCGAGGTCAGCAAAAACTTCTGGAGAGGCAAGGAGGGGCTTCCCTGTTCTCAGGACATACTCCGTGAGTCCTTTCCCTAACGTCTTGGGTCCTGGAGGGGGATCGAATTCGTCGACGAAATAAGGAAAGCTGAGGATGTTGTGGACGGAATCGTAGAGTGCGATGTAAAAGTTCTTCGCTGGCATGAGTTCGGCGATGATCCGGTGGATCAAACGGAAGAGTTCATCCAAGTTCTTGGCTGCGATGGCCGCTTCGGAAATTTTAAAGATGCTCCGGTTGACATTCTCTGTCCGTCGCCGCTCCGCCGCCTCCAGGGCCAGGGCCACGACATCTCCGATAGAGATGGCAAAACTCTGTTCTTCCAGAGTCCATTCTCTTCTCTGGCCTGTGTGTTCGTGGCAGATGATGCCAACAACCTGTCCGTGACACCGGATGGGAACGTCCATCATCGAAGAGATACCCAGAGGGATGAGGTAGGTTTGAGAGAACTCTCTGGTTCTGGCATCCCTGAGCACATTGTTGGCGGCGATGATCCGGCTTTCTTCGAGGGCGCGGAAGTAACGGGGGTAATCCCTGGCCTCAAGGACCATTCCTTTTTCATGAGTGGATGCGCTCTGTTGGAACAGGTCCTGACAGACAATCGCCGACCGGTCGGCGTTAAAAAGCCAGACGCTGACCCTGTTGACTTCAAGAGTCCGAGAGTCTATCTCGGTTATCGAACGAAAGGCAGCTTCGAGGCTGGAAAAACTCAGCTTGGCCAGTTCTAAGAGCGCGCTTTGATGGCGCAGGACTTGCCTGCCCAGTTTTTTCGGTTCCTCTTTTTGTTTCTTTTTTATCGGCTGCGAACTTTGGATGTGTTTTTTATTGCTTTTGGCCATTCTTTTTTCCGAGTGAACGCCTGCCGCTCAGGAAGCGTGGCGGCTCCAGCCCCGTCCCCTGGTTTCTGTTTATGAAGCCTTACGAGCGGTGGGGTCCTGCGCTCTTCCTCCAGCCCACTTTATATAGAGATTTGGGCCCTCGCAATAACCTATGGCGATGAATCAAAGGGGGATTTTCATCGCCGTTTCTCTCACCCCTAAGGGTGAAAAGGCTCGGGGATGGGTACGAAGGCGGTGGCTTGAAAAGGACATGCCGGCGTGTGTAAGATATCCGCTTCGGAAACGATATGAAGAAAAACAAGGGGGCTCGCTGATGCGGTTCAAGAAATCCAGGTTGCCCCATACGCTTGTCCTTATCTACGCCATGGTCGTTTTAACTGTGGTGGCAACCTGGATCATTCCGGGGGGAGAATATAAAAGAGTCGAGAAGGACGGCCGGTCCATGCCCGTAGCCGGGACTTTCGCCTTCAGCGGGCGGCAGCCCCAGGGGTTGGGCGCTCTTTTCATCTCGCCCATCAAGGGATTCATCGAAGCATCCTCGATCATCGTTTTTGTCTTTGTTGTCGGCGGAGCCTTCGCCGTCATCCAGAAGACGGGAGCGATCTCGGCGTTTATCCATGACTTGGCTCTTAAGTTCAGCCGCAGCCGGGCGTTAAGGACCTTGTTGATTCCGGTCACGATGGTCATTTTTTCTCTGGGCGGCGCTGTTTTTGGCATGTGCGAAGAGACGATTCCTTTTATCCTCATCTTTGTTCCGTTGGCCCTGTCACTCGGCTACGACACGATCGTCGGCGTCGCCCTGCCTTTTATTGGCGCAGCCGCAGGGTTTGCCGGGGCCTTCTTCAACCCCTTCACTGTCGGGATCGCTCAGGGGATTGCCGGCCTCCCCCTCTATTCCGGCACGGGATTCAGGATTGTTGTCTGGGCCTTGGGAACGGCCATAGCCATCGGTGTTGTTTCCAGGTACGCTTCTCGCGTGCTCAAGAACCCGCCCTCAAGCCCGACTTACGAAGAAGATTTGGCGCGCCGGGAAAAACTGCGCCTGACCGAGGCCACTCAGGACAGAGTGGGCTTGACAAAAGCTCACAGAAGAGTCCTCGTCCTCTTTCTTTGCGGAATGGCCCTTCTTGTCTTCGGGATTTTGAGATACAAGTGGTACATTCAGGAGATTGCCGGCCTTTTTCTGGCGCTTGGTCTCTTCTCCGGCCTGGTGGCGAAACTCAGATCAGAAGAGATAGCCCTGTCCTTTGGCGAGGGAGCCAAGGACATGGTCAACGCGGTGCTCATCATCGGCTGCGCCCGGGCCATCCTGGTCGTGGCGACAGAAGGGAAAATACTGGATACGATTCTCTATTATATGGCCAGCGCCATCGTCAGGTTTCATCCCATCATTTCATCCCAGATGATGTTCATGGCTCAGTGTGTTATCAACTTTTTCGTTCACTCGGGGACAGCTCAGGCAGCCCTGACCATGCCCATCATGGCGCCGCTCGGCGACCTAGTCGGCATTACCCGACAGACGACGGTCTTTGCCTTCCAGCTTGCCGAGTACATCAACCCCGTGCTTCCAACTTCTGGAGTGACAATGGGTGTCCTCGGGCTGGCTCAGTTGCGCTGGGATAAATGGGCCAAGTGGCTCCTCCCCCTGCTCCTGGCCTGGTTCATCTTCGGCTTTCTGGCTCTCATCCCGCCTGTCCTCATGCGCTGGGGGCCTTTCTGAAGGAAGCCATTTTTTTCTAAGCTGCGGTAACTTTTTTGCCGCTTTTATCGTCTATTATTAAGAGTGATTCTACGGAGGAAGTCGAGTGCGTGAGTTAAAGTTAAATCCTGTCGCTACCGTCTGTCCTTATCTCTTTTTTCTTTTTCTTCTGGTTTTTGCTTTTGTTACGCCCTGGAAGGCGAGCGCTTATTCTCCTGTCTGCCCGAACGGGGACCTGAATTCACCCGGATCGGCCCAGGAGGCCGGGAAAAAAAGCCTGGCCGGTGCTTTTTTTCAGATTGGTCACGCCGCCTCGCCCGTTAAAATCGACGGAAGCCTGGCTGAAGAAGCTTGGCAGAGAGCCACTGTCATCCCCCTTATCTATGAATGGCTCCCCGGCGACAATGTCCCTCCCCCGGTCAAGACGGATTGCCTGGTGACATATGACCGGGACTTTTTTTATGTCGCTTTCCGTGCTTTTGACCCTGAGCCTTCCCAAATCAGGGCTCATCTCATGGACAGGGATTCAACCGACACGCTTATCCAGGATGACCATATCTCCTTCATGCTCGACACATTCAATGATGACCGGAGGGGCTTCCAGTTCCGGGTCAACCCCCTTGGAGTCCAGGCCGACGCCAACTTCTCCGAGCTCGAGGGGTACGAGGATTTTTCCTGGGACGCCATCTGGAATTCGGCTGGAAAAATTACCGAGTGGGGCTACGCCATCGAAGTCGCCATTCCTTTCCATCAGCTCCGCTTTCCCCGGACAGCGGGCGTTCAAACCTGGGGTTTTAGCGCCGAGAGGTCTTATCCCCGCAGCGTCCGCCACCGTATCACCTCCCATCGCCGCGACCGGAATGTCGCCTGTATTGTCTGTCAGTTCAACAAGCTCACCGGTATAGAGGGGATCACTCCGGGCAGGAACTTGGAATTCGACCCCACCCTGACTGGAAGACGCACGGACGAGCGGCCCGGATTCGTCGAGGGACCGATGAAGTCGGGAAAGATCATGGCAGACCCCGGCATCACGGCCCGCTGGGGAGTCACGTCGAATGTCATTCTTAACGCCACGGCGAACCCGGATTTCTCCCAGGTCGAGGCCGATGTGGCCCAGCTCGACGTCAACACCCGGTTTGCTCTCTTTTATCCAGAGAAACGGCCCTTCTTTCTCGAAGGGGCTGACTTTTTCCTGACTCCTTTTCAGGTTGTCTTCACCCGGACCGTGGCTGACCCGGACGCGGGCATCAAGCTCACCGGCAAGCTCGGCCGCAACGCCCTGGGTTTTTTCAGCGCCTATGACCGGATCAACAACCTGATTTTTCCCTCCAACCAGGGATCCGAGTCGGCTTCTCTGGATCAGGACGTCTGGAGCGGAGTCTTTCGCTTCCGACGGGACGTCGGCCAGAATTCAACCTTAGGCGTGATTTATACGGGCCGAGCAGCCGATGATTATTATAATCATGCGGCCGGGGTTGACGGCTTCTTCCAGTTTTCACCGACCAAAACCATCCGCTTTCAGTATCTCCATTCCGAGACAGAATATCCGGGGCCAACGGCCCTGACCTACGGCCAGCCACTCGATGGCTTTGGCGGCAACGCCTTCATGGCCGAGTTCATCCATCAGAGCAGGAACTGGTATTCGGAAGTCCGCTACGAAGACCTCAGCCCCGGCTTTCGGGCTGATTACGGCTATATCCCGCGAGTCGACATGCGCCAAGTCGAGGCTGACATCCATCGCTTCATCTGGGGCAGAAAGGACGGCTGGTTTACCCAGCTCGCCTTTGGTGTGGGAGGAGAGTTTGTCTACGATCATCAGGGGAACCTTACCGATCAAGAGCTCATGCTGGCCGGTCGCTATCTCGGCCCTCTTCAGTCACAGGTTTCGATTGCGCTCACTCAGAACAAAGAACGTTATCAGGGAACGCTCTATGATTTAACCAGGGTAGGGCTGTACGCAGAAATTAAGCCGGCCTCCGGCTTCCTGTTCAGCTTGACTGGCCAGGCTGGCGAGGGCGTCGATTATACGAATGCCAGAAAAGCCGACCTTCTCAGCCTTGTCTTTGGCACCGAAGTTGGCCTTGGCCGGCACGTCAACCTGAACTTCAGCCATGTCCTGGAAAACCTCGGCCTCGGAGGAAAGAACATCTACACGGCCAACCTGTCGCAGCTCCGGCTCATCTATAACTTCAGCATTAGGGCCTTTGTTCGGGCCATCTTCCAGTATCTCGATCTGGACAGAAACCTCTCTCTCTATGCTTTTCCAACCGAGCCCAAGACCAGGACATTTTTCAGCCAGTTCTTGTTCTCTTACAAACTGAACCCCCAGACGGTCCTTTTCCTTGGCTACTCGAACAACTACTTCGGCCTGAAGGGCATTGACCTGACGCAGACAGACCGGACGTTTTTCGTAAAGATTGGCTACGCCTGGACGGAGTAGGCTCGGGTTTGGGGCCGTCAGCACGCGGATTTGACCCAGCGAGATAAATCTGCTCCGACTCATCCTTCGCTCTTCTCTCCCTTCGGTCGAAACCCTGCCGGCTCAGTCTTCGACGGGCTTCCTCACCCCAAACCCTCGCCTTAGCTTTTTAAGGACGAGAGGAACCCTGCCCGCTCGCCACTCATCCCTCGCTTTGGTATTGCAGAAAGAAGAGGAAATTCGTGCCAGCCTGAAAGCGTTCCTTGCTCTTATCTTGCCGCAGGGAAACAAAAACCAATTCTTTCAGGCAACCTTTTGTCCGGCTGGCTCATCTATACCGTTTGAGGAAGAAATGAGCGTCAATCTTCTAGTGGGTACGCTTGCCATAGAAACCCGATTCAGTGATAATGTCAGGCAGTTTGCCTTCAGCCGCGCTGCAGGAGTACTGCCGTTCATGACATCGGATAAGAAAAGCCCGGGCAGTCCCGAGGCCGACAGGCTTGATGCAGTCCTCTCCAACCTTATCAGGAGAGGAAAGGAAGGTGACAACCGGGCCTTAGAGGAAATATACGAGCGCTACAAGAGCTCGTTCTTTAACTTAGCCTACCGCTACACCTATGACAGGGTGGCGGCCGAGGACCTCCTCCAGGATATCTTCATCAAGATCTTTACCCATCTCCAGGATGTCCAGAAGGAGGAGACGTTCGTCGCCTGGATGTACCGAATTGCCGTCAATTCCTGTTATTCCTACCTGAGGAGCAGGAAAAGCCGCGACAGCCGCACGGTTGCTCTGAGTTCGGTTGAGGGAAGGCGAGAGGAAGCGGTCTATGACTCCCATGAAGCGAGCTTGCGCCGGCCTCTGGACGAAGCTGTCCAGCTCCTGCCGGAGAAGCTAAAAGCGGTGTTCCTCCTCCATGATGTCGAGGGGTTCAAGCATGAGGAGATTTCACGGATGTTAGGCATTGAAATCGGAACATCCAAGTCCCAGCTTTTCAAGGCCAGGCTGAAAATTCGCGAATTCCTCAAGGATAAGAAAGGTCTCTAAGGGAGGGCAAAGATGAAATGTTCGGTGGCACGACAATTGATCAGCGAGTTGGTCGACGGTGAGATGAGCCCTGACCGGGAAAAAGACCTGCGGGCTCATCTTGATGGTTGCGCCGATTGCCGGCAACTCTTCCTGGATTTTCAGGAAATCGCCCGGGAGGCAAGAGACCTTCCCTCTCTTTCGCCCTCCCCATCGGCCTGGCAAAAAATTGCCGCCGGGCTGAGGACGGTTCAACCCGAAAAGGCGGCGCCTGAAGAAAAGAAGAGAACCTGGATTCCAAGCCTGTTGCTATTTCCAGGATGGCGCTATGCTTTGGCTAGCCTGCTGGCTCTTGCCATCGTCGGCGGCCTGGTTATCAGCCTAAAGCCATGGAGACGGGAAGCCCCGGTTGAGAAGGGTTCCTTTGAATATACGTTGGCCAAGTTAGAAGAAGCCCAGAGCTATTATGAAAGGGCCATCGCCGCACTCAACGATGCCGTCCAGGCACAGGGGAACGGGCTGAATCCTGAGCTGGCGGAGGTTTTCAAGGAGAACATCGAAGCGATGGATAGGACCATCCAGGCCTGCCAGCAGATGGTAGTCAAGGATCCCAATAACCTGACGACGAGAGCCTATCTTTTGACGGCTTACCGGGACAAAGTCACTTTTCTCGAAGAATACATGGGTGCGAAGCGGGCCTCCGCACCGAAGAGGGCTGAGATTGCTCTCTGATTTCATCGATAGAACAAGGAGGTGGATTATGAAACGATCGGTGATCCAAAGAACAGCGGTTTTGGGAGCCATGCTGCTCGTCCTGGTCTTTTCGGCGGCGGTTGCGGCTGAGAAAGAAAAATACGAGGAACCGTTCGAAAAAGTCTTGGCCCTGGCCAAAGACGGTAAAGTTCAAATCAGCAACATATCAGGAGACATCGAGGTTAGGAGCTGGAGCGAGGGCCAGGTGAAGATCAAGGCGGTCAAGGTTTCTAGGGCCGCATCGGTCTCCCAGGCGAAAGAGAATGCAGCCAAGGTGGCCATAGAAATCACGACCGAAGGAAATGTCGTCCGGGTCGAAACGAAGTATCCCAAGAGCGGAAAATTCTGGAGAGGAGAATCGGTCAACGTTTCGGTCGATTACTGGCTGTGGATTCCCGAGAAGGCCGGCCTGAAGGTCAAAAACATCAGCGGCGACATCGATGTCGAAGGCACAGGGGGAGTGCTCGACCTCAGCGCTATCTCGGGCGACGTGAGCCTCCGGAAGGCTTCCGGCACGGCTGACTGCAACACGATCAGCGGTGACCTGGAAATCTCGGGCATCTCCGGAGATATTTTTCTTAAGTCTGTGTCCGGCGATATCACAGCCGGCCAGGTCAAGGGCTCGATCGAGGCTGAAACTGTGAGCGGGGAGGTCAAGTTGATGGAAGTTTCAGAAGCCGCGACGATCAGGGCTAAAGCCTTGAGCGGAGAAATTGTCTACCGGGGGAGGATCAACCCGGCCGGAAACTACAGCTTCAAATCTCACAGTGGTAATGTTGAGCTTGAATTGCCGGCAGACTCGGCCTTTGATTTTACGGCCGAGACGTTTAGCGGCAACATCACGACTGATTTCGAGATCAAGGTGACGGGAAAGATTTCGACAAGAGAAATGAGCGGGGTGGTCAACGGCGGTGGCGCTTCGGTAAAACTCTCTTCCTTCAGCGGCGACATCAGGCTGAGAAAAAGCTAACTCCCAGCGGGGACGCCCCTTGTGGAGGGCCGTCCCCGCTTTCTTGACATCAGTTCCCTTCCTTCGTATATTAGCCGTTCAAAACTTATTGTTTGATCTTACCGGGAGAGGGCGATGCCTTCCAGGCCTGACGCGAGAATCTATCTCAGCACCTTCATGATCGCTTTCTCGACCCTTCTTTTTGAGATCGCCTTGACACGGATTTTTTCGGTTCTGACTTGGCATCACTTCACTCCCATGATCGTCAGCATTGCGCTCCTCGGTTTCGGCGTGGCCGGGTCGTTCATCACTCTTAAAAACAAGGCGGACGCCGCCTCGCTGGCCAGCCCCTTTATCGCTAAAAATGCCTTCTGGTTTGGGTTCTCGGCTCTGGCGTCTGTGCTTCTCATCACGCGTCTTTATTTCGAGCCGTTGGCCATCACCAAAGACTGGACTCAACTCCTCAGCTTGTTCAGTTATTACGTTTTGCTCACGATTCCCTTTTTCTTCGCCGGCCTTTGTCTCGGCTCAATCATCAGCCTTTATCAGAAAGACATCAGCCGGGTCTATTTCTCTGACCTTCTCGGCGCCAGCGCGGGGAGCCTTGTCAGCGCAATGGCCATTCAGGCGCTGGGCGTCACGAACCTGGTCTTCTTAATCGCCCTCCTGGGAGGAATCACCGGCCTGATCATGGATTCGTTCGAGAAGGGCTGGGGAAACCTGAGAAATTGGCTCAAAGTTAGCTTCCTGGGACTGGCGCTGACAGCCGGCCTTTATTTTGACCCTTATCTCGTGCATGTTCCCCCTTCCAAGCCCCTTTTCTACGGTGCCAACCCTTATAAGACGGACAGCGACATTGTTTTCAGTCGCTGGAGTGTCGTCGGACGAATTGATATCACCCGGCCGATCCGGCGGGCGCTTTCATCCTTCGGCGGTGAGGTAAGCTCGCTAAGCCGGGCCGTCCAGTGGGACCACATTTTCATCTATCAGGATGGTCAGGCGCCGACGGGCATTCTGAAGACGGACGGCAACCTGAGCAACATGCCATTCCTGGCCAACTACCTTCAGGCCGCGCCTTACGCTGTCAAGAAAACTCCGAAAGTGCTCGTCATCGGAATCGGCGGGGGGATCGACGGCCTGATTGCGCTCGCCCATGGAGCTAAAGAGATCACGGGGGTAGATATTAACTCCCTGATCATCGATGCCATTACCGAGAAATATGCCCGCTATGCTGGCCGCATTTTCAATCGTCCGGAGGTCAAGACAGTCGTCGCCGAAGGAAGGCATTTTCTCTCCCGGACCGACAGCTGTTACGACGTCATCCAGTTGAGCGGGGTTGACACATTCACCGCCCTCGCTTCTGGAGCCTACGCCCTGACCGAGAACTACCTTTATACGACGGAAGCTATTAAGGACTACTGGAGGCATCTCAGTGACGACGGAGTCCTCTCTTTTTCCCGCTGGTATTTCAAGCCGCCGCGGGAAACGCTCCGCCTAACGGCCATGATGGTCAAGGCGATCGAAGAGCTGGGTGTCGCCGAACCTTTCCGGCACATCGTCATCATCAACGGCGCCAGCTGGGCCGAGACGCTGCTAAAGAAAACGCCGTTTTCCCCCGAGGAAATGGAAACAATCAGGCATTGGACCCGGAGCAATAAATTCCAGATGATGTATGACCCTGACAAAAACATGAATTCAGAATTTGACACGGTCATCCGGTCTCCAGCCCGTACAAGAGAAGAGTTTTTCCGCCGTTATGTTTACAATGTCAGGCCGGCCAGCGATAACCGACCTTTCTTTTTTGATTATTACAAATGGAAACATCTTTTTAGAAAGGAAAAAGGCGAGTACGGGTTCGCCGCCATCAGGATGCCTTTGAGCCTGTGGACTCTTGTCCTGAGCCTTTTTCAAATTCTTCTGCTGGCTGTTATCGGCATCCTCTACCCGCAGCTCAAGCTGAAACAGGCGCTGACGGCTAAAGGGGGCAAGCTGGCCGTTATTTGTTACTTCGGAGCCCTGGGGCTCGGGTTTATCTTTATCGAGATCGGCCTGATTCAAAAATTCATGGTTTTCCTGGGGGGTCCCACCTATTCCTTCTCGATAACCCTTTTTTCTATCCTGTTTTTTTCCGGGCTCGGGAGTTATTTTACAAGACGGATGAGAGCCTCACCCAGGAAAATCTTCCTCGCCCTTCCCGTTTTCCTTGTCTTGCTTACTCTCGGGATGAGCCAGGCGTTCTCCCTTGTCATCCCGCACTGGCTGGGCTTAAGCCTGCCTTTGCGGGCGGCGCTGGCGATTGTTCTGCTGGCTCCCCTGGCTTTTGTCATGGGCATGCCCTTTCCTTCGGGCATCCGCCTGCTCAGCCATCATGAGCCCGGCCTTGTCCCTTGGGCCTGGGCCATTAACTCCTTCACGACCGTCTTCGGTTCGATCTTTTGCATTTTCTTGAGCATGATGCTGGGTTTTCAGGTCGTGTTCGTGCTGGCCGGGGTGATCTATGCCCTGGGCTTCTTGTTCATCCAGCCCCTGGTCCGGCGGGCGGGCTGAGCCCGCGGTCTGCCATGCCTTCTTCGCTATTTTTCATCGGGTTCAATTGGGTTGCGTCTCCAGGCCGCACGGTCTACCCCTCTAATGTTTTGTGCTTAATTTGATTTCGGCTGAGAGCGTGTTAGGGAGTTATTGAAGTATAATAAACCCGCCATGATCGCAACCGAAGACAGGGATCTCGACGTCATCATCGTGAGTGGTGAACCTTATGTCGACCATCCTCTCTCTGCCTCCGGTGTCATCGCCCGCGTGCTTGAGGCCAAGGGATACAAGGTGGGCGTTATCGGCCGTCCGGACTGGAAAAACGATAGGGATTTTGTCAAGCTGGGCCGGCCTCGCCTTTTTTTCGGGATCACTTCCGGTTCGATGGATAGCCTACTCGTCAACTACACGCCCTTGAAGAGGGAAAGGGCGAAGGACCCCTATGTGACCCATCACTCGGGGATACCGGATAGGGCAGTCCTTGTTTATAGCAACAGAATCAGGCATCTTTTTCCGGGCTCTGTCATCGTCCTCGGTGGGATTGAGGCTTCCTTGAGACGTTTTGCCCACTATGATTACTGGGAGGACAGGGTTCGCCGCAGCCTCCTTGTAGATTCGCGGGCGGATATTCTTGTTTACGGCCTGGGCGAGCTCCAGGCCATCGACATTGCCCGCCGCCTGGAGAGGAGAAAGGATCTGGCCGGCATCCCCGGAACCTGTGTCGTCAGGCCGGAGGTACCGCCCGAATTCACACGCCTTCCTTCGTGCGAAGAAGTCAGCCGAGATGCGGAAAGTTTCTGCCAAGCTCAGCGTCTTTTTTCCAACCGCTGGCATCTGGCTCAGGCTCATGCCGGCCGCTTTGTCCTTCAATATCCGATGCCCGAGTATACCCAGAAAATTCTCGACTGGATCTACAGCCTTCCGTTCTCCCGCCGCATTCCAGCCGACTTCCCCGAATTTGCGATGGTCCGCTTTTCGGTCGTCACCCATAGAGGCTGCATCGGCAACTGTTCATTTTGCTCCCTTGCCCTTCACCAAGGAGATAGGATTATTTCGCGGAGTGAAGAGTCCATTTTAGCGGAGATCAGGCGCCTGGCCGGGCATCCTGAATTCAAGGGTTCCATTGATGACCTGGGCGGGCCGACGGCCAACATGTACGGGATGGATTGCGCAGCTCCCTGTTCGGATGGCGACTGCTTTCAATGTCCCAAGATTGACCGGAGCCACGAGAGACTCGTCCGTCTGATGAGAGAAGCAAGAAGGGTGCCCGGCGTCAAGAAGATTTTTGTCCGCAGCGGCATCCGCTACGACCTGGCCATGGAAAGCCCTGAGTATATCCGGGAGCTGTGCCAGCATCATGTCTCCGGGCTGCTGAAGATTGCTCCCGAGCACGTCTCGCCGCTTGTTTTGCGTTTGATGAATAAAAGCCGGCAGCCGGTCGAGGAATTCCGGCGTTTGTTCAAGAGGATAAACCGCAATCGGCGCCAGCATCTCAAGTGTTACTTCATGGTCGCTCATCCTGGGACGACCGATGAAGAGGCCCGCGAGCTGGCCAGGTACCTGAGAAAGCTCGAAAGGGAAGGGGAGAAGCCGGTCGAGGGAGTTCAGATTTTCACGCCGACGCCGATGACGCGTTCGGCCTGCATGTATTACACGGGGACGGACCCATTGACTGGCGAATCCGTTTACGTGCCTCGATCCTTTGCCGAGAAAAAAGCGCAGAAACGGGTCTGCCTGGGTTGATTGATAAATCTGGGGACCCGGCTTGATTTATAGAGTTGTTCAGACTCTATCAATCAGCGAAATTCGTATGATAGAATTGGCTCGATCGAGATTGCTGGGAGAAAGGGCAATGAGAAGATGGCTGGTTGGACTCATCGTTCTTATCGTCGTCAACACGGCGGGCTCTTCCGAGTCGCCACATCTCAGAGGTGAGTTGCTTGGAATTCTCGAACTCCAGAAGGAATCCTGGAACAGGCAGGACCTTGAAGGCTTCATGGCCTACTACTGGAACTCGGATGAGTTCACGTTTCAGTCAGGAGCCAACAGGCTCCGCGGCTGGCAGGCGCTTCTCGAAAGGTACAAAAAGAACTATTCAGGCGAAAATTGGGGGGAGCTGGATTTTACCGACCTTGAGGTGAATATCCTCAGCGCCGACTTCGCCTATATCCTCGGCCGCTGGAAGCTTGAGTTCAGAGATTCTCTACGAGAGGGCGTCTTCACCATCATCTTCAGGCGCTTCCCCGAAGGCTGGAGGATCATCCACGACCACTCTTCCTGACTTCTTGTATAGGGTCAGATACATTAGTGACACAGTTGAAATCTTGAGTGTCAATGCGGCGGCCATCAGAAGCTCTTGCGCAGCGACCTTAGGCGGTGGAGGTTTGTCTGCGACAAAGCGAAGCTTAGAGAATGCGTTCCGCCCATTCCTGGCTGAGAAGCTCCTGCTCGACCAGCGCAGCCCGAAACTAAGTTCTTATTACCTATTTTGCTGTCTCCCCTTTCTTGCCGAAGAACTCCTTGATTGGAAGGACCAGGCCGATGAAGATGAGGGCCGTCCCGACGATGTGGAGGATCATGTTGAACATGTCTTTTTCTATGACCTGCACGATCAAGCCATAGATATAGGCGATGCCCCCCACAAAGAAAAACGCCCACCAGGCCCACTTCTCCCCTTTCTTGAACCCCTTGAAGAGGATAAAGAACATGGCGATCGTAATGCATAAGGCGAAGACACCCATGTGCCGCGTCTGGGCTACGATGGTGTTCTCGACTCCGGTGTCCCCCACGTCCGCAAGAGTTTTGCCGGCCCTGGCATCTAGCGTTTTTTCGGCGATCATCCGAGGATTAAAAGTGATAAGGAGCCCATAAACGCCGGAAAAAAGCAGCCCGATGAGCAGGATGGCGGTGGCCGTTTTGACCATTCCCCTCTCCTTTCAAAAAAAGATTTATGAACCGCCTTCAGAGGCTCGAACGCCTCCGCGGATCATAGACTATCTGATGATGAGATTTCTCTTGGGTGGCCTCTTTATATGCAATGAAATCCTGTTTGTCAAGCCTCAAATCGAGATTTGCGATTCCCGATCATCGCCGCCGATTAAAATCCGAGACAAGAAATGCGATCCGTGGCTGATGGAAGTAGCAAAGCTGAAAGGCGGAGCACGCGGGGACCGGAACAGTCGTCAACGAAGCAACAAGCTCTAAATATGTCTGTAGAATGAGAAAAGTCGGGGGAAGAGCCGTCTATAGAGATGTGAGACTCCCGGCAGGCGGCCTTGACAGCAAGTACTGTATGACATAAAGTAATACTAAGAGGTTCGTCATGCCGAAGGCAAAAATTGCCATCACCTTAAGTGAAAAGGCGCTCGAACGCCTCGATCGCCTTGTCCGGGAAAAGGTTTTTGCTAACAGGAGCCAAGCTGTTGAAACCGCTGTCGAGGAGAAACTGCAGCGCATCGATAGGGTTCGTCTTTCCCGGGAATGCCAGAAGCTCGATCCTGCGCAGGAGAAAGAACTCGCCGAGGAGAGTTTTTCCGAGGAGCTTTCCCGATGGCCCGAATATTGAGAGGCGAGGTCCGCTGGGCGGACCTGAGCCCGGGCCGCGGCCACGAACAGTCCGGCCGGCGTCCGGTGCTCGTGCTGAGCCATAACGTGTTCAACGAGCGTTCCGGGACTGTGATCGCTCTGGCGATCACGAGCCAGCCTCAGCAGGCGGGATTCCCGCTGACTCAGGAGATCAAGACCGAAGGCCCTCCCAAGCGATCCTGGGTGAAAATCAGTCAAATCCGAACCCTGTCCGTAGACCGAATCGGCAAAAGAATCGGCACGCTGGCTCCAGAGGAAATCGCCCAGATCATCGATGGGCTCAATGAGATCATCGGGGATTAGTTGAAATGGTGAAATGGGGACGGTCCTATTTATCTGTTTAATTCAGCTAAAGGTTAAGCCTAGGAATAGTCGGCAAGGCCTGAGAGCAGTTGACTATGCCTTCATTCCTTGATAGCCTTATGCATACCCAACAAAGGGAAAAGCAGTGGCCGTCAGGTGCCCCAAGTGTCATTACGATAACCCGGAGACCCAAAAATCCTGCGGGGAGTGCGGAACCGAGCTCCCCTCGCTCAAAGATATTTCTCCGGAACTGACAGAAACCCTCAGAACACCCTTCAAGGAATTAACCAGAGGAAGTCAGTTCGCCAGCCGCTATGACATCATCGAAGAGCTGGGAAAGGGAGGCATGAGGAAGGTCTATCGGGTATTTGACAATAAGATCGACGAGGAAGTCGCCCTCAAGCTCATCAAGCCAGAGATCGCCGCTGACAAGGAAACGATTAAAAGGTTCAGCAACGAGCTCAAGCTGGCCCGAAAAATTGCCCACCGGAATGTCGGCAAGATGTACGAGCTCATGGAAGACGATTGGACCCGTTTCATCACCATGGAGTAAGTCCCGGGGGAAAACCTCAAGAGCATGATCCGGAAGAGCGGCCAGTTGGGCATAGGAACGGCGATCAGCATTGCCAGACAGATCTGCGAGGGGCTGGCGGAAGAACTGATCAATGCCCTTACCCAGGTCAAAGGGTTGAGAGTGGAGGCCCGGACGTCCACTTTTTCTTTCAAAGGAAAGGTAGTTGATATCCGCGAAATCGGAAGAACCTTGAACGTCGGCACGGTCCTCGAGGGCAGCATCCAGAAATCCGGGAAGCGGGTCCGCATCACAGCTCAGCTCATCAATGTCGCGGACGGCTATCATTTCTGGTCCGAGCGTTATGACAGGGCCATGAAGGACATTTTCGCCCTCCAGAACGAAATTTCCTTGGCCATCGTGGACAAATTGAAAGTCGAGCTTTTGGGAGGAGAAAAAGAGAAAATCATCAAGCGTCATACCCAAGATAAAGATGCCCATAATCTGTACCTCAAGGGCCGGTACTTTTGGAACCGACGCTATAAGGGAGATATGATCAAGGCGGTGAGCTTCTACCAAAAGGCCATCGCCTGAGACCCGGACTATGCCCTCCCATACGTCGGGATTGCCGACGTTTTCAACATCTTCGGGCAGTGGGCTTATATCCGACCCCGGGACGCCTACACAAGGTCCATGGCCATGCTCAAGAAGGCCCTGGAGATCGACAGCACTCTGGGCGAAGCCTGTTCGTCGCTCGGGTTTGCCACGATCGGCTATGACTGGGACTTTTCTGTAGCTGAAGCCCACATGAAACGCAGCATCGAACTCAACCCGGCCAATGCCTATGCTCATGGTTGGTATGCGATTTACCTGGGTGTATTCAGGCGAAGAGAGGAGGCTCTGGCCGAAGCCAAGCGCGCGGTCGAGATCGACCCCTTGTTTTCTTTGATTAATGCAGTCAATGGTATGGTCATCGCCTTATCGGGTGATCCGGACAAAGGGCGGGAACAAATCCAGAAAGCCATTGAAATGGAGCCCGGCCAGCCCATACCGTATCTTTTTCTCGGGATATTTTGCCTCATGGGCCAAGCCGCGCCGGAGAAAGCCGTTGAATTGCTGGAAAAGGCGGCCAGCTTCGGTATTGTCTTTGCCCTGGGCTGGCAGGGGCTGGCCTGCTCCATGGGCGGGAGAAAGAATGATGCGCTCAGCGTGCTCGCCAGGCTGAATAAACTGGAGAACGAGCGTTATTTGCCGTGGCCATTGAAAACGCTCATCCATATCAAACCGAGTTTATGGCTTTTCCGGGGGCTCAAGAAAAAATATGTCTCGCCCATGCTCAAGGGTCTGATCTACTACGGCCTAAGTATGCAGGAACAGGCCTTGGAAGAGTTTGAAAAATCTGTCGAAGCTCATGATTATTTCGGCATGGCGCTCTTTAGGGGGACCACGTTCCCGGAGCCTCCCTGGAAACAGGAATGCATCTCTCAACTGAGGTTTCAAGCGATCCTGGAAAAAATCGGAGGCGCCTGAGGAGAAAAAAGGTATGGCAGAAAAGTCAATCATGATCGTCGGAGCGGGGATCGCCGGACTCTCCGCCGGTTGCTGCGGCCGATGATTTACAGTTTCGACCCCTCGCTGGCTCTTCCCGGAAAAACCTTTATCCGACTCCTGCTCCCGGCTGATTATGCTTACTGGGATCGCCTGCGAGACGATCCGGCCCGATATCAAGCTGAAAAAGAGAAGATCGCCAAGACGATTATCTCTCTCCTTGACAAGCGCTATCCCGGCCTGGCCCAGCAGGTCGAGGTGTGGGACGTGGCGTTGGCGCTTCCGGCCGGAATGTCATCCAGCTCATCGCCAAGAATGACGGGAGGCCGTTTTTGGCGTCTTCTGCTTAATCCCGGCCGAACAGAAAGGGACAAGCCGGTCGAAGAAGTTTGCCGGGAGGAGAAACCAAAAAGGACGGGCGGACTAGCATGACCAATATTCATCCTCTGCTCGAAAGGCAAAAACAGGCTCAGGCCAGGCGATACGAAAAAGAAAAGCGACTCCTGGTCCTGGCGGGCACGTCCCTCTCGTTTGTTCTCCTGCTGGCATTTTATTGTTCGGGTCTGAGTTCGCGCCTGGCCCATTTATTTTCCGGGCGCAGCATCTCTCTGGCCTTTCTTACCTATGTGGGCGCTTTGCTGGCCTGGATGTCTTTTCTCAGCCTGCCCTTGAGCTATTACGCCGGGTATGTCCATGAGCATAGATGGAACTTTTCCACTCGAACGGCGATTGACTGGCTCTTGGACCAGGCCAAATCCTTCGGCCTAAGCCTCGTGCTGGGATCTCTATTGCTAGCCCTTCTTCTCTGGATTATGGCTCGCTCTCCAGGTTCCTGGTGGTTGATTGCGGGATTAGCCTCAGCCCTTGTGAGTGTAATTATAGCGGCGCTCTTTCCCGTGGTTATCCTTCCCATTTTTCACCGGTACACGCCCATCCGGGACGAAGAGCTCACCGAGTCTCTACGCAAGATCCTGGCTCAGGAAGGCTTGAAAAGCAGCGGCTTTTACGAGGAAGACATGAGCCGGAAAACCCGCAAGGAAAACGCCTTCCTTGCCGGACTGGGAAAGACACGCCGGGTCGTCCTTGGAGATAATCTGGTGGAAAACATGACGAATCCGGAGATCGTCTCCATCATCGCCCATGAAGTGGGACATTACAAGCACAGAGATATGTGGAAGGGCATCGCTCTCGGAACGGCTCAGCAGGTTGTGGTTTTCTACTTCCTCCATCTGATCATGAAAGCGGCCTTCCCGGCCTTCCTTCTCTCAGCCCGATCTAACCTCTCCCTGGTACCTCTTATGATCATCATCGCGAGCGCCGCATCCGGGTTTCTTTTCGGGCCCCTTGGCAACGCGCTGTCTCGGCGGATGGAGAAAAAAGCGGACCTCTATGCCATCACCCATATTGAAGAAAAGCGGCCTTTTCTTACCGCGCTCGCAGGTCTTGCCGACCGCAACCTGGCCAACGCCTATCCGGCTTGGTGGATTAAAGTCCTGTATTATTCCCATCCTCCCATCGGGGAGCGCCTGGAAATGCTGGAACGATTTGTTAAAGGCGGGAGTTGATGATCGGCTATCAGAGTAACGTCCTGGTTGTAGCGGACTATCCTCACCCGCGCTCCTCGGCGAAAAAGAGCGGGCCGTCGTCACGGCGTTTACCTCCACCGCGATATCGACCTGGAACCTCTATGGGATTACTCACCGTTTATAGAGTTGCTTAGGCCGAAGGGATAGCGTTCATTTTCCTGGGCTTTCGTTGACACATCAGGGGGCGTGTGTTAATACTTAGGAACGAATGGCTGGCCAGCCGAAGAAAATTACCCGTTTCGCCCTTCTTTTTCTGTTCTTCTCCGTCCTCTTTCTGATGCGCATCGTCCATCTGGGCGCCGATGCGCCGAAGGACCTGGACCAGCTCAGCCCTGGCTATATCTGCGATCCCGGGAACTACGCTTTTAACGCCCGCCTCAAGATTCTCACCGGCGAGTGGAAGATTGACGACTGGGCCCTGAACTACATTTACATTACCCCCATCCCTCATTACATCACCTACCTGGTCTTTCAGCTTTTCGGCGTCGGGATCGCCCAGATGAATGTCGTGCCAGTTCTTTTTAGCTCGCTCGTGCTCGTCCTTGTCTTTCTCATCCTTAAGAGAATCGTCAGCGAGACCTTTGCCGTGTTAGGCGTCCTTCTCCTTGGCGCGAGCTACGAATTCACCATGTTCAGCCGGGTGGCCAACAGGATCATGCCGATGCTCTTTTTTGCTTGTCTGACTTTCTATGTAGTGATCATCGCGGAGAAAAAGAAGCCGGCTTACTATTTTTTGGCCGGAATTTTCTGTTTTGTTTCCTTCACGGCGAAGGCGACCTTCCTCCTGATTCTCCCGGCAGTGATTGTGGGGCTATTCGTTTACACGTTTTTTCAAAGCGGCAAGAGCCTGATGGCAACGCTCAAGTCAACAGGTTTTTTTGGCCTTGGGATGGGTGCGGGTCTTGTCCCCTGGATCTGGCTGCTTTACCTTCCCCACCTGAAACTCTTCCGCGATATCAGCGCCGACAACATTCGCCGCCTTACTCCCGGCCGGCTATACTGGGTCATCCGGAATTTCTGGGAGAGACCGCTCTACCATTGGTTCGAAGAGCCTCTGCTCACCGCCATCACCGTCGTCTTCCTTCTTTTTTTGGCCTGGGCTGCGTTCAGAAAGCCCCGCCAGATTCCTCTTGTCGGCTGGATCTCGGCCATCTGGATCGTCTCAAACTATGCCTACCTGTCCTGCGTTTATTACAGGCCTGTCCGGCACGACCTTCCCCTTCTCTTGCCCAGTGTCTTCCTGACGACCCTGGCACTTGATTGGTTCTCTCGAGTCAAGCGAGTCCAAAAGCCGGACAAGATTCCCCTGCTCTTTTATGCTTTCTTTTTCTTCTGGGCGTTTTACGCGTTCACCGATATTTTTCTCTGGAGGAGAAGGTTGCCTTCATTTGTCGCCATGAAGGCCTCGATCATCCGCTTCCTGGTCATCAGCCTGGCAGCGACCATTCTTTTAGCCATCATCCTGAAACTAATCCCCAGGCGGCTGAGGATTTCCTTGCCTTGGGCATTCAAGACGGTTCTTATAGCCGGGATGGTGGCGGTCTATCTTTTCCTGAACCTCAAACCCTATTTCGCCTGGGCCCTTGCGCCCCGGTATGATGTCAGGGATATCTCCCGGGATCTCGGCCGCGCTTTTAAGAAAATGTCCATCGGAGGATTGAGCGCGCCCTTGATGGTCATGGAGAATCAGCATATTGGCCACGGCTATGATTATTACATCCACGAGCGCCGGGATTTTCTTGATAAATACCGAGTCACCCATCTTTTTCTGATTCCCTATTTCAAGGAAGGAAGGTTTTACTGGGAATACTACCCGGAGGCCATGAAAAGAGCGCGGGTCATCGCCCGCTTCCCCCTCTGGAAAACTCATTTTGAACTCTGGGACCTTCACCCTCAGGTTCCCTCGGAAGAAAACATGGACGAGACCATCTATGAAGGAGAAATTTTTTACTGGGGGACGGGGATTCCCCGCTACGATCCTGAGGCTTCAGGAAAATACGCCAGGGTCATGGAGAAGACTCCCGACAATAAGATCGAGCTCGGCCAGATTTTTTGTCAGGCCGGCGACTACGAAGTCTTTTTCTTTTTAAAAACAGAAAGCGGCTCACCGCCTCCTGGGGCCGTGGCCAGGGTCGAGGTTTATGAGGCGACAAAGGGACAAACAATCGGGTCGAGAAAAATCTTTGGCCGGCATTTTTCTGGTTCCCGGGATTACCGGGGCTTCCGCCTGCTTTTGACTCTCGAAAATTTAACCGAGCTCGGGCTCAGGGTCTTAAGCAGAGGAAACGTCATTCTATCCCTTGACAAGGTCGTCATCCGGAAGGCAGACAAGAAGCGCGGGTTTTCTACATTCCCCTGAGAAGGCTTCGTTTTCTCATGGAGACAGGGGATTCTTTGATTTTTATCTGCTGGTCAAATGATCCTTCGGTGATGGGGCTTTCGTGGCCCTGGTTATCGACGGCCGTGACGGTGTACGTGAAGATGTCCTTGCCGCCGGCTTTCGTATCCAGGTACCGGTAGACGTCTCCCGCGACCTCGGCGAAGGGCACAAAGCTGCTGTAGGGCTCGGCGGTTTTCTTGCGCCAGATTCTGTAGCGGACGATCTGGATTCCGAGCTGGGCACCAAGCTGGTCATTCTGCGGGTTCTTGTCCCATTTCACTTCGGTCACGTAGCGTGTCATGAACAGGCTTTCGTCAACGTGGCTCTGCCAGCGAATGTTGAGCGGCTGGAAAAGGCGGAGGACTTCGATCGTCCGAATCTTGATGGCAGTGGCGTTATTATTATCCCTGACCGTAAGCCGGACGGAAAAAGTCCCCCAACTTGTGTAGGTGTGGGAGACGACTCTTTCCGACCCAGTGTGGCCGTCGCCGAAATCCCAGCTATACTGGACGATGCTGCCATCGGGGTCCCAGGAGGAGGAGGCGTCGAAGGTGACATTGAGGGGAAATATCCCGGTCGTCGGCGAGAAACTGAACTCAGCGACGGGAGGGTCGTTGACTTTGATAATGCTGATGGATTTGGAGGTGCTCCCCGTTTTTCCTTCATTGTCCGTGACGGTGAGCCTTATGGTAAATGTGCCGTTAGAGGTGTAGGTATGGCTGGTTACGCGTCCCGAGCCAGTCCCCCCGTCCCCAAAGTTCCAGCTGTAGCTGACGATCGTGCCGTCAGGGTCGTAAGAACTTGAAGCATCAAAGTTGACTGTCAGAGGAGCACTCCCCGAGGTCGGAGAGAAAGAGAAGTTGGCCACGGGGTATCCAGACGGTGGGGGCGGCGGAGGACCCGTTGCGCCCATATTACACCAGATCTCGCCACGGGCATCCCAGACAAAATAAATCTGGCTCTGGTCCGGGCTTGTGGCGACATCAATATAGGTAATGCCGCTGGAATCGACCACTTGACCCATTCCTGTCCAGGAGCCGTTGATCCGCGTGTTATATTGGCCGGCCACGCCATTCGACCAGGCTCCCCATTGCCAGGCAGCATAAAGGTTGTTACCTCGTTCATGAAGAGAAGGATAGTGGAGCAACGCCTGCGAGGAAAGCGTCTGGGGAGAGGTCCACCCGAATCCCGTCCAGTAGGAATAGACAGTCCATCGGTCATAGGAATCAGGGTGGACGCGGAGCATCCAGATGAGATGAGGCGTTTCATTGCCGTCCAACTCGATGGCCGGGAATTCATGCCCGTTCTCGGGCGGACTCTGGTAGACAATCTGGGGAGAAGACCAGGAAGCGTCATAGCTCTTGCCGCGCCTGAGATAGTACGCGTAATATTCGGCCGGGTCGCGCTGAACAAAGGCGGCCCAAACCTCGTTATTTCCCACAGCGATATCCGGTAACTTCGACCTGCGACCGGCGCTGATCACCTTGACGCTTTCCCAATTTCCACCCACTCTGGCCCTGGAAAAAACGACGCCGCTGTAGATCGTCCACCAGCAGGTAAAAATGTTGCCGCTCGAATCAACGGCAACCCGGGCGCAGTCGAGTTCATCATTGCCGCTGTAAATC
>CAZKBY010000016.1:0-22646 GCA_964550915.1 uncultured Eubacteriales bacterium | reverse complement strand
GTATATCGCCACCTCGGGTGAGCTCAAGACCAAGCCAACTCAGCACAGCGTCCGTGAGCTCAGGGCCATAGGAATTCAGCCTGACATTATTCTCTGCCGGACCGACCGGTTCTTGACACCCAACGTAAAAGGGAAAATATCATTATTCACCAACGTTCCTATTGAAGCGGTCATCACGGCCAAGGATGTCGATAATATCTACGAGATCCCGCTCATTTTTGCCAAAGAAGGCCTGGATGCTTATATCTTGAAGAAGCTCAACCTCTCCTCAAAGAGGAAAAATCTGGGCCCATGGCGGGATCTTGTTGACCGGATGAAGAACCTAAGGGACGAAGTAACCATCGGGCTTGTTGGCAAGTATGCAGGGTTACAGGATTCTTATCTCAGCCTGAAAGAAGCCCTGGTGCACGGGGGAGTAGCCCATCGCCTCAAAGTCAACATTTGTTGGATTGAAGCCGAAACGTTAGATAATGGGGGAGTAAAGGATGTCCTGGCAGATAAAGACGGAATTCTCGTTCCCGGGGGTTTCGGCATCCGTGGCATCGAGGGAAAGATTAAGGCGGTTTCTTTTGCCCGGAAGAATCGAGTGCCTTACTTTGGAATCTGCCTGGGAATGCAATGTGCCGCCATTGAGTTCGCCAGGAATGTTGCCAAATTAGATAGGGCCAACAGCGCGGAGTTCGACGCCAAAACTCCGCACAAGATTTTTTTCCTCTGGCGGGAGCTACAGCCTCACCATGACCTCGGCGGGACGATGCGGCTGGGTCAGTATTCCTGCCGGCTCGAAAAAGACTCCTTTTCCTATAGAGCCTATAGGAAAAGTATAATTTACGAGAGGCACCGCCACCGCTATGAGTTCAACCCGGCCTACGAGGAGAAATTAGCTCGGGCAGGTCTTTTCTTCGCTGGCCGGAATCCTCAGTACAACCTCGTTGAGATCATCGAAATCAGGGATCATCCCTGGTTTGTTGGTTGTCAGTTCCATCCTGAATTCAAGTCCAGGCCGCTTGGATCCCATCCTTTATTCAAAGATTTTATCGGAGCAAGCTATGCCCATCGACTCGAAAGGATCAAGAGAAATAAAAATCAACGCTGAGATCAGGGTTGGGGGCGAGACGCCGCTCTTCCTGATCGCTGGCCCCTGTGTCATCGAGAGCGAGGAACATGCGCTCTTGCTGGCCGGGCAGATTAAGGTCATCTGCGCCAAATTAGGCGTGCCCTTCATCTTTAAGGCTTCCTATGATAAGGCAAACCGTTCTTCGTTGAGATCCTTCCGCGGACCCGGCCTGGATAAGGGCCTGGCCATCCTCAAACGGATCAAGCAGGAGCTTGACGTTCCGGTCCTCTCTGATGTGCACGAGACAGCCCAGGTCGAAAAAGCGGCTGAAGTGCTCGACGTCATCCAAATTCCTGCGCTTCTGTGCCGCCAGACTGACCTGATCATCGAGGCGGCCAGGACGGGAAAAACCCTGAACCTCAAAAAAGGCCAGTTCCTTTCGCCCCAGGAAATGGCCAACGCCGTGGAGAAAGCCCTGAGCCAGGGGAACCAGAAAATCATCCTTACGGAAAGGGGAACGTTTTTCGGTTACAACAACCTCGTCCTCGACGTCAGGTCGATTCCCTTTATGAAAAAATGGGGTTTTCCCGTTGTCATCGATGCCTCACACACGGTTCAAAAGCCGGGCGGCAGGGGAGAGGTATCGACGGGTGAAGCCGAATACATCCCCCTCATGGTCCGGACAGGGGTTGCAGCCGGGGCAGATGGGATCTTTATCGAGGTCCATGACAGCCCGGAACGAGCTCTTTCTGATGCCTATAATTCATTGATAATAAATAAATTAGAAGAAGTTCTGGGGCTGGCAGGGCGACTCAAAAAAGCTCTCCAGGAGGAGTTGCGGTGAGGTCATAAACTCATGACGAAAGACGACATCGTCAAGACGGGGAAAGAAGTCTTAGGAATAGAAGCTAAGGCGCTCGGAGGGCTCGCTTCCAGGCTGGGTGAAGAGTTCGCGCGGGCCGTTGACCTTCTTTTTAGAACGAAGTCCCGCGTTATCGTGACGGGCATGGGAAAGTCCGGGCTGGTCGGCCGCAAAATAGCGGCCACGCTGGCGAGCTGTGGCACGCCTGCCCTCTTCATCCATCCAGCCGAGGCCGGGCACGGCGACCTCGGAATGATCCTGAGAGATGACGTGATCTTAGCTGTTTCTTATAGCGGCGAGACAAGAGAGATCGTTGATCTTCTCGAGTTCATCAAGAGGATCGGCCTGAAGCTCATCACGATCACGGGAAACAGGAATTCGCGGCTGGCCAAATACAGCGACATCATCCTTGATGCCCAGGTGGAGAGGGAAGCGGGCCCGAAAAACCTTGTGCCGACGGCCAGCTCGACCGCGGCCTTGGCCCTCGGAGACGCCCTGGCCATTGCTTTGATGAAGAAGAAAGGCTTTGGAGAAGAAGACTTTGCCGTCTTCCATCCCAAGGGGCAGTTAGGCCGAAAACTCCTCAGAGTGGGAACGCTCATGCACACCGGCAAGGAAGTTCCCCGCGTCCGCGTCACGACGCCGATGATTGAGGTCATCGAGGAGATGACAAGAAAAAAACTTGGCATGACCTGTGTCCTGGATGAGGAGGAAAAAGTCCAGGGCATCATCACAGACGGCGATTTGCGCCGGCAGATGCGCAGGTACAAAGGGGCCATATTTAGAAAGACCGCCGGCGAATGCATGACGGCGAACCCGATCACAGTCGATAAAGAAAAACTGGCCACCGAGGCGCTGAACCTGATGGAGGAGAAGCGGATAACCTCCCTGATCATCAAGGACAGGCAGGGCAGAGTCGAAGGCATCATTCACCTCCATGACCTGTGGCGGACGGAGATGTTCTGATGGCCGACCACAAAAAGCGGGCAATTTCGATTAAAATGATCATCATGGACGTGGACGGGACCCTGACGGACGGGACGCTCTCTGTCCTGCCCGATGGCGAGGAAGTCAAGTCTTATCACGTCAAGGACGGGCTCGGGATCCTGCTCGCTCACTTGGCTGGCATCAAAACGGGAATCATCACGGGCAAAACGTCTCGGGCGTTAGAGAATCGAGCACAGAAACTCCGCGTTGACGAGCTTCATCAGGGCATCCTCGACAAGAAGCGGGTGCTGGACGGAATCCTGAAGAAGCACGGGTTGAGTCTGGAGGAAGTTGCCTACATCGGTGATGATTTGGGCGACCTCGAGGTGATAAGGTCAGTGGGCTTGGCGGCGGCTGTGGCCGATGCCCATCCTCTGGTCAAACACCACAGCCATTTCATCTGCCGACAGAATGGAGGGAAGGGCGCTGTCAGGGAGTTCATTGAGTTCATCCTCGAATGCCAGAAAAAATGGAGCCTGGTCGAGGGAAAAATCAAGGGTTTGTTTGACTCGAGGGACTGAGCAAAGCACGCCGGAGAAGCGGGCAGGGCGACGTCATCGGGAGGGAAAGGCATGAACATCAACCCAAAAATTTTCCGGGAATACGACATCCGCGGCATCGTCGACAAGGACCTGACTCTGGACTTCGTCGCCTATCTCGGCCAGGGCTTGGGGAGCTACTTCCGAGAGCGGGGAAGAAGGGAGGTCGCCCTGGGCAGGGATTGCCGACTAAGCTCGCCTGTTTTTGCGGAAGCCATCACCCGGGCGCTTCTTTCGACGGGCTGCAATGTCGTCGACCTCGGCATGATTCCCACCCCTCTTCTCTATTTTGCCGTTTTTCACAAAGGGCACGAGGCGGCGGTCATGATCACCGGCTCCCACAACCCGCCGGAGTACAACGGGTTCAAGATGATGGCGGGCGAAGAAACGCTGTTTGGGGAGACGATCCAGGAAATCTACGCCATCCTCAAGGATAAGAAGATCACCAGGGATAAGCCGGGAAAGAAATCGATTCACAACATCATCCCCGAGTATGAAGATTTCCTTTTAAAGGGAATCAAGCTGGAGAAAAAACTGAAGGTCGTCCTGGATGCCGGCAATGGCACGGCTGGTTTTGTGGCCACGCCGATTTTCCGGAAACTCGGCTGCGAGGTCGTGGAGCTCTACTGCGAGCCGGACGGCCGCTTTCCCAACCATCATCCCGATCCGACTCTGCCCGAGGCCATGGAAAAGCTCGTCGAAAGAGTCAAAGTTGAAAAAGCGGCTTTCGGCGTGGGCTACGATGGCGATGGAGACAGGCTGGGCGTGGTCGATGACCAGGGACAGCTTCTCTGGGGCGATCAGTTGATGATCATCTTCTCCCGGGACATCCTGCCTCATCACCCTGGAGCAGCCGTGATCTCCGAGGTCAAGGCCTCCAAGCTCCTTTATGAGGAGATCGAAAGGCTGGGCGGTCGCCCGATCATGTGGAAAACCGGCCACTCGCTCATCAAGAAAAAGATCAAAGAAGAAAAGGCCTTGCTGGCCGGCGAGATGAGCGGTCACATCTTTTTTGCTGACCGGTACTACGGTTTTGACGATGCCATCTATTCATCGGCCCGACTGGCAGAAATCATCAGCCGCTCAACGAAGAAACTCTCCGGGATGCTGGCCGACCTGCCCAAGACTTTTTATACGCCTGAGATCAGGATTTACGCCTCGGACGAGGTTAAGTTCAAGATCGTGGAAGAAGTCAAAAAAAAGCTCGCTTCGAGATACCCCGTTATCGATATCGACGGAGTCCGGGTGAGCTATCCCAAGGGTTGGGCCTTGGTCAGGGCCTCCAACACTCAGGCTGTCCTCGTCCTGAGGTTTGAGGCCGAAACGCCGGCCGACCTCAAGGCCATCCGCTTTGAAGTTGAAAAGACCGTTGAAAATGTGATCAAGAGGCTTGGAGATTCATGAGCGAGAAAAAACCATTTTGCGTTGTCATCATGGCTGGCGGCCGCGGGACAAGGTTCTGGCCGCTGAGCCGGGAGAAGCGGCCCAAGCAGTTCTTGCCCATCACGAGCCACAAGACGATGATTGAGGAGACCGTGGAACGTCTCCTGCCGCTCATTCCGTATTCCTCGATCTACACCATTTCTGATCGGGCACAGGCCAGACTGATCAGGCGTCTGCTGCCCCAGCTGCCAGAAAAAAATATTTTGATCGAGCCCCAGGGCAAGAACACGGCAGCCTCCTTGATCCTGGCTACAGCCCACATTTATCTGAAAAACCCCCGGACTGTGGTGGCTGCTTTGTGCGCCGACCATCTCATCTCGAAGAAGGAGGTCTTCCTGAGAAAGCTGGAGGCATCGGCTGAGGCGGCGGCCAGAACCGAGGCCATTGTCACCTTCGGCATTCCTCCGGCTTACCCGGCCACCGGTTACGGCTACATTCAGATTACACGCGGCAAGACTCAGAATTTTCGGGGCGAGCTCTTCTACCCTGTTCTAAGGTTTAAGGAAAAGCCCCGCCTCAGGAAAGCCCGGGAGTTCGCCTCCGACGGCAGGCATTTCTGGAATTCAGGGATGTTTGTCTGGCGGGCCGGTGTGTTCAGCCAGAAACTCGAGCGGTATGCGCCGGAGTTCTATCCCTACTGGGAAAGAATCCTCGATGGCCTGAAGAATAAAGACGGCAGGGCAATAAGGGCCGCCTTCAAGGAAATTCCCGCCAAGTCAATCGATTATGCCCTGATGGAAAAAGCTCAGGGCGTCCTGATGACAAGGGGAGAGTTCGGCTGGTCTGACGTTGGGGCATGGTCGTCGCTGGCCGAGATCTGGACAAAGGACGAAGCAGGGAACGCCCTTTACGGCGACAGCCTGATCATTGGTTCTTCGGGTTGTCTCCTTTACAGTCCAGGCAAGCTAACGGTCCTGATCGGGCTTAAAGATGTCATCATCGTCGATACAAAAGATGCCCTGCTTGTCTGCCGGAAGAACCAGGACCAGAGAGTCAGGCACGTCATCGAGGCCCTCCAGAAGAAAAGAGCCAGGAAACATCTCTGAATAATTACTGCCGAAAATCTCGTTCCTTAGGCCCTTCAATTCTTGACTTGACGAACGAGCAATTGATACACTTGCGGCAACTTGACGAAAGGCGGTCATCCGCATTCCATTGACGAATGGGAGAAAGGAGGATCCTGAAGCCGTGAAAAGAACGAAGACTCTCCTTGTTTGGTTAATGTTCTTGTCTCTGACATGGGTTGGCCTTCCCCTCGTGGCGGAAGACGCATCGAAGGAAAAGACGGAAGAAAAGAGGTTTGGGATTGTCATCCTTCCGGTCCTCTTTTACATGCCCGAAACGAAATTCGGGGGAGGCGTGGGCGGGCTCATCACCTACCGTCCGCATCATAGCGCGGCTGGAGTACGGCCATCATCACTTTATTTTTACGCGATTTATACTCAGCTCAAGCAATTTTCCACCCAACTCAAGCCGGAGTTGTATTTCAGGAACGAAGAGTACCTCCTGACCGGAAAAATCATCGCCGAATATTTCCCCGATAAGTTCTGGGGGATCGGGAACGACACCGGAGAGGAAGCGGAGGAAAATTTCACGCCGCGCACCTTTTCCGCGGAAGCCTCTTTTCAGAAAAAGATCTGGCCAAAGCAGAAGCTTTACGCTGGAGTCTATGGCCAATTTGACGTTTACAAGATTGTCAAAATGAAGGCGGGGGGTTCACTGGAGAGGAGGGAATACCCGGGCAGCAGGGAGGGAACGACTTCGAGCTTAGGGTTTATCCTCAATTGGGATGATCGAGACAATATATTCTTCCCGACTCAAGGCTCATACTGTCAGTTTCAGGCTTATTTCAGCAGGAAATTCTTGGGCAGCGATTTCGAAACAACCTCGGTCAAAATTGACTTGAGAACGTTCGTCCCGCTCCTGGCGGGCCATGTCCTGGCTCTCCAGGGCTTTTTTCATTCGGTAGAGGGCACTCCGGCCTTCAAGAACTATGCTAAGCTTGGTGGAGATACGATGATGCGCGGCTATTACTCTGGCCGCTACCGGGATAACTGCCTCCTGGCCTTGCAAGCAGAGTATCGGCTGCCCGTATGGAAACGGTTCGGGATGGCGGCCTTTGCCGGAATAGGCGATGTCGCCAGCGGCTTGGGAAATTTTAAGCTCGACGGGTTTAAGTATTCCTTCGGGCTTGGCTTGCGCTTTAAAATAGCGCCCAAGGAAGGAACAAACTTGCGGTTTGACTTCGCCTGGGGCAAAGGAACTTCAGGCTTTTATTTCACGGCTGGCGAGGCTTTTTAATCCCGCCCGGCGGCCAGCGCTCGGGCAGGCTTTCTTGTGCTTCTGAGTAAAAGTCGTCGCAAAAACTCACCCGGATACCTGTACTTGATGATTTTTATTGACCCCTTCTCGTGCGTCTCATCGGCCCAGAATAGACCCTGGCAGATCGCGGCGTCAAGGAAGGAATGAAGAGTTCGGGTTGGCCTAGAGACGTGAACGGTGCCGATAAATTTTCCCTGGGGAATGAAGGCGTCAAAAGCTGTGGATTCTTACTCCCTCCGGTTAAGGCTCGGGAGAGCTTACAAGACAGAATGCTTGTCGTCTGAACAGAGTCGGAGAAAGTCTGACCGTACTCTTTCTTTTATTATCAGCGAGTTAAAAGACAATTCAGGCGTATTTTCGCGCTTAATGAAATGTTTTTATGGGCAAAAAGACCGATTTTTCGAGGTCCTGTAGATTGGGGCGAATCCGAAGCAGAACTAGCGAAGATTATTTTTGGGCATAAATACTGAGTGTCAACGCCTACAAAAGCGCCAACAATATAGGTAACATTCTGATTATAATAGAGCTGTCATGGGCCAGCGCTTATAGTTTCCCACCAGGCGGAAATGGAGCTATAATAAACAAACAAAAATCCAACGGGAAAATCCAATGGGAGAAAAAGCGATACGTAGCGGCGGATTCTTTTTAGGCTTTTTATTAATAGCCATTCTGTCCCCGGCGTTATCAGAAAAAAAAGAGGTTTTTAGCAGCTGGGCTGCTTCTTCCGCGGCCATCGACGGCTCGGATGAAGAATGGAATCAAGAGGTCGTCTGCATTGAAAAAAAATATAAAGTAAATTATGGTTTTAAGAACGACGAAAATAATCTTTATATTCTTTTTAAATTCAATGACCTAAGCTACCTAAGCTCGATCAACAACACGGGAATGATCATCTGGCTCAGCCCAGAAAAAGAGAAGAAGAAAGATTACGGGCTAAGATTCTTGAGAAAGAATGTTCCCACTGAAACATTCCTTTATCTTCTAACCCAGCAGAGAGGAGCCATCCCAGACAAAGACAAGGAGCAAATAAGAAAAAAGCCCTTTCATTTCGTTTATTCCATAGAGATCATCTGTAAAAAGCAGGGTTTCCCAGGAGTTGTTGTAAACCAAGAATCTTATCCTGCACATTTTAGGGGCGCTTCAACCGATGAGCAGGTTACCTATGAATTTGTGATTCCGTTGGAGATGGAGGGAGATCGTGATATCCTCCAGAGAACAAAGCCTGGCCAGGCCGTGAATGTTGGCTTTGAATGGGGGACTGACAGAGGAGATGAAAAAAGAGAGGATAAAGAAAATACAGATTGGGTGAAAGTCCGGTTGGCCATGAAAGGGCAACCTGGGTAGGCCTATCGCCCGAGAAGTTGACTCGGAGGCGTAGGGCTGATATTATTATAAAAGAATCCTAAGGGAATAGCCCTCAGCGAGGTGAAATCATGGTCGAGCAAATTGCCGACAGCCATGTGATCAAGATTGCGCTTCTCATCGACGGCGACAACGCCCAGCCGTCGCTCATCGGAAGCATACTGACCGAGACAGCCAAGTATGGATCGGTCACCATCCGCCGGGTGTATGGAGACTGGACCACGGCCAATATGGCCGGCTGGAAAAATGTCCTCAACAACTACGCTATCCAGCCAATCCAGCAATTCCGCTACACGGTCGGCAAGAACTCAACCGACAGCGCCATGATCATAGACGCTGTAGATATTCTCCATAGCAACCTGGTCGGCGGCTTCTGCGTGGTCTCGAGCGACAGCGACTACACCCGGCTGGCCACCCGGATCCGTGAGGCCGGGATTTTCGTCATGGGAATCGGCAAGAAAAAGACTCCGAAAGCCTTTGTTAACGCCTGCAACATTTTCATCTATACGGAAAACCTGGCGCCGTCGCCGCCGTCGCCGACAAAAAGGGGAGCGGCGAGGGCTCCGCAGCCAAAAGAAGAAAGGCCCAAGGAGCTCGACCCCCTGCCTTTGCTCAAGGGGGCCTTCGACATGGCCGTCCAGGAAGACGGCTGGGCCGATTTGGCGACTATGGGCTTTTACCTCCACCAGCTCGACCCGAGCTTCGACCCCCGAACATACGGGTTCAAGCAGCTGTCCCAGATTATCAAGAGCTACTCGGCTATGTTTGAACTGAAGTTCAAGGAAGAAGGCGGGACCACCAAGGTCTACGTGCGCGGCAAGGAATAACATCAGTTTTGCCCATAAATCGCCCGGCGATCAATCCACTTTTCAAATCTTGACCGAGTTCTATCTCTCATGGCCGATATAAAGACAGAGCGGGAGAAGAAACCTGGCTGGTCAGAAAGCTGGGAAGAAAATAGATGGAATCCTTGTCCAATTGATGTATAATTTCTGCCTTTAAGTTCAGGGAAAAAAATGAGGAGGCAAACTTGAATAAAAAAACAAGGTTTTTGATTCTTATCGTCCTCTTCCTAACTTTAGGGCTGAATGCGGAAGCTTCCCAGCAGACGCAGCCTCAACAAAAGTCCGAAGACCTTATCAAAAAGCTTGTCCTGGTCGAGAAACTGCAGCCTGTTCCAGAAAAAGCGAAACCCGGGTTCGAATCCATCACCGCCCGAGACTCGCTGGCCATGCTCAGCTACATCGCCTCTGACTTGATGGAGGGCCGCGAGACGGCCACGCGCGGCTACCAGTTGGCTGCCGAATATGCTGCTTCCCTGTTTTCGCTCTGGAAGCTTAAGGCAGGCGGTGATAAGCCTGAAAGGAGACAGATGGGCATGATAGCCAGGGCCAGGGAGGAGCGTCCGCTGGCCTCGTCCGAGAGAAGCTATCTCCAGGAATTCGTGATGAGAGAAATCACGGACGTTTCGACGTCGATCGCGCTTGAGGTCCGGTCAGGCACCCAGCGTAAAACCCGAGCCTTCACCTCCGGGGTCGATTTTGTGAGTATGTTTTCCGGTGCTGAGTCGGTCGAGGCGCCGGTCGTTTTCGCAGGTTTCGGGATCATCGAGAAGAGAATCGGCTGGGACGATTTCAAGAACCTCGATGTCAAAGGGAAAATCGTCTTGATTCTTTCCGAAGGGCCGGGAAAAGATAACCCTGACTCGCCGTTCCAGAAGGATAAAGAGCTTAAAGAGAAATATTTTCCTCCCGTCCCGGTCTCGCCTTTTGCCCGGAGGGGAGAGGGGTTCAACAAGGCTCGTGAAATCGCCAAGCTGGGCGCAGCAGCGGTTCTCCAGGTGCAAAACTCGATCAAGGATATCGACATGCTGCGGGACATGGCCAGACCGAGGCCTGTCTCTGATGAACGCCCGATCATCAACAAACAGAGACGGAGGCTGTTGCTCCCGGGAGGCGGGCAGCAGATGCCCTGGGAAAGATCGCCGGTTATCACCATCACTCGGGAAATGGCTGACGCCATCTTAGAGAACTCCGGACAGAGAATCGACGACCTGAAGAAGAAAATCGACACAACCCTCAAGCCCCTTTCGCTTGAGCCCGCCGCAACAAGGCTGACCATCACGACGACATCCACGTCAACGTTAGTGCGCTGCCGGAACGTTGTGGGATACATCGAAGGCGAAGACCCGGCTCTCAAGGAGGAGGTGGTCGTCGTGGGCGCTCATCTTGACCATTTGGGCAAATGGGGCGACTATGTCTTTAACGGCGCAGACGACAATGGGTCTGGCTCTGTCGGCGTTTTGAACCTGGGCCGGGCTTTCGCTCTCAACCCGGACAAGCCCAAGAGGACAGTGGTTTTTTGCCTCTGGACAGGCGAGGAGTCAGGTCTCCTTGGGTCCCGCTATTACGTCCAGAATCCCGCTTTTCCGCTGGACAAGACCGTCGCCTACATCAATATGGACATGATCAGCCGTCCTTATGATGAAAGAAGCCTGAACCGGATGGCCCGGATGATGAATATCCCCGTCGGCGACGAGATCTTCAAGAAGATTCAGCCGGCCAACTTCCTGACCGTGTCCTTTTCCGCCGGCACCGGGCTGGACGAAATCCTGAGAAACGCCGACCAGGCCATCGGCCTCGACCTTTTCTTGCGACAAGCCGGGGAAACCATGGAGCGGGGCACGGGTGGAAGCGATCACGCTTCGTTCGCTTCAGCCAAGGTGCCCTGGGTTTTCTGCATCACCAGCCTGCACGATGATTATCACCAGACAAGCGACGGTGTGGACAAAGTGAGCGGAGAGATGATGGAGAAAGTTTCCCGTCTCGTTTATCTGACAACGTACGCGCTGGCCGACCGATAGATTAGGGGGACGCCATACATAATACACTTAATCCCCTGCGATTTATGATCTTTTCTTATGACGACTTATCATATCCCCATACTTGTGTTGTGACAATTAGTGTATTACGTATGCTGTCCCCCTAATTAATTTTCCAGGCGCCGGCTTCTTTTTTAAGGAGGCAGGTCAGCCTGCCGCCGGGTTTGATGGCAATTTTCATTTCGAGCGGCTGTGGCGCGAGCAAGACGCGAAGTGTGTAAGCGCCCTCCTTGAGCTTGATTTCGTCGCCACCAACGAGCCCGCGGCCGGCCTCCTGGCCTTTCTCATCGAGCACCACATACTCGACTTTCAGTGTTTGCTCGAGCGCCGAGAGGAGTCCGGCTGTGTCTTGGGCATCGAGGTATCTTCCTTCCGTGGACTTGGCGATGGCCTCAAGCTCGGCGCGCGCTTCCTTTTCTTTGATGTCAAAACCGACAATATGGACGCGAAGCTCCAACCCGGATTTCTTGACGGCCGGGCCAATCGACTTAATATCCCCGCCACAACTCTCGATCCCGTCGGTGACAAGGATAACGGAGCCGTTGGGGATTTTCTCGAAGTCTTTGATCGCCTCGAGGACGGAATAAACGAGTGGGGTCTTCCCCCTGAGCTGGATTTTGTTCACCGTGTCGATGAGCGTGGCCCTGGCAAGGGGTCCGATCGGAACAAGAAGTTCTGTGTCTGTGCAGGCACGCTTATCATTCAGTCCGTACCGGTGGCCGTAGACGCGCAGGCCGACATTCATCGTCTCCGACAAGCTGTTGATGATCTGGGCAAGCACCTTCCGGGCGATCGTGATCTTGGCTTCGCCGCCGATCTGTCCCCACATCGAGTTCGAGGCGTCCAAGATGATCTCGACATTCCTGGCAGCCTCTTTCTCTGCGCCCTTTTCGAACTCGACTTTAAGCGCCCCCGACCCGAGCCTTTTGACTGTCGACATGTAAATCGGAACATGGCCGCAGCAAAACTCTAACATCAAGGCGCCCAGAGTGACCCGGTAGATGTCAAGCCTCTCTTCGCTTTGCGCGCCGTCCCAGCTCCCGTCCGGGTTCTGGTGGTCAACGAGAAGCCGGCACATCCAATCCTTCCAGATGCGCCAATCCTCGCCGCCTGCGAGATACATCACCCGCGTCCCATAATACCAGTAATAAAAGGGATAGCCGCTTCCCGGCTCTTCCACGTTCCAGCGCGGCGGATGGTTTTGCATGAAGCGGATGGCGGGCGGGATCATCGGGTCCTTAGGATATCCGGAAAGCTGGAGGGAAAGAGCCCCCATGCCGGCTCGGGCACAGGATTCGCCGCTTTCTCCGGGTGAATCATACCGAAACGATCCGTCTTCCCTCCCCTGCAGTGAGCGGACAAACCTGGCGGCTGCCGGGAACACATAGTCAGGAATGACGAAACCGGCATTCGCCGCGGCCTTGAGGGCCAGAATCTGCCAGCCGGTGAGGGAGATATCAGAATCCGTGCTGTCAGGGCTGTAGCGCCACCCACCGTAAGCGGGGGAATCCGCTCTTATCGGCCCTCTTAATGTCTCCGGCTTATGCTCGGTGTTTTGAGACCGGAGGATAAGCTCGATGGCCTCCCGGGCAATCGGCTCCAAGCTCTCGTCGTTCAGATCGGCCAGGGCTTCGACCGCACCCAGCGTCGCGATCGCATGTTGATACATCTCCTGCGTGCCGAAAGAACCCCCGCGGTAATCTGCATCTCTCGAACCCTCGGCGTACTTCGAACGGGACGTAAATTTCGATTTTAAATAACCCAGCGCTCTCTGGACGTTAACCGAGTAGTCCCTTCCTGTGCATTTAGAGCCCAGAAAAGCCATGATGGACAGCCCCGTGTAGGCCTGTTCGTATCTTTCCCAGGAGCCATCTTTCTGCTGGGTGGAAGCGAGATAATCCAGGGCTTTAGTGAGCGCCTGCCGCACCTCTTCCTCGGTAGCCGGCGGCTTTTGGGGGAGCCCCGCAAAGAGGGTGTACTCGGCGCCAATGTTTTTTCCTCCTCTGACCTCGATTTTTAAATAATAGGTCCCGGGCATGAATTTCATCTTGACCATTTCCTCGCCCTGTCCATCCCGGCCAAACCACGAAAAATCCAACCTTTTTTCCTTAGGCTCCAGCAGTTCGAGCTTGAACTGGATACCGGGGACTCCCGATAGGGTCATAACGAGCATGTCCACTCCCGGCGACGGCACATTGAGAAGGTAATAATCTCTATCTCTTCCGCGATTCACCCATCCGCAGAGCGGAACGTTCAGCTTAATCTCGCTGGCCCGCTCGACCTCATCGTCAGGCTCGGCTTCCTGATTTTCTTGCCACGGGCCGAGGATTCGCGTGCTCAGAGTGTACGGGTTTGTGATATTTTTCTGATAACCCTTGATAACGATGAAATAAACTCCCTCGCTGGCAGCGAAGAACGGCACTGACTCAGGCTCGCCTTTGTCCCCGTCGTTGGCATCCCAGAGCCTTTTGCCTTCCTGGTCAAGGATCTCGAGCCGGCTGTCTGCACTGGAAACAGCGCTGAGGTCAACCTGGATGAGACTTTTCCCTAATTTGTCGACGATAAGCCGGAAATAATCCTCGTCTCCGTTATAGTGAAAGTGGCCCTTGCTACTTTGGCCGAGCCGGATATCGGTGGCCGTTTGCCGGCTATCATTCGGTTCAGCCTCCATTCCCTCCTGCCAGGGGCCGAGGATTCGCGTGCTCAACGCGTATGGATCCTTGGTGTTTGCTTCCCGGGCTGAGATCTCCAGGTAATAAACGCCTTCGGCTAGGGCCAGGCCGAAGATGGATTCGGGGCCGTCCTTGTCGGTATCATCAGCGCTCCAGATCCGGTTTCCTTTTTCGTTATAAACACGGATTTCGCTGTCAACGCCGGGCACGACCGAAAGGTCGATCTGGACGAGGCTCCGTCCTGGCTTGTCGTTAATCAACCTGTACCAGTCTTCGTCTTGTTTCTGCTGGAAATAGGCGCTGATACCCTTGCCCAGGCTGAGCTCGTTGGCTCTCTCGCGGCTGTTATTCGGTTCAGATTCCCATCCCTCCCGCCACGGCCCTGTAATTTTTGCGGTCAGGCTGTACTTTTCTGAGGTAGCTTTTCCAGAAGAGGTGACGCGGATAAAATAGAATCCGCGTTCAACAGGAAAATTGGTCACGACCTCGGGTCCATTTTTTGGCGCGTCGTTGACTTCGGTGAGCCTTTTTCCCTCGGCATCATGGATGGAGAGATAAGTGTCAACCTCCGGGACGGCGCTGACGTCGACTCGAAGATAATTTTTGCCCGGCTGGTCTACCGTGAGCTTGAACCAGTCTTCATCCCGGTCCTTCTGAAATTCGGCTTCCACCGTATCGCCGAAGCGAATTTCCTGGGCCTGCTCGCGGTTGTCATTCGGCTCAATTTCCTTTTTGACTTGGGCTAATCTGCTGGAAAAAAGAAAAAGACCGGCCATCGCCGTTATTAAGAAACAAGAAAAAAAGACCTTTCTTTTTTTGCTTCGCATTTCTTCTGCCTCCTTTTTATGGCTTAATTATATTATCGCTGTGGAAGCAGTCAATAAAGGAGAAGAGCCTAAAATTCCGACAGGAACTTATGAAAAGGAAAATACGCAACATAGATTCCGAGAGGAGACGCTCGTCGCGAACCGCGAGCGGACTGACGGGTGATGCTATAAGCACACTTAGAATTACTTGCGGTTCTACTTCTTCAGTCGGAGACCGAGCTCATCGAGCTGCCTCTCGTTCACTTCGGTCGGCGAGCCGGTCAGAAGGCAGAGGGCGCTCGTCGTCTTGGGGAAGGGGATGACCTCGCGGATGGATTCCTCTCCGGCGAGCAGCATAACGATCCGGTCAAAACCGAGGGCGATGCCGCCGTGGGGAGGCGTCCCGTAGCCCAGGGCTTCGAGGAAGAATCCGAACTTCTCCTCTGTTTCTTTGTCGGTGAGCCCTAAAATGCCAAAAATCTTACGCTGGAGTTCGATGTCATGGATACGGATGGACCCGCCGCCGATCTCATAGCCGTTGAGAACGAGGTCATAGGCTTTGGCCCTGACTTTAAGCGGTTCCTTGTCGAGAAGCGGGATATCTATGTCATGAGGAGAGGTGAAGGGGTGATGGACGGAGACGATCTTTCCTTCCTCGCCACTCCATTCGAAAAGCGGAAAGTCGGTGACCCAGGCGAAGGCAAAGCCCTTCCTGGCCCGGCTCTGGAGGAGCTCTTTTCTCAAGCTCCCCAGCGCCGTTAGGGCGATTTCTTTTTTATCGGCTACGAGGAGGACAATATCTTCATCACCCGCCTTCATCTTTTCCCAGAGCATCCGGGCTTCGACATCTGTCAATTTCAGCGACGACTTAAATCCGTTTTGCTTCCGCAGCCAGATAATTCCCTTGGCGCCCGAGTCTCGGGATTGTTCGTTGATCCTCTCTAACTGGCCCCGGGAAAAACTTGCCCCGCCTTTGATACAAAGCCCCCTGACTGTCCCGGCTGAAACCAGGGCGTTGCGGATGAGCTCTGACCGAACCTGAGCCGCCTCAGCCGAAAGGTCAACGATTTCCTCTTCGATTCTGAGGTCGGGCTTGTCGGTGCCATATTTTTCCAGGCTTTCTTCATACGAGAGCCGCGGGAAGGGCGTGGCAATCTTTTCCCCGACAATCTCGAAAACAGCGGCCATCAGAGCCTCGGTCGTCGCATAAATGTCTTCCCTGTCAACAAAGCTCATTTCAACGTCGATCTGGGTGAATTCGGGCTGGCGGTCGGCCCTCAGATCTTCGTCTCTAAAGCAGCGGACGACCTGAAAATAACGGTCGAACCCCGCGATCATCAGGGTCTGCTTGAAGAGCTGCGGAGACTGCGGAAGAGCATAGAATCGTCCCTTATAAACTCGGCTGGGAACGAGATAATCCCGGGCGCCTTCGGGCGTCGATTTCGTCAAAAAGGGCGTTTCGATCTCCAAGAAACCCTGACTGCTCAAGAAATTGCGGACGCGCAGGGCCGCCTCGTGGCGAAGCCGGATGTTCCGCTGCATGGAAGGTCGGCGGAGGTCGATGTAGCGATACCTAAAACGCAATTCTTCTGAGGCTGAAACTGGATCGGCGACCTGGAAAGGGGGCACTCTGGCGGTGCTGAGTGTTTGCAGCGAGAGCGCCTCGACTTCCATTTCTCCCGTGGCGAGTTCGGGGTTGACCGCCCCGGGCCCCCTTCTCCTCACCCTGCCTTTGATGCCGATGACGTACTCAGGCCGGGCTTTCTTGGCCGCCTCCAGAAGCTCTGGTCGCTCGGTCGAGAAAATGACCTGGACAACGCCCTCTCTGTCTCTAAGGTCGATAAACACGAGATTCCCTATGTCCCTTTGCCTCTGCACCCAGCCGAAAAGCGTGACTTCTTTTCCCTCATGCTCAGGCCTGATGAGTCCGGCGCAGATAGTGCGGCGCCAATTGTCCGGCCGAGCATTGCGTTCTTTTTTCATCCTTTTCCTTAGTGGTATCTACCTCTCTCTAATTCCGCATTTCTTCTAATCCGAGTCTAACCCTGACCGCTCTCTGCTTTGACCAGGTCGGCAATATCCTCCAGCCTGACCTCCCCCTGGACGCCCGTCTTCATGTTTTTTAACAGGAATCGTCCCTTCTTTATCTCCTCTTCTCCGATAATCAGGCTCCAAGAAGCCTGGAGTTTGCTGGCCCTTCCGAGCTGGGCTTTAAGACCGCGCTCCTTGAACTCAAGCAGGCATTCCACCTCCTGGCGCCGCAGCTCACGGGCGATTCCAAGCGCTGCCTTTTTGGCCTCTGCGCCGAGATAGGCGATAAAAATGAAGTCCTCCTCTATCTTATCCAGCCTGGCGACGGAAAGAAGCCTTTCCATGCCCGCAGCAAACCCGATCCCGCAGATGTCGGGCCCGCCAAAATCCTTCATCATGTCGTCGTACCGCCCGCCGCCGAGCACAGCGTTCTGCGCGCCTAACTTGGCTGTCGTGATCTCGAAAGTCGTTTTTGTGTAGTAGTCAATGCCGCGAACCAAGCGCGGCTCGATCTGGTAGGGGATCGCATAAAGATCAAGATAAGCGCGGAAAGAGCGGAAATGGTCATCGCATTCAGCGCAGAGATGGGCCGTGATTTCCGGGAATCGTCGGGCAAGCTCCCGGCAGGTTTCGACTTTGCAGTCAAAGATGCGGAGGGGGTTAGCGACGACCTTCCTCTGGCAATCAGCGCAGAGTGAGGCCTCAACAGCTTGAGAGGCAGCGCGCAGCTTCTTGATATAGGCCGGCCGGCATTTCCTGCAGCCCACTGAATTCACGAGCGTTTCCGTGTCGGAGATGTGAAGCTCCTTGAGCAGAGCGTCGGCCATCTCGACGATTTCGGCATCGATGGCCGGGTCGGCTTCGCCGAAAACTTCGATATCGATCTGGTGGAACTGGCGGTAGCGGCCTTTCTGGGGCTTGTCGTAGCGAAACATCGGCCCGATATAATAGAACCTCAACGGCTCGGGCTGAAGATAGAGCCTGTGCTCGATGATGGCCCGGACGACCGACGGGGTGTATTCCGGCCGGAGGGTGACGGAGCGGCCGCCCTTGTCCGTGAAGGTGTACATTTCTTTGATGACGATATCCGAGGTCTGGCCGGTCCCTTTTTCAAAAAGCTCGGTGGCCTCAAAGACCGGCGTCCTGATCTCCCTATAGCCGTAAAGCTCGAAGACGTTCTTGGCGATGCTCTCTGCGCGCTGCCAGGCGCGGGCTTCCTGGGGAAGGATATCCTTTGTTCCCTTGATGGCGGAGACGGACTTTTTCCCCGGGGATGGTTCGCTCACTTCTCGGCAAAGACTCCCATCTTGCGGAATTTCTTGTACCTCTCTTCGACCAGGTCATCTGCCGACTTCTGCTCCAGCTTTTTCAGGGTTTGGCTGATGTGCTTGTCAACGTTCTTGAAGGTCTGATCATAATCGATGTGCGCTCCGCCGGGCGGCTCGGGAATGATTTTATCGATGATGCCCAGCTCGAGAAGGTCCTGGGCGCGGATTTTCAGGTTTTCCGCGGCTTTTGCCACGGCGCTCTGGTCTTTCCAGAGGATAGCGGCACAGCCCTCGGGAGAGATGACCGAGTAGAAGGCGTACTCTAACATCATGACGACGTCCCCGACGCCGATGGCCAGAGCGCCGCCGCTTCCGCCCTCACCGATGATAACGTTGATGACGGGAACGCGGAGAGTGGCGATTTCTTTAAGGTTACTGGCAATGGCTTCGGCCTGGCCGCGTTCCTCGGCGCCGATGCCGGGATAGGCGCCTGGTGTGTCGATAAGCGTGATGACAGGGAACCCGAACTTCTCAGCCAACTTCATCACTCTCAGGGCCTTGCGGTATCCCTCGGGATTGGGCTGGCCAAAATTTCGCTCGATCCTTTCTCTGGTGAACCGGCCCTTCTGGTGGCCGATAAAAGCGGCTGTCTTCCCTTTGTAAAAACCGAGCCCGGCGACGATGGCCGGGTCATCCGCAAAACGACGGTCGCCGTGCAGTTCCGTGAAATCTTCGACAAGATTAGCCAGATAATCCAGGGTATAAGGCCGCTGGGGATGACGGGCAATTTGAACGATGTGGGTGGCGGTCAGGCGGGGGGCGATCCTAGACCATTCTTTTTCGATTTGCGCTTTCAGGCCAGCAATTTTCTCCTTTTTCCCCGCTTGTTCGGAAATCTCAAGGTCGTCGATTTCTTTTTTAAGGAGGATGATGTTTTTTTCCAGCTGGTAGAAGTCTTCTTCTGTTTTCATTATCGGCGATGACCGGAAGAATTATACTCCGTTATTCTAAGAGAGATGAGGGGAGGCAGTCAAGCGAGTGAACGCCAGTCAGGTTTTCCGGCCTGACCTCTGGCGGACGACCTCGAAAAGGAAAACGGCCGCTGCCGCCGCCACGTTGAGAGAGTTGAGCCGGCCAAAAAGCGGGATGGAAAGAACCTTGTCGCATTTCTCCTTGACCAGGCGGCGGAGGCCACGGCCCTCAGAGCCTAACACTATTCCGATGGGGATAGTGTAGTCAAATTCGTACCAGAACTCGCTTCCGCCTCCCTCTGCGCCGACAAGCCAGATGCCCCTTGTCTTCAGCTCCTCCATGGTCTGGGCGAGGTTGGTTACCCTGGCGATTTTGACGTGCTCGGCCGCACCGGCTGAGACCGTGAGGACAGTTTCGGTCAGGCCGGCCGAGCGCCTTTCGGGAATGATGAGCCCGTCGGCGCCGGCTCCCTCGGCGCTGCGGATGATGGCTCCCAAATTCTGAGGGTCCTCCACCTCGTCGAGAAGGACCAGGAAGGGGTTTTGCGATCCCGCCAGGATGTCCTCGAGCGAGGAGAGCTCTTTGGCCAAAAGAAAAGCCGCAGCTCCCTGGTGGCCGGGAGCGAGCCGGTCGAGCTTGGGCTTGGGGACAGAAACAAACGGAACGTCGTTCATCCGGGCCAGCCGGATGACCTCGGCGATCTTGGGAGAGCCCCGCTCTTTCTGGACGAGAATCCTGTTGATGCGGCGCGGCGTGTGGCGCAGAATTTCTAAAAGAGGGTTCAGCCGGGTGACGGTTTGTTTCAATGCATGCTTTTCATATCAAGGAACTGAGTCTTTTTGTAACCGGCGGGCAGGGCATAGACCGATGGATCAGGCGTTTTTTTGGTGATCTCGATGACCTCTGTCATTGACCTGATCTTAGCGCCCATCATCTCGCCGGTTGTTTCTGACGAGATCCAGTAGCCCTTGATTTTCATCATCTCCTGGACGGCGGCGTCATCGAGGCGAAGCTGAGCCTTGAGCAGGTTGGAGTACATATTGGCGAACTTTTGCATGTCAAGCGGGACGTCCGTCGAGGCCCAGACGGCCATCTTCATCGGCATCATCATCATCTGGAGGGAGACATCGTAGCCAGAGCACTTCCACTGGCCCACTGTTTTTGTCTGCCCTGTTGGCGTAACGGTAACCGTCATCTTCATCATCGCGCCCATCATCTGGGCCATTTCCGGGGGCAGCAGCTTCATGAAATCAAGGGGAAGCTGAGCCTCCACGTAAGTCTTGTCCTTGTGATTGATCACGTACATGACGTTTTTGTTGAGGTCGACGATGGACGACAGCTCCGAGCTCAGATGGGCGAACTTGTCGTCTCCGAACCACTGTTCGATCGTCTCATCCTTGGCGGGCTGGCTCTGTCCCATCATAGAAAATGCATCCGTGTGCATTTTGGACTTGATGTAAACATCAGCGGTGACAAAAGCCGCGAGAATAAGGATGGAGAAGAAAACAGCCAAAGCTTTTTTCATGGAATCCTCCTCTTAATGGTTGAATTGGCCTTTCAAGAACGACCCTGATTTACCATTATAAAGGAAACGGCTGAACAAATCAAAGCAACAAATCCGACGGTTATCCTTGACATCCGTTCAATCAAGCGGATATCGTGTCTTTTGCAGAATAGGGGAAAAAGGTGAGGTCTTTAGTTGGAAATCAGCTTGACAGAAGGGACCTTGATTTTTCTTTTCTTGGAATATAAGAAATGGGGAAGAAGGAGAAAGCAACGCGACAGGCGCGGTCAGCAACTCCTTCGGCCCGACGACCGGAAAAGAGTGGTTTTCCGCGCTTGTTGATCCTGCCGCTGGCCTTTATGGTGGCAGGCGTGCTGGTGGGCGGAGGCTGGTTCTATCGTTCCCACGGCCGGGACATGAAGCAAGAGGCAGAGTAAAATCTTTTAGCCATCGCAGAATTGAAGGCCGAGCAAATCAGCCAATGGCGAGCGGAGAGGCTTGGAGATGCGTTTGTCGTCATGGAAAGTTCGTTTTCTATCGGAGCAATAGCCCGATGGATAAATGCGCCCGAGGCCTCGCTGGCCGATAAGCTCCTTAGAAAATTTCGTTCCTTGAAGGAGAATTATCTCTACTCGGATGTCATGCTCGTCGATCTGGAAGGACACGCCCGCTTTAGCCTGAGCGGCTATCGGGGCCCGCTCACCGGGGATGATCAGAAGGCCATGGCAAAAGCTCTGGCCGAGCGCCGGCCGGTGCTGACCGACCTCCATCGTGGCCTTGTGGACTCCTCCCCCCATATCGACGTCATCGCGCCGCTTTTTGCCCAAATGGATGATGTTAGCGAGCCCGTAGGCGCGATCATGCTCAAGAGCGATGCCCGGCAGTTTCTGTATCCTTTTATCATGTCCTGGCCGGCATCCAGCCGCAGTGCGGAAACCCTGCTCGTCCGGCAGATTGTCTCTGGCCTGCTCCGCCTCCAGGCGCAGCACGTCGAGGATAACCGAGTCCGTGAGATATTGAACGAAAGCCAGAGTCGGATCAGGTCGATGGCTCTTATTCACGAAAAATTGTATCAATCCCAGGACTTTGCCCGGATCTATTTTTTCGATTACATTTCTAAGATGGTCACACACCTTTTTGCCATGTTCAGCCTGCCCTCAAGCAAGGTCAGGTTCGCAGTCGAGGCCGAAAACATCCAGTTAGACATCAACAGGGCCATCGCCTGTGGGCTGATCATCAACGAGCTCGTCACAAACGCCCTGAAACATGCCTTTCCTGGAGAAAAAAAGGGGGAGCTCACCGTCCGGATGAAACGAGAGGAAGGTGAGCATTATCGATTGTCTGTGAAGGACACCGGCGTGGGATTGCCGGAGGGTTTTGACCCGGAAAAACAAAAGACTCTCGGTTTCCAGATCGTCCATGACCTGGTCAGGCAGCTTAACGGGTCGACCGAATTCCGGAGGGAAGAAGGGACAGAAATCATCATCGGGTTTTAGCTTAAGGCAGATAGATAGCGCGGGCCATCGTCTTCACCCCTTTCGGGGACTAAAGAGAAGCAAAAATCACCCCTCAATTCATCCAGGACGGCTATTTTTATTTTCCCCGGCCGGAGTATCCTTAAGAGGAGAGAAGTGAGTATAGTTAGGGGATTTTCGGGGATAAATGGATAAAGTCCGGATTCTGATCGTCGAGGATGAAATCCTGGTTGCCAGGGATACCGAAAACATGCTCTTGAACTTCGGTTACGACGTCATTGGCATCGTCCGCAGCGGTGAAGAGGCAGTAGCCAGGGCGGGAGAGCTCTCGCCTGACTTAATCCTGATGGATATCAGGCTTCAGGGCCGAATCGACGGGGTTGAGGCGGCCGCAAGGATCCGCGACCTCTACGGGCTTCCGGTCATTTTTATCACCGCCCATGCCGATGAGGCCACACTCCAGAG
>CAZKBY010000015.1:0-22936 GCA_964550915.1 uncultured Eubacteriales bacterium | reverse complement strand
GGACAGGCCTGCTGAGGCTGGAGAAAGAAAACACGACCAGGACTCTTTCCTTCTCCAGGGGCGACGTGGCTTTGACCTACTCCTCCTTCCCGGCTGAAGAATTCCAGGCTAAACTCGTCGGGTCCCAAGTTCTGTCTGGGGAAGAGGCGGAGGCAAGCCGGGCTTATGCTCTTGAAAAAAACGTCTCTTTTATGCGCGGGCTGATCGAATGCGGAATTCTCTCCCCGCCGCGAGCCTGGGAGCTCCTGGTCACCTTCTGGCTGGAGAGTATTTTTCCTATCTTTGACTGGACGGACGGCGAGTTCGCTTTCGACTCCAGGGCAGAGTTACTGGAAGCACATGTCCTGATGACTGTAGCCTGCCTCGAATTCATTCTCCAAGGCATCCGCCGGATGGCCAATTCAAGCCTCATTGAATCTTTGCTCCCCGCCGAGTCAGAATCACTTCAGATTCTCTCGCCCGGATATGCCGGCTTTCTCCGGCTGGCCTCCCATGAACGATACCTCCTTAACCTCCTCAGACATTTCCCCCGGCTTCAAGACATCTATGCCCAGAGCCACCTAGGGAAAAAAGAAACTCAGAAGGTGCTTTTCAGCCTTGTGCAGTTAGGACTGGCCGGGTTCAGGCCACCAAGGAATGCTTTCAAGCCAGCCTCTGAGTCCTCGGGTGGCGAAGCGGAAAAAATCTGGGCCGATTTCAACGATAAATGCTCTTCTATCTATAAGTACATCTCCAAGGAAATCGGCCCGGTCGCCCTGAATGTCCTGGAAAAGGCTCTGGACGAGGTCAAGCCCCGCCTTGGGCCTCCCCTGCAGAGCATTGAATTAAGAGCCGACGGTCGCATCGAGCTCAAACCCGTCTCGCTCCTTGGTCTGAGCTTCACCAGCCCCGAAACCAGGAAAGCGTTCATCCAGGTTCTCAATGAAATCTTGGTGGCGGAAGTCTTGGCGGTCAAAAAGACCCTGGGCGACGATCACGAAGCGGCCCTGATCAGGAATCTGGAAAAGATCGGAGACCAGGGTTGAACCGGAAGCAGATCCGAGCTCTACTCCTTCTCATCACCGGGATTGCCGTTGTTCTTCTGATCAAAATTGTGTTCTGAAACGGAATATTTGGCCATTCTCCTCGGCCCTACGGGGGTGGGAAAAAGTGCCATAGCTTTGCGTCTTGCCAGACGGTTTGGCGGCGAGATCATCAGTTGTGATTCCATGCAAGTCTACAGGGGGTTTGATATCGGCACCGACAAACCGACACCGGCCACGCGCCAGTCTGTCCCCCACCATCTTCTGGATATAGCAGAACCATCCGTCCAGTTCACAGCAGCCGATTTTGTCAAGGAAGCCTTGGCCGCCATCCGTTTGATCAGGGGACGCGGACGCCTCCCCTTCATCGTCGGCGGAAGCGGACTGTATCTCAAGGCGCTTCTAACCGGTCTTTTCCCAGGCCCCGGACGCAGCCCCGAGGTGCGCGCAGAACTGGAGCGCCGGGCTCGTGAGCAGGGCCTGGAGGTTCTGAGAAAAGAGCTCGAGGAGGTTGATCCCGTTTACGCCGGCCTCATCGGCCAGCGCGACAGGATCCGGATCGTCCGCGCTCTGGAGGTTTTCTACCAGACGGGAAAACCCATCTCAGCGCACTTCTCAATGACCAAACCAGAGCTCAAAGATTTTCATCCGATTAAAATTGGTTTAAAATTAGAAAGAAACGAACTCTATCGGAGAATCGAAGAAAGAGCGGAGAGGATGTTTTCTCTTGGTCTCGTCGAGGAAGTCAGATCTCTCCTCAGCCGGGGCGTCGAGGAGAGCGCTCCTCCCTTCCGGGCTTTGGGCTACAAATATGTCCTCCTGCATCTCAAGGGAGAAATCTCCCTCGCCGACGCTCTCAGCTTGACCAAAAGAGATACCCGGCGCCTTGCCAAGAGACAGATCACCTGGTTCAAGAAGATGGACGGAGTCCACTGGTTTAACGCTGACAGCGGCGCACAGGTCGAGAATTTCTTGGAGGCCCGTCTTGCAGCCTGATATGGAAAAGGCCATCCTCGTTCACCTCGCCACGAACGAAAAAGACAAAAAAGAGGCCGAAGAGTCGATGGCCGAGCTGACCCAGCTCGCAGCTGCGGCCGGCGCAGAGGTTGTTGAAAAAATCTATCAGGTCAGGCCGAGAATCAGTCCTAAGTACTTCATCGGCCAGGGAAAGGCTGAGGAGCTGGCCCGGGTCCGCCAAGAGCTCGAGGCCAACCTCGTCATCTTTGACCACAACCTCAGCCCCATCCAGCAAAGGAGCCTGGAAGACAGGACTCAGGCCAAAGTGATCGACCGGACCCAGCTCATCCTGGACATCTTCGCCCAGAGAGCCAAGAGCAACGAAGGCAAGCTCCAGGTCGAACTGGCCCAGCTCAACTATCTTTTGCCGCGCCTGGTGGGTAAAGGGATCGCCCTCTCCCGGCTGGGAGCGGGAATCGGAACCCGGGGTCCCGGGGAGAAAAAGCTGGAGGAAGACCGGCGCCGGATCGTTGACCGGATATCCCGAATCAAGAAGGAAATCCGGAGTATTCAGGAGAGACGCCAGAACCAGCGCAAAAGCCGGAAAGAAAGCCCGGTTCCGACGGTCTCCCTGGTCGGCTACACGAGCGCCGGAAAGTCCACGCTTTTCAACCAGCTCTGCCGTGAGGCCATGCCCACATCGCCGGGCCTCTTCGCTACACTCGATCCCGTCCTCCGCCGCGTTGAGTTCTCTGATGGCCTGTATTTTTTCCTGAGCGACACGGTCGGCTTTATCAAGAAACTCCCGGTCGAGCTGGTTTCTTCTTTCTGGGCAACCCTTGAGGAGGTAAAGGAAGCCGACTGCCTCCTCCATGTCATCGACATTTCTTCACCGACATCTGGCCAGCAGATAAAAGCCGTCGAATCAATCCTGGCCGAGATCGACGCTGCGGCCATTCCCGTCATCAACGTTTTTAATAAGATTGACTCCCTTGCCTCCAGGGACGACCTCCTTTCCCGCAACGCCGGATCGGGCACAGCGAATGTCTACATCTCAGCCAAAACAGGCGAGGGGATACCGAGCCTTAAGGAAAAAATCAGGTCCGTCCTTTTCCGTGATTTTAGACTGTTTTATCTTAGAATTCCCCAGGATAAGAGAGATATCCTGTCATCTTTCCCCAGGTGGTCGATCGTCCTGAAAAGAAGAGAAAACGGCGATTACTCAGAGCTCAAGGTCATGGCTAACCCAAAATTTATGATAAACTATCTCCCCTATCTCTCTAAAGGAGAAGAGAATTGGTAAAAAAAGCTTGTCTCTTCCTTCCTCTCTCTCTCCTCGCGACCGCCTGCGCCACCATTCCTCCGCCCCCTCCGAGCTTCTACTTTGAGAACCTGCCTCAATCCCTGACAACGGCCATGACCCTGGAGGAACGCATCCTGGCCGAAGAAGTCTGGGCGTTTATCCGTCAAGGAAGAGGAGACAAAGCAGAACGTTCTCTCTCGCGACTGGGGCCGGAAAGCCCTCTCTTTTATACCGGTCTGGGCTATATCTCCTTCCTTCGAGAAGATCTGGCCACAGCTGAGGCCTACTTTCAATCAGCCTTGAGTGAGTTTCCCGACTTTTCTCCGGCCCGGACGGGATTAGCCCAGGTCTACAAAAAGACAGGCCAGGAGGACAAGGCGTTCAACGAACTCCGCGAAGCTCTGAAAATCAATCCTGATCACCCCTGGGCCAAAACCGAATACGAAGCCCTGAAGACGAAAAAAACAGAGGAGGCGATCGAGGAAGCCCGGACCGCTCTTACCCAGGGTGACTCGGAAAAAGCAAAAGAAGCTTTTCTCAAGGCCCTTCATTATGCTCCAGGATCGGCCGCGGTCCATCTGGCCCTGGCCGATATCTACAAGAAGGAAAAACGGCTCTCCAACGCTCTCGTCCACTTGAAGGCAGCTAGCGCCTCAGAGCCAGAAAACATAAAACTGCTGGAAAACTATGCCTCCACATTGAGCGAGGCTGGGCAATACGAACGGAGCCTGGAAACTTATGAGAGGCTGCTCGAACTCGACAGCACCAACAAAGCCGTTCAGGAGCAGGTCGAAAGACTCAGGGACCGTTTGGGTATTTATGAGCTGCCCAGCCGGTACTCTGAGATCGCTCTCAGTAATAGCGTTACCCGGGAGGACCTGGCCGCGCTGGTCGCGGTCAAGTTCAAGGATATCCTGACTGAGCAGGTTTCTCAGCCTCCCATTATCGTTGACATTTCCGCCTCCTGGGCGTCGAAATTCATCCTCAAGATCACCGGACTCGGGTTTCTCGATGTCTACTCCAATCACACCTTCCAACCCCGGAAGTCGGTGACCAGGGGCGAGATGGCTGACCTCGTCTTCCGCATTATCAAGCACTTAGAGTCCCACGGCCACCGGTTTATCAGGCTGATCCCCGTGGAGAAGATTCAAATTGCAGACGTTACGCCAGAGCATCTTTACTATATGCCTATCATCCAGGTTCTCTCTTATCAGGTCATGGATTTGTACCCCGACAAAGGCTTCCGGCCGGACTTGACCCTCTCCGGACCGGAAGCCATCCGGATCATGGACATCCTCTTAGCTCTCGTGCGCTGACGGGAGGCCGAACTCGGGACGCAACGTGTGATACCCATGGGAGACACAACGAAAGAAAGATTCCTGACTCTTCCCAATGTTCTCACTTTGATGAGGCTTGGCCTGGTCCCGGTATTTTTAATCATGAGCCTGCGCCGGCAAAGCTTGGGAGCGCTTATCGTGTTTTCTCTGGCCGGGCTAACGGATTTCCTGGACGGGCTCGTGGCCAGGCTCTGTCATCTCCGGACCAATATAGGGACGCTGCTCGATCCTCTAGCCGACAAGCTTCTCCTTTCGACGGCTTTTGTCCTGCTTACCATCAAAGGATTGAGTGCTCCCCATTCGATCCCCTTCTGGCTCACAGCCGTGGTCATCGGCCGGGACCTGCTGATCGTTGTCGGCGCTTATGTCGTCTTCCGGCTGCGCCGGATCATGAGTTTTCCGCCCTCTTTGTTGGGGAAAGTGAGCACTGTCATTCAGGTCCTGACAGTTTTTTGCGTCCTCGTCGCCAACTATGACCGCGGTTCATTCCCTGCCCTCCCGAATCTCTACATGATTGCCCTGGCGAGTACAACTCTTTCGGGAGTGCACTACGTCATCCTGGGGATTCAGATGGCTTTTTCTGCCAAGGACGAGGTGAGCCTGCCTACACATTCCGGTCGATAAAACCGCGCCCCAAGGTCATCCAGATGATCTTCAGGTCGAGCGCAAGCGACCAGTTCTGCATATAATAGAGATCGTATTCGATCCGTTTTTCGATCGACGTGTCTTGCCTCAGGCCGTGCACCTGGGCCCAGCCTGTGATGCCAGACTTGACTTTATGCCGGAGCATATAGTTAGGAATCTTGTCGGCAAATTCCCGGACGAACTCGGGCCTTTCCGGCCGCGGTCCGATCAGGCTCATTTCTCCCTTAAAAACGTTGATGAGTTGGGGGATCTCGTCGATGCTAAACCTGCGCAGGAACCGGCCGACTCTGGTGATCCGGGGATCGCCCGCCTGGCACATCACCGGGCCGGTCTCTCTTTCAGCATCGCAGATCATCGTCCTGAACTTGATCATGGAGAATTTCCGGCCATCCAGCCCCATCCTTTCCTGTTTGTAAAAGACGGGCCCTTTGGAAGTTAGCTTAACCAAAATAGCCACGATGAGAAGGAGGGGCGAAAAGATGACGAGCCCCAGAGTGGCCACCAGAAGGTCGGAGCCCCGTTTGATGGCGCTGGCGATGCCCTTGAGCGAGACATCGTCTATGGAAATGACCGGGAACCCGTCCAGGTCCTGGACATTGGCCTTCAGGGTCAGCAACTGGAAAAGATCGGGGATAAGCCTGATGTTGACAACATACTTATTGGCCACCTTGATCGTCTCTAAGATTTTGGCGTAGTTGTTCAGGTCCAGGGCAACGAAGACTTCGCTAACCTCGCCTTTCTCTAAGATCGTGCCAAGGTCTCCGATGCGGCCGAGGACTTCCACGCCTCCGTCGATATCGACCTTTTCCCCGACCGCTTTGTCATCATCCAGAAAGCCCTTGAGGACAAACCCCAGGTCCTTGTACTGGGAAATTTTCTGGGCGACCGCCCGACCCATCTCTCCCGCGCCCAGGACGAGGACATGCTGCAGGTTGAACCCGCGGGCGTACCGCCTTTTCATGAAAAAATAAATCTGGTTGCGGAGGAAGGAAATCATGAAGATGACGGTCACAAAGTAGACGGCCAGGAAGCCGTGCGAGATCTTAAAAGAGACCCGGAAAAGCGGCGCCGGCCCCTGACTGTAGCTGTAAAGATAGCTCATGACCGCCGAGACAACGAGGATGGTCAGGAGAGCGTTCAGGCTGATGAAAAAGAAGTCATCGAGCTTGGTCCTTTTCAGCCGGCTCTTGTAAAACCCCTGGAGGTAAAAAATCACCAAATGGCTGGCCAGAAAAAGAGGAAAGATGACCGCATAATTCTCAAGCGGCGGAATTCCCTTGACCGGGTCGACCGGGATGATGTAGGCGTAAAACCGGAAGAGGTAAGAATAAAAATAGGAGAGGAAAATGCCGACGACATCGCTGAAGAGAAAAAGCCCGACCAGGCGGGCGCGTTTTCTGGTAATCACCGTTGACCCTTGAACTCGGCCCATCTCTGCCTGAAATAGGACGTCAGTTTGTCCTTGCAGGCTTGCCGGGAGAAGGCCATGGCGTTTGATCTTATGGTGGATTTATTAAATGCCAGGCTCTTGAATTTGTCAAGCGCACCCAGAAGCCCGGCCACTGTGAGCTCGGAGAAGAAGATCCCTGTCTGGTTGGGGACGACGCTCTCGGTCGCTCCGCCTTGGCCATAGGCGATGACCGGCGTCCCGCAAGCCTGAGCTTCCACGACAGCGATCCCGAAATCCTCCTCTCCAGGCAGAAGAAAAGCCCTGGCCCGCTGATACAGGGAGCGCAGGCCTTCGGCAGAAACTTGGCCAAGAAACTCGATATTCGGCCTTGCCCTCTTCTTGAGCCGGCGAAAGTCAGGCCCCAGGCCGACAATCTTGAGGGACTGGCCGTTGAGGCTGAAGGCTTCAACGGCCAGATCTATTCTCTTGTAAGGAACGAGCGCTGAAACAATCAGATAGAAGTCTTCCCGGGGGGCTCCCTCAGCAGGATGGAAGAAATCCGTGTCCACGGGAGGGTGGATGACATCCGCCTCCCGGTGGTAATACCTGGCAATCCGCCTGGCAACGTTGTCCGAGTTGGCCACAAAATGATCAACCCGCGAAGAGGAAGATTCGTCCCACACTCGCAGCCAGTGGATGACCGGAGGGATGGCCAGCCGGGAGAAGAAGGAAAGGCGGCCGCGCGAAAAGTAGGCATAGTACTGATTCCAGGCGTAGCGGACCGGGGAATGGATATAGCTGATATGCAGCGCCCCGGGCGGCGGAATGATCCCTTTGGCCACGCAATGCGAACTCGAGATGATGAGGTCGTAGTCGCTGAGGTCAAAAAGCTCGGCCGCCAGCGGAAAAAGAGGAAGGTAGAGCCGGTACTTTTTTTTCAGCCAAGGCAATGTCTGAAGGAAGCTTGTTTTGATCTCTCGCTTCTCGATGTTTTCGGCCTGACTGCCGCGAAAATGGAAGAGGGTATAGATCGTTGCCCGGGGAAAAATTTCGGCCAGGACTTCAAGAACTTTTTCGCCGCCGCGCTGTCCGGTCAACCAGTCGTGAACGAGCGCAACCCTGGCTTTCTCCATCGGCGAAGATTATAGAAAGGGGTGCCCGAATTGTCAATCAAACGCTCGGGGACGGGATTTGCGGCGCCAGAGGTCGACGTAGAGGTTTTGAGTTTGCTCGACCATCCGGCGCAGGGGAAAACGCGGCGGGATGATGGACCTGGCGTTAGCAGCCAGTCGGGATGCTTTTTGCCTGTCCTGGATTAGATTAATAATCGCATCGGCCAGGGCCCGGGGATTCCCGGGAGGAACAAGACACCCGGTCATCCCGTTCTCCACGACCTCGGTGATTCCGTCCACCGCCGTAGCGACGATCGGCTTGCGGAGTGAAGCCGCCTCGATCAGGACAAAAGGCAGGCCTTCCCAGAGCGATGGGAGGACGAACACATCAAACAGGGAGAGAAGCTCGAGCGCGTCCTTCCTTTCCCCGAGAAAAAAGAGCTTCTCCTCCAGGCGTCGGCGGCTGACTTTTTTTCTCAGCTTCCGGCCGAGCGGCCCGTCGCCGACCACAACAACGCGCGCACCGGGCACGGCTGCAAAGAGGCGGGGCGCTGCATCGAGCAGAGTCGGAACGCCTTTCTGCCGGTGGAGGCGGGCGACAGTGCCGACCACAAGCTCATCGACAGGCCAACCCAAGGCCAGCCGTTTTCGCCTTATTTCTTCTTCGCTCAGGCCGGGCTGGGGGTCGATCCCGTTAAGAATGACGAACATCTTAGCTTCGGCTGCCAGCCTGTGTTTTTTTGCCTTCTGGAAATCCGCTTGCGAGACTAACACGAGCCCGTCGGTGAACCGCGAAAACCTTCTTTCTAAAAGGATATAAAGCTTTCGCAGCAGCGGATTCCGGTAGTGAAGGTAATGGATTCCGTGGAGGGTATGCACGATAACCGGCGTTTGAGCTCGGCGGGCGGCCAGCCGGCCGAAGAGCCCGGCCACTCCACCGTGAGTGTGAAGGATTGAAATCCTGTGCTCCCGGAGAAGGCCGGCGATCTCCTCAACAGCGCTCCGATTAAGCTTTTTACCGAGCGGCACCCTGAGATGAGGCAAATCCATTTTCCGGGCTTCCTCCTCGAGCGGTCCCTCTCCGGCCGAGCTCGTAAATACCTCAAATTGCCGCCGATCGAGATGGGTGGCCAGAAGAAGCAGGGCTCGTTGTCCTCCGCCCAGGGAAGGCCTGTCGATCATCTCGACAATTCTTATTTTTTCTATCGAATTACTCATCATTAGCTGCGTCTTCGAATACGGCCCGGGCCTTCTCCCTCAGGAAAGCTTTCTCTTCGGTCGTCTTGAGAACGAAGAGACGCCAAAAGAAAAAAGTCAGCCTGAGGTAGAGGAGCAGGAGAAAAAGAGAAAGCCGAGAGTTATGCTTCCGGTAAAAATAGACCTGGCTGCGGCGGTATTCCAGCCGGCTGGCAAGTCTCTGGCGCGACGTGGAGGCTCCGCCGGCATGATAAACCTTGACGCGGGGATCGAAGACAAGCCGGAATCCCTTCTGCCTCAGCCGCAGGCAGAGGTCGATATCCTCGAAAAAGAGAAAAAAATTCTCGTCAAAAAGACCGGCCTCCTCAAGCGCTAGACGCCTGACGAGCAAACAAGCGCCGCTCAGCCAGCCGGTTTCTCTTGCTTCAGCCGCGGTCTTGAGTCTGATTTTGTAATAAGGATTGCGGATTGATTTCTGGACGAGCTCGGAGAGGAAACTGACCTTCCTCCCGAAAGAAACCTGGAAACTTCCATTTTCATGAACAAGAGCTGGACCGATGGCCGCAGTTTCGGGCCGCGCTTTGAATTCCGTCAGAAGCGCCGTCAGGGCCCCGGGGGGAACAACCGTATCCGGGTTCAGCAAAAGAACGAACTTGCCCCGGCTCTCCCGGATTCCCCTATTATTGGCCCTGGCATAGCCGAGGTTTTCGCTGTTTAGGATAAGCCTCGTCCAGGGGAAAGAATTCTGCACCAAGTCCTGACTCCCGTCTCTCGAGTTGTTGTCGACGACGACCACCTCAGCCCCGATATCTCTCGCTTCCTTTTCGAGCGAGTGCAGGCAGCGCCCCAGGCCCGCTCGGTCGTTGTAGTTGACGAGAATAATGGAAAGCTCCCTCTCTCTCTCTGGCCGCCCGTTTTTAGGTTGTCTCATCAGGTTCTCCCCGACGGCCACGCGACGAGCACATCGGCGATTTTCCGGGCCGTTCGTTGCCAGGAGAACTGGCCCCGTTTCTCGTCGAACAACCTGAGCTGGCTTTCTTGACTCACCCTGTCTGAGAGGGCAGCGGCCAGGGCTTTTTTCACCTCCCCGGCCTCCGGGTTTTCCACCAGGAAGGCCATACCAGAAAAAATTTCCCGGAGCGGGGGCCGGTCTAAGAGGACAAGCGGTGCCCCGCAGGCCAAAGCTTCGAGCGGCGGAAGCCCAAAACCCTCATACTCGGACAGAAAAGCAAACACGTTGAGAGCTGAGAAGAAAAGAGGCAGGTCTTCTTCGGGAAGGCTCTCCTCCCAGTGCACCCATTCCGGGCTGAGAAATTGTGCTGTCTGTTGACGGGAAAAACTCCCGACATCCTTCCCTATGATGACAAGAACGATTTCGGGAATATCATCCTTCAGCAGCCCGACAGCCCGGACAAGAACAGGAATATGGCGTCTTTTGTTGAGGGCCCCCAAGTAGCCGATGACCGTCTTGCCGTCCAGGCCCTTCCTCCTTTTCCATTCAAGGACATCTGCTTCCCCGGCTCTTCGGAACTTCTCCTCAAGCCCGTGCCCGCAGACCAGGATCTTTTCGGGATCAAGCCGGAAGCAGGACAGTATTTCCCTTTTCGTAAACTCCGAGGGGACGACGAGCTGCCTGGCTTTGAGCAGACTTCTTCGAGTGAGGAATCGCCGCGTCAGAGCGTACATCCGGGGGTACCACTCGGGATGGGAAATCACTGAAATATCGTGCTCATAGAGCAACGACTCCGGGCAAGGCCCGAGCGGGAGAAGATAGTTCGTGGCAAAGAAGATATCGGGCTTGTCCCTGCGGAGAGCTCTTCTCAAAGGGCCGTTCAGCCAGCGCAGGTAACCTCCCCTTGAGGAAAGAACGCGCTCACTGGCCCGCAGCCTCGAGAGCAGTACGACCTTTTCCTTGGTATAGACAACGAACTCGTCACCGGGAAGGCAGTCGACAAGATGGAGGAGGATGTTCTGGGCGACTCTGCCGACGCCTCGAGCGCCGCTTCCGAGCTCATAGCCATCGATCGCAATTTTCATGTCTGAGCTTTTTATTTTTCGGCCAGAGACTGGTAATAAGCCAGGGTCTTGCTGGCCGACTCCTCCCAGCTAAAAGCTGCTGCCCGTTTTTTTCCTTTGGTAATGAGTTCTTGTCTGGTCCGGCTGTCGCTGAGGACGAAAATGATCTTTTCAGCCATCTCCTCAGCACTATCCGGCCGGAAATAAACGGCGGCATCCTGACAGACTTCAGGGATGGCCGGAGCCGATGAAGCGATAACCGGCACCCCGCTGGCCATGGACTCGAGGAGAGGAAATCCGAATCCTTCGGCCAGGGAGGGGAAAACGAGCGCCTCGGCCAGCCGGTAGACGCACCGCACATCTTCCTGGCCAAGATAGCCGGTTATTTTGATCCATGAAGAAAGACCCAGTTCTTCAGCCTTGGACAAAAAGCGTCTTGAATCCTGCCCCTGAGGTCCAACCAGGACGAGCGGTATTTTAAGGCCGTTAAGATGGACAATTTTCAGCGCCTCGACAAGCCGGAGCAGGTTTTTTCTCGGCTCCTGGGCTCCGACGAAAATGAGAAAGGAGGCGGGCAATTCGTTTTTGCGCCTTACCTTTTCAAGGTCTGAAGGGGGTATTTCCTGCAGAAACATCGGGTCAAGGCCATGAGGAATGACTCTAATTCTGGACGGGTCGGAGCCGAACCAAGCGATGATTTCATCCCTCACAAAACGCGAAAAAGTGATGATGCCATCAGCCTGCCTGAGCGAGCCGGCCAGGCGGCGAAAAAAAAACTTGCCCGCCTCAAAGCCTGATTGCCTGGGGGAATCGAGGAAAAAAAGGTCGTGCACTGTGACGATTTTCTTCCCCCGAGTCGGGAGGATGAGGGGGGTGGCTGAATGCGTCAGGTCGAGCGGCGCGCCGAAAAAACTGTCCAGCCACGGCCACAGCCAGCGGTGCCAGAAAAAATCGAGCAGCCTTACCGGGACGCGGCGGTCACGGAATTTCAAGCGGGCAAAAGGCGGGATTCTATCGGCTGGAAACCTGTCTTTCCAGGAAGCTGAAAAAAGATGATACTCGTTCGCCTGGTCGATCCGGGCAAGCTCAAAAAGGAGGTTCCTGAGGTAAATCCCCACTCCTGTTTCCCAGCGGAGGAAGGGGCGCAGGTCAAAACCGATTTTCATTTTGGAGGTAATTTATGTCCAACACCGGGAAATGTCAAGGAAGCGGAAAGGGGAAAAGGGTGGGGAATGAGAAACTTTGGGCATATCAAACGTCTATATTTTATACGGATTTTTTAATGCTTGCTTCTTCTTCAGGGTGGTGGTAGTATGGCCAGATGCGAGGATTTCATGACTAAGTTCCAAAGAATTTCTCGAAGGATTGACCGTTTCCGCGACGAAATGATCAACCTCCAGATCAGGCTCTGTGCGATGCCAGCCCTATCTCCGTCAGTCGGGGGGGAAGGAGAAGTCCGGAAAACGGAAGTCCTGCTGGATTTCCTGAAAGCTCTTCCTTGCCCCGATATCCGAGTGATCAAGGCACCGGACCTGGATGCGCCTGCGGGATATCGTCCAAACATCCTGGCCCTTTTTCCAGGGAAAAACCCTGCCCGGACAATCTGGGTCATGACTCACGTTGACATCGTCCCTCCCGGGGATCTCAGCCAGTGGAGGGGCGACCCTTTCAAGGCTTGGGTCGAAGGAGGAAAGATTTATGGCCGTGGCGTCGAGGATAACCAGCAGGACATGGTCGCTTCGCTCTTCGCTGTCAAATCTTTCCTGGCGGAAAAAATCTCCCCAGCCTATAGCGTCGGCCTTGCTCTCGTTGCTGACGAGGAAACGGGCAGCTCTAAGGGAATCGACTATGTCCTTCACCACACGGACAGCTTCCGGAAGGACGACTTGATCATCGTTCCCGATGCCGGAAACAAGGATGGGACGTTGATCGAGGTGGCCGAAAAAGGAATCCTCTGGCTGAAATTCAGGACTGTCGGCAAGCAGGCTCATGCCTCAACTCCCCAAAAAGGAATCAATAGTTTTAAAGCAGCTTGTTTCCTGGTCACGGAGCTTCAAAACCTCTACCAGGTTTTTAAGGACGAGGATCCTCTCTTCGAGCCTTCTTTCTCGACATTTGAGCCGACCAAAAAAGAGCCCAACGTGCCTAACATCAACACCATTCCAGGGGAGGACATCTTCTATCTGGACAGCCGCCTGCTGCCCAGGTATTCGATCGAAGCAGTTGAAGAACAGATAAAAAAGATGGCCAAAAAAGTCGAGGACAGGTTCGGAGTGAGAATAACGCTGGAGGAACAGCAGCGAGCAGCGGCGGCCCCGCCGACGTCAGCCAAGGCGGCGGTCGTGAAGGCCCTGCACGCGGCGATCAGAGAAGTCTACATGGTTGAAGCAGCGGCCCGAGGGATCGGCGGAGGGACAGTCGCCGCTCTCTTCCGAAGGGCCGGCTTCGAGGCAGCCTGCTGGTCCCGGATTGATGAGACCGCTCACCAGCCTAATGAATACTGCCACATCGAAAACATGATCGGCGACGCCAAAGTTTTCGCCCACATCTTTCTTCAGGAATAATCAAGGCGGAAATCAGTGGACGGGTTCATCCTGGTCTTAACGACAATGCCCGCGGAAGAAAAGGCGCAGGAAGTTGCCAAAGCCTTGGTCGGGGAGCGGCTGGCCGCCTGCGTCACGATCTCTTCCGCCTGCCAATCCCTGTACTGGTGGGAAGACAAGGTCACCAAAGATCGGGAGTATATCCTCTCTATTAAGACGAAAGCCTCTCTCTATCCCCGCCTGGAAAAGAGGCTTAAAGAGCTCCATCCTTACGAGATCCCGGAGATCATTGCCCTGCCCATCCAAGACGGCTTCAAGCCCTACTTGGACTGGCTGAAAAAAGAGACAGCCGGCTGATCGTTCAGGCGTATCTCTTCTGAACTCTCTGGGCGACCTTGATCGTATTCAGGTGAATGGCGACCGTGTCTTCAAACTCCGCAGCATACCCTCCGGCCAGAAGGATAGCCACGGGGATCCCGAGGCCGCGTGCTTGGTCGATCACAATTTTGTCCCTCTCCCTGAGCCCTTCTCTGGTCAGGCGAAGACTTCCCAGTTTATCCTTTTCGTAGGGGTCAGCACCAGCCAGGTAAAGAACCAAGTCGGGCTTGAACTCGCAGAAGAGGCGGGGGAAGTGCCGGCGGATGGCAGAGAGATACTCAACGTCTCCATCTCCCGACCACAGCTCAACATCGAGCGAGCTGGCGGGCTTTTCAGCCGGGTAGATGTCCATCTGGTGGATGGAGAAAGTAAAGGTATCATTGTTGCAGGCAAAAATGGAAGCTGTTCCATTGCCCTGGTGAAGGTCACAATCCACGATCATGGCCCTTCCGATCCTGCCTTCTTGTCTCATTTTTTCCACGGCCACAGCGACATCGTTGAGGATACAGAAGCCTTCGCCGTGGTCTGGGAAAGCATGATGAAAACCGCCACCGATGTGGATGGCCAGCCCCTTCTCCAGGGCCAGCCGGGCAGTGAGGACAGTCCCGCCCACGGCCAGCCAGGCGAACTGGACAAGCGCAGGGGAAAGGGGAAGCTCAAGCGCGGCGATCTCGACCGGAGTTAGTGAACCCGTTTTCAGTTTCTTTATATACCTGGGCGTGTGGATGAGGAGCAAATCTTCGTCGGTCACTGGTTGGGGGAGGAAAAAATTTTCTTTTTTTATCCCCGCCAAGAGAAGACGCTCATAAACAGCTCTGTACTTCTTAACAGGAAAGACGTGCTGGCCGACATCGATCATCCAGTACTCATCGCTGTAGACAAGGGGGAGGGATGACTTTTTTGTCTTCCAGAATTTCAGAAACTGCATCCTACAGCAACGGACCTCAGGGCGGAGCCTATATTCATACCAGAAAACGCCGCCAAGGGGAAGTATCTCTGTTTCTGTGATAACAGGGTTTAGGAAGAGGGTCCTGTCACGGCGCGTCCCCTTCCGTCCTCGCTCCGACCTTTCCAGAGACACCAACCCTGTTCCCCCTTGATTGCCCAGGGGGGCAAGGGGGATTAATAGCTATTAGGGCAAATCTTCAGGTGTCTCTGGCGTGGCCGCGCCAGCTCAGTGTTCGACGGGCTTTCTCGCCCGATCGCCTCACCTCCTCCCCGGAGGACTGACGCCGTACCACCCTCCGTTGATCGCCGCATCATATCACTGAAAGGGAGTCGGGGCTGCAAGAGGAGGTGCTTGAAATCGGCGGGGAAATCCATATGATAGAAGCTTAAAGTATTGTTAAGATCATCCTCTAAGGCCTTAAAAAGGAGTCGCACTCATGAAACTTCTAACCCGGATGGCCAGAAGCTTCGTCGCCGGCGAGACCGTTGACGAGGCCATGAGGGCAGTAAGAAAACTTAATGACAAGGGCGTCTTGGCCACGCTGGATGTCCTCGGTGAAAGCGTCAAGGACAGGAAGACAGCCGACAAAGCCGTTCAGGCCTATCTTGACCTCTTGGAGGCCATTCCCAATTCGGGAATAAACTCCCATGCTTCACTCAAGCTTACTCAGATGGGTCTCGACATCGACCCGGGTTACTGCTACGAGAACATCGTTAAGATCGTCAGCAAGGCCAAGGAGCACGGCAATTTCGTCAGGATCGATATGGAGGGATCGCCCCACACCCAGCGGACGCTCGATCTTTTCTACAGGCTAAGGGAAGAGTTCGATAATGTCGGGATTGTCATCCAGGCCTATCTCTTCCGGTCCGAGAAAGACATCCAGGACCTCAACCGGGTCAAGGCCAAAGTCCGGCTCTGCAAGGGAGCCTACAAAGAGCCTAAGGAAATCGCCCTCAAGAAAATGAAGGATATCCGGGCCAATTTCACGAAGCTGGCAGAGTTGCTTTTCCAGGAGGGCGTCTACCCGGCCATCGCCACCCACGACGAAAAGCTCGTCAAGTGGACAAAGGAATACACAGCCAGCCACAACATTTCCTCCGACCACTATGAGTTTCAATATCTTTACGGCATCCGGAACAAAATGTTTCAGAAGCTGGCCGGGGAAGGCTACCGAGTCCGCTGCTATGTTCCCTTCGGCACCCATTGGCTTCCCTATTTCATGAGGCGGCTGAGGGAGAGGAAAGAAAACGTCTTCTTTGTCGTGAAGAATGTCTTCAAGAGATAAACAACTTGATCAGTCGGCGTCAGACTCTTTTTTCCCTATGCTGACCTGGGCCGCGGCCAGCCGGGCGATGGGAATCTGGTAGGCTGAACAGCTGACATAGTCGAGTCCGATCTTATGGCAGAAAAAGATGGACCGGGGATCGCCTCCGTGGACGCCGCAGATCCCGACCTTAAGCTTGGGCCGCGTTTTCCGCCCCCTTTCCACGGCGATCTTCATGAGCTCTCCAACGCCCTGAGTGTCTACCGTCTCGAAGGGGTCGTCCTGCCAGATGCCGTGGGCAAGATAGTAGTTGAGGAACTTGCCTCCGTCGTCGCGTGAGATCCCGTATGTTGTCTGGGTTAGGTCGTTAGTCCCGAAGGAGAAGAATTCAGCTTCCTTGGCGATCTCGTCGGCCGTCAGGGCGGCCCGCGGGATTTCGATCATCGTCCCAACCGAGTAGTCAACCTTAATGCCGCATCTTTTCATCACCTCGGCGGCCACCTTATCGACAATCCTTTTTTGATTGACGAGTTCGGCGACGTGGCCGACGAGCGGGATCATGATCTCGGGGTAAACCCGTTCCCCTTCCTTGACGACCTGGCAGACGGCTTCGAAGATGGCCGTCGCCTGCATCTCGATGATTTCCGGGTAGGAAACACCAAGCCGGCAGCCCCTGTGCCCGAGCATCGGGTTGAATTCGGCGAGCTGGTTGACGCGCTCTAAAAGTTTCTCGAGCTCTTCGATCTTCCCCTTGTTTTTCTTAGGCTTTGTCCGGAGCTCAGCCAGCTCGACCATCAAGTCCTCCCGCCGCGGCAAGAACTCATGGAGCGGCGGGTCGATCGTCCGGATGGTCACGGGATGGCCGTGCATCTCCTTGAAGAGTTCGTAAAAATCCTGCCTCTGGAAAGGAAGAAGTTTGGCCAGGGCCTCGCGCCTCTTTTCTTCGCTTCCGGAGAGGATCATCTCTTTGATAAAGGGGAGCCTTTCTTTATCGAAAAACATGTGCTCTGTCCTGGCCAGTCCGATCCCCTCAGCTCCAAAAGCAAAAGCTGTCCTGGCGTCAGCGGGCGTGTCAGCATTGGCCCTGACGCCAAGCTTTCTCAGCTCATCCGCCCAGCCTAAGAGTTTGCTGAAATACCTGTAAATCTGCGACTCCTCAGGCTTCTTTTCCCCGCGGATGACCTGGATGATCTCCGATGGCTGAGTTTTTATCTCACCCGCCAGGACCTCGCCGGTGCTTCCGTCGATCGAAACCCAATCACCCTGGCCGTATCTCTTGTTGCCGGCAGAAAAGCATCTCTCCTCTTCGTCAATCCGCAGGGCGCCGCAGCCGACGACAGCCGGCTTGCCCATCTGGCGACCGACCACGGCCGCATGAGAGGTCATGCCGCCGGTCGCGGTCAGGATTCCCTGGGAGGCGCTCATCCCGTGGATATCGTCCGGGGACGTCTCAGCCCTGACCAGGATGACCCTGTGGCCAGCCTTCTTCCATTCGACCGCCTCCTCGGCTGTGAAGACGGCCTGGCCGGCTGCAGCTCCCGGCGAAGCAGCCAGACCCTTGGCCAGAATCTCATGCCTGGCTTTGTCCTCAGCGACAAAGACCGGATGAAGAAGCTGGTTGAGGGAATCCGGCTCGACCTGAAGGATGGCCTTTTCTTTCGTGGTCAGCCCTTCTTCAACCATGTCTACGGCGATCTTAACGGCCGCCATGCCGGTCCGCTTCCCGTTCCGCGTCTGGAGCATGTAGAGCTGGCCGTCCTCTATAGTGAACTCGAAGTCCTGGACATCTCCGTAGTGGCGTTCGAGGTCGGTCGTGATATCTTTGAGCTTCCGGTAGGCCTCGGGCATTTCGGATTGAAGCTTGCTCAGAGGCGAGGGTGTCCGGATGCCAGCCACCACGTCCTCTCCCTGGGCGTTGAGCAGATACTCGCCGTAGAGCTCCTTTTTTCCGGTGGCCGGGTTCCTGGTGAACCCGACGCCGGTCGCCGATCGCTGCCCGATATTGCCGAAAACCATGAGCTGGATGTTGACCGCCGTTCCCAGGTCGTCGGGGATGTGGTTAAGACGGCGGTAAGTCACGGCGCGGGGATTATTCCAGGATTTGAAGACTGCCCGGATGGCCATGGCGAGCTGCTCGTCAACGTCCTGGGGAAAATCCCGGCCTGACTCTTTCCTGATCAGCTCCTTATAGGCGGTGATGAGTTCCTCCAGGATCGGCTCGGTCAGCTCAAGATCCTGGGAGATTCTGTGTTTCGACTTACGGGAGTTAAGGATCTCTTCGAATTTTTTCTTGGGGACTTCCATGACGACATCCCCGAACATATGGAGAAGACGGCGGTAGCAGTCGAGGGCAAAGCGCCGGCTGCCGCTCTTCCTGGCCAGGCCTTCAAGAGTCCGGTCGTTAAGACCGAGGTTGAGAACGGTGTCCATCATCCCGGGCATGGAAAACTTCGCGCCCGAGCGGACCGAAACGAGAAGCGGATTATCAGGGTTGCCAAAATCCTGGCCGCTTATATCTTCAAGCTTCTTGAGGCTAACTTTGATCTCTTCTTCCACCCCGGCCGGCAGCTTCTCCCCGGCCCGGGTAAACATGTTGCAAACCTCAGTTGAGATCGTGAATCCTGGCGGAACGGGAAGTCCAATCCCCGCCATCTCGGCTAAGTTCGCGCCCTTGCCGCCGAGCAGGTCCTTCATGTCTTTGTTGCCGTCCGTACGCTGGGGTGAGAAGAAATAAACATGCTTATCAACCATGACAGAACTCCTTGCAATAAGCAGATCAATATACCTGGAAGGGGCCAAAAATGCAACGGCGCTTGACAATCGTGTTTTAAAGGTTCTATATTTTTTTCATAAACGGGGACGTTGTTTTAGAGCCCAAGAAGATAGCGATTTCAGAGCAACAAATTTAGAGAATATGTTCTTACTAAAGGAGGTGAGAGACAGACACAAAGAGGAAGAAAAACTGTCAAGGGGGGAAGCCGACGTCCGTCGGCATCCAAGGCACCGGTTTTAAAGGAAGATAAATGAAAAAGCGAATGATCATTTTCTTGATGACTCTTCTCGTCCTCCTTTCCACTCTGGCCTTCACCCAGTCTAAAGAGACGGGCGCCATTGTCGGCACAGTCAAGGATGAAGAAGGAACGCTTCTTCCCGGAGTGACGATCACGCTTACGAGCCCGAGCTTGATAAGAGCGAGAACTTTTGTAACCGACGAAGGGGGGCAATACCGTTTTCCCGCCCTCCCTCCAGGGGAATATGCCATCAAAGCTGAACTGCAGGGGTTCGGCACGACGATCCAGGAAAAAATCCGCCTGACGACGACGGTCAGGCTGACCGTTGACTTTGTCCTGAAGCCCGTTGCTGTCGCCGAAGAAGTGACCGTTATGGCCCAGTCGCCTACCGTCGACATTAAATCCACAGAAACAGCTTCAGTCACCTTGAGCAATGAGATCCTGAGAAATGTTCCTTACTCCCAGTTCACTGCTGAACTTGTCAATATGGCTCCAGGCGTCACTCCCAGTGAATACGGAGATTCCGCCTACGGCGCCCAAAGCGGCACGGGCATTGCCTATTCCATGGACGGGGTGAATGTCGCTGACCCCGAAGGAGGAACAGCCTGGGTCTTCCTCGATCACAACATTATCGAGGAGGCAAAGATCATGGGAATCGGGCTCCCCGCTGAGTACGGAAATTTCACCGGCGTCATCTTCAACATCATCACGAAATCCGGCGGAAATGAATTCTCGGGACACTTAGAGTTGATTTATCAGGGAGAGAAGGAAGACTGGCCGCACGGATTCTGGCAGCAGGACAACAACAACGCCTATTTGGATGATTTCCCCGACCTGAGCTCGCCCCGCTATAAGCTCTTTGACGGCAACGTCCATCTTGGCGGCCCGATTAAAAAAGACAAAATCTGGTTCTACGAGGGATTGCAGTTCCAGCACTTCGCTGATTACCCAACGGGTTTCCCTGAAGCTCGGGCGTATAATCAGCCAAGAAGCTTCACCAAAATCACGTCTCAGCTCACGCCCTCCACGAACCTGACGTTTTCGCTCGAAGTCGATACCTATGATGGAAAGAACCGCGGGGGCAGTGCTATCTCGGCCCCTGACGCGGTCCTCAACCAGAAGTCGCCGGAAATCGTCGGGAATTTCGGCCTGACTCAGATCATCAGTCCCATGACCTTCTTCGACGTCAAGGCGGCCTATTTCTGGGGGTATTATTACCTCGAGCCGGAGACCGGGAGGGACAAATACGCCCACTTTGACACGGACCTGAACAAACGCCTGTACAACCGCGGATATTACTATCTGGCCGACCGAAGCCGGTTTCAGGCCAATGCCAGCCTGACTCATTATGTCGAGGACTTCATCTCCGGACATCACGACTTCAAGTTCGGTGTCGAGGTTGAACGCTCCACCTGCCGGAGCCGCTTTGCCTACACAGGGTACGGCGGGCCTTTAGGAGACCACGTCTACTATGTTGACTACTGGAGCTATAATCAGTCTTACGGTTACAACACGGGGAACTACCTTGCCTATCAGTATCAGGGCTACGATTTCGACAGCCCTTACACCAGAGTGGAAGGGTTCGCCCAGGACGCCTGGACCATCACACCCCGTTTGAACATCAACCTGGGCGCCCGGCTGACCCAGACCTGGGGGCAAATCAAGGGCGTGGGAAATGTCTGGAAGACCTTCAGGATCGCTCCCCGCATCGGCTTTACCTTTGATGTCCTCGGTGACAAGACGACCATTCTCAAAGCCCATTATGGCCAATTTACCGAAGGGATGTTCGCTGCCTATCATAATCGGCTGAGCCCGAAATGGTATGATTACATCTCCTATTATTGGGACCTCGCAAACGAAGAATGGGTCGAATTTGACAGAGTTACGCAGAACTGGCATCTTCAGGACAACATCAAGCATCCTTACATGAACCAGTTCACCGTGAGCCTGGAAAGGGAGCTTTTCAAAGACGCCTCGGTCACCCTGAGTTATATCTACAGAGATTGGAAGAACATCATCGGTGTCTACGATGTCCTCGCCGAGTATGAAAAACTCGATTATAAGGTCGGGCCTCTCAATAACAAGATTTTCCCGGTTTACGAGCTTACCTCTGGAAGCGCCCATGAGTTCTGGATCGAGAACATAAGACAGGGAGCCGACAGGCCCTACGTTCTCGGCAAACCTTATAGAAAATACCAGGGCTTCCAGTTCCTCTTCAACAAGCGTTTCTCAAACAAGTGGCAGCTCCTGTTTTCTTACACGTACTCTCAGACCAAAGGGACGATCGATAACGAATGGGGAGGAGACATCGGGTGGCAGAATTTTTCAGTCAACAGCATGATCGCCGGAGACCCCAATTACTGGACGAACGGAGATGGCTATGCCACCTACAACCCCACCCACATGCTCAAGATCCAGGGAACCTATGTCCTTCCCTTCGATATCAATCTCAGCGCTTCCTTCAGAGCCATCTCAGGATACGGCTATGCCCAGAGGTTCCGGACGAGGACACTCTCCCAGGGACGTGTAACCTTCTTCGTCGAACAACGCGGCTCCAGACACTATCCGATGGAAAAAATTCTGGATTTGCGCCTGGAGAAGGTTTTTACCCTGGCCCAGAAGTACCGTCTGGGTTTGATCGTCGATGTCTTTAACGTGTTCAATTCTGATACTGTCATGGACTGGGGAGAGAGAATCGGTTATGACTGGCTGCCAGGGTCTTATCCTTCTACCGACGGGCACAAGCTGTACGGGATTGTTGACCCGCGCCAGGTCAGGCTCGGGTTCAGAGTGATGTTTTAGGCTGTTTCGCAAAGACGAATGGGAAATCTTCCCATTCAAGCCGAACGCTGAGGGTGGCGGGCCGGGCCTGCCACCCTTTTTTATTTCTTCCTAGGTTCTATCTTTTTCCCTATCCCAGGGGTTGAAGGTGGACGTGAACCAATCCATCCAAGGCGCTGACATTCACTATATGACCACCCACGCCATCTCTTTTTTGACCGCGCGGTGCATTATGTGACGCCCTGAAAAACTGAAAGGCCCCTGAAATTGGAGAGCGCTGGGGAAAAAACCTAAGAGCAACATCACGGGCGAACAAATATGGTATAATTCAAGCCACAATATCATCGCCCAAGGCGTTCGAAGGAGGAGGTTATGGAGAAAAGAAAAAGACTTGTCCTGGCCGGACTCGTTATCCTCGGAACCATCGCAGTTGGCCTGGCGGCCTGCAAAAAGCCAGAGCGAAGCGAGCTCCCGGCGGAACTCAAGAATTCGTACCGCCAGGAAGCGAACGGCTGGGTCTATGTCCATCTTGAAGGCTCGCCCGCTGAAGTCGGTTTTCAGCACGGCTATCACCTGGCCGCCGAAATCGACGACGCCCTCCGGATGTTCGCTCTGTTCGTCGAGAAGTCAACTGGTCACGACTGGGCCTTTTTCAGGGAAGCAGCTTCCCGGATGTTCTGGCCGAAGCTCGACCCCGAATACCAGGAAGAAATCGAGGGCATTGCCAGAGGCTTGAAGATCCGCCTCCCCGACGCCGGGTACGATGTCCTGGACATCACTGCCCTTAACGGCTGGATCGAGCTGGCCTGGTACTACGTTCCTTATCTTGAGGTCAAAACAAAAGCGGAGGCCGCCAAAAACAAGGCGCCGGCTTTTTGCAGCGCTTTCATCGCCACTGGAACTTACACGGAAGACGGCAAAATTGTCATGGCCCACAACGCCTGGGTTGACTACATCGTCGGCCAGCGCTGGAACATCGTGGCCGACATCGTCCCCGCACGGATCGACGGTGCAGTCGGCGCCGGGGTCGA
>CAZKBY010000014.1:0-23533 GCA_964550915.1 uncultured Eubacteriales bacterium | reverse complement strand
GAATAGCCTTGAACTACGCGACTCTGGTCGGACACGGCTCCATTCGTGGAGCAGTGGTTGGTTTGGCCGACAGGCCGCCATCGCCCGAAGAGCTCCAAAGGATGAAAAAAGAGGTGGAAGAGCACATTCGCACCGGCGCGTTCGGGCTTTCCAGCGGGCTCGAATATGCACCGGGGAGCTTCGCTCAGCCTGAGGAAATTGTGGAATTGTGCCGGGTGGTCAGGCAGTTCGGCTGTGTCTATGCCACCCATATGAGGGATGAAGGCGATAGGCTGATTGAATCGCTGGATGAATCCGTGGCGGCGGCTCGGCTGTCCGGGGTGAAGCTTCAGATTTCTCATTTCAAGGTTGCCTATCCTCGCAATTGGTACAAAATCGACGAGGCTTTGGCTCGAATCGAAAAAGCCCGTGCCGAGGGAGTGGATATTTTCTGCGACCGGTATCCTTATATCGCTGGCTCCACAGGCCTCAGCCTTTATTTTCCAATGTGGGTCAAGGAGGGGACAACAGACGATTTCCTGAATCGGCTCAAAGACCCGGCCTTGGATTCAAGAATCCGCGCTTACGTAGCCGAACAAGAAAAAAAGCTGGGCTCCTGGGATAAAATCCTTCTTTCTTCGGTTATCTCCGAGAAAAACCGCCATCTCCAGGGAAAGACCGTTTTGGAAGCGGCTCGTGAGAGAGGCCAGGAAGCTTACGATTTCATGCGTGACCTTCTCGTCGAGGAAAGGGCCCAAGTCGGTATGATCACGTTTATGATGAGGGAGGAGAATCTAAAAAGGATTTTGGGCCATCCTTTGGTGGGAGTCGGATGCGATGGATCCGCCGTGGCTCCTTACGGCCGGCTTAGCCTGGGCAAGCCTCATCCGCGCAATTACGGAACCTTCCCCCGGGTGCTCGGGAAGTATGTCCGGGAAGAAAAAGTCTCGCCGCTTGAGGAGATGATCAAGAAGATGACCTCCATTCCTGCGTCTCGATTCGGGTTCGAGGGGAGGGGAGTCATCCAGCCAGGATGTTACGCTGACTTGGTCGTTTTTGATCCTGAAAAGATTGCCGACCGGGCGACCTGGGTCGATCCCCATCAGTATCCCGTGGGGATTGAGTACGTGATCGTCGGTGGCCAGGTCACGATCGAGCAGGGCGAACACACGGGCCTGTTGCCGGGAAAGGTTCTCAGAAAAAAGGTATAGCCGAGTGAAAAAAAGGATCCCATTATTTCTATTCTTATTTACGGCCGGGTTAATCTTGCTTTGCCCGGCCGAGAACCTCTCGCTCCGGTTCTCTTTGGGACCCGAACTTGAGTTTTCCTCGAATTTCTTCCTCCCCGGTGGCTTCGTCCTCGTTGAGCTCCGAGACGGTGAGAGACTGAAGAAGGCAATCATCCGGTTTGGCGGTGACACATACGAGCTGGGCCCGAAGGAGGAAGGGCTTGAGCCTTTCGCCCTGATCGGGTTTGATCTTGGCTTGAGGCCGGGCAATCATATCTTGGAAGCGACCGTCCAGGCAAAAGACGGACAGACAGAGGTTTTAAGGCAAATGTTACCCCTCCAGCCGCGGGAGTTTCCAGTCAGGAAACTCTGGGTTCAAGAAGAATACGTCACGCCCCCGGCCGCGGTTCAGGAAAGGATCAGGTGGGAAGCAGAGTTGCTTCAGACAATTTACGGCGTCGTAACGCCCCGCTGGCTGGCTGAGAGCGAGTTCATCCTGCCTCATCACGGCGAGATGGCTCCGAACTTTGGCGAAAGGCGAATCTACAACAATGTACCGCGCTCTCCTCACTCGGGCGTGGATATCTCCGCTCCGACGGGCGACCCGGTTCGAGCCTCTAACACCGGCCGCGTCGTCCTGGCCAGAGATCTCTATTTTTCAGGCAAGACAGTGATTCTTGATCACGGCCTTGGTCTATTCACGTATTATTGTCATTTTTCTAGAATCAAGGTTAAGCGCGGCGAGGTCGTGAAAAAGGGAGCAATTGTTGGGCTGGTGGGAAGCACAGGAAGGTCAACCGGTCCTCATCTTCACTGGAGCGCCAGAATCAGACAGACGAGGGTCGATCCGGTGGCCCTTCTCAGCCTTTCAGTCCAGGAATGAGACGCGCGGTTAGGAAGGAAAATGTCAGTAGTAGATTCCATCAGAGACGCCTACAGGAAGGGGCAGGAGGACGAACTTTTGGAGCCGATCATCAAAATAGACGGAGCCGGCAGGCCGCTGGGGAGGCTCCGGCAAGGAGATTACGTGATTTTTTATGACGTCAGGGGGGAACGGGAGGTGGAGCTGACAAAGAGTCTCACGGCTGCCGACTTTCAGCATTTTCCGAGGAAGAAAGGCCTGCTCTTGAATTTTGTCACCATGATCCAGTATGACTTGTCGCTTCCTGTCAGAGTGGCCTTTCCGCCAGAAGAAAAAATCCGGAATACTCTAGCCGAGGTCATCGCTCGAGCTGGGCTTCGCCTTGTGAAAATCGCCGAGTCGGAGAAGGCAGTCCATATCGGCTACTTTTTCAATGGCAAGAACGAAAACCCCTTCGCGGGCGAAGAGCGCTCGATCATCCCCTCGCCTCAGGGGGTATCTACCTATGCCCAAACACCAGAAATGAGCGCCGCGCTTGTGGCCGACGAAGTCATCGCTCGGCTTAAAGATCGGACTCATCCGGTCATCATTGCCAACCTGGCCAACGTGGATGTCATAGGTCACATCGAGGATAAGCAAGCCTCGCTGCGGGCTGTTGAAGCTGTTGACCGGGCTTTGGGAAGGATTGCCGCCGAGTGCCGCCGCGAGCGGGTGCCGCTGGCGGTCACGTCTGATCATGGGACTGTCGAAGAATGGCTTTACGGCGACGGGACCGTTAACACGGGTCACACGAGAAATCCGGTTCCGTTCATCCTGGTTCGCCATCCCTCATCAGAACCCGATCGCCCTGTTTTAAAGGAGTCCGGAGAACTGACTGACGTCGCCCCCACGATTCTCGACCTTCTTGGCCTGGAAAAGCCCCTCGAGATGACGGGCCACAGCCTGATCGTGAACAGGCGTAAAACGGAGAAAAGAATCGTCCTCCTCATCCTGGACGGCTGGGGATGGAGGAAAGAAACACAAGGAAACCTCATCTATGAGGCCGAGACTCCTCATTTTGATGAGCTCTGGTCGAGCTACCCTCGTTCCCTGCTCGAGGCTTCGGGTGAGGCCGTGGGCCTCCCTCCCCGGACAGTGGGAAACTCCGAGGCTGGCCACCTCCATTTAGGAGCCGGCCGTCGGATCAGGCTGGACCGGGTCAGGATTGACCAGGCCATCAAGGACGGAAGTTTTTTCAAGAACCCTGCTTTTCTCTGGGCAGCCCGGGGAGCTAAGAATAACCGCCGCTCGCTTCATCTTTTGGGCATTGTCTCTCACTACAGCTCTCATGGGAGCATCGATCATCTTTTTGCTCTTTTGCGTCTGGCCAAAAACCAGGGACTGAAAAAAGTCTACGTTCATGCTTTCATCGGGCGAAGAGGGGAGAGGCCGGAGAGCGGCGCTATCTACATTCAGAAAATCGAGGAAGCCGCCAGGTCGATCGGCGTTGGAGAGGTCGTCACCGTAATCGGCCGGCACTGGGCCCTGGACAGGGAGGAGAACTGGGTCCGCCTTGAAAAGGCCTACCGGGCTTTGGTTTTTGGAGAGGGAACAAAAGTTGGAGGGTAATTTTGGGGCGGCCAGAACTCTGGCCGCCTAAAAATCGTATTGAATAGATAAGGATTGAATAACTTAAGAAAATGAACCTGATTGTCTCTCTCAAGAATATCATTTTTAACTACGGCCGAGTTAGGGCATTAGACGGCGTGGACCTTGATTTGGTCGAGGGTGCCACCGGGCTCCTGGGGCCGAACGGCGCCGGCAAGAGCACTCTCCTTCGCATCCTTCTCGGCTTTCTCGCTCCCCAGACAGGAGAGGGCCGGGTGCTCGATTATGACATAAGGCTGGAACTGTCTCAAATCAGGCGTTATGTCGGCTACATGCCCGAAGACGACTGCCTGATTCCAGGAATGGATGCCGTCACATTTACCTCCTACTTCGGAGAGCTGTCGGGAATGCCCCGGCAGGAAGCCATGAAACGGGCCCATGATGTCCTCTTCTATGTCGGCCTGGGAGAATCCCGTTACAGGCTGCTCGAAACTTACTCGGCGGGGATGAAACAGCGCTTGAAGCTCGCCCAGGCTATCGTCCACGACCCCAAGCTTCTTTTCTTGGATGAGCCGACTTCAAACCTGGACCCGCAAGGCCGCCAGGAGATTCTTGAGCTAATCAAGGATATTTCCTCGAGGAAGGACATTCAGGTCTTGATCTGCTCCCACATCCTCTCGGACATCGAATCCGTCTGCTCCCATGTCGTTATTATGAACAAGGGCAAAGTGGTGGCCCAAGGCCAGATCAGCGAGCTCAAACAGTCGAAATTCAGGCTCTATGAAGTCAGGGTCAAAGGAGAGGCAGGGGCGTTTATCGATAGGCTAAAAAACATCGGCTGCAGGGTTGACGAGGCCGAAGATAAGCTCCTCAAGGTCTATATGCCGGCTGAAAGGGAAATCCTGGATATCTTCCGTCTGGCCTCGGAAGCAAGAGTTCAGGTTCGTCACTTTGTCCGGAGTCAGACCTCACTCGAGGACCTGTTTGCTCGGGCCGTAGGAGTTGACTGATGACGGTGATGGAAAAAGGATACAGCCACTGGGACGGCCAGCTGAAACAGGCCCGGCGTCCCTGGTGGCCGATTACCCGGCTGGGGATTAAGCTCGCCTTCAAAAAGAAATATTTCAAGTTCATCTATTTCAGTGCTTTTATTCCCGCTTTTGCCTTCCTCGTCGGGATTTATATCTCCGAGAGAATCGAGGACTTCCAGTGGATGATCAGGGGATCAACCAGAATTCTGGAAATCAACCCCCGCTTTTTCTACTATTATTTTAGCAGCGATTTTCTGCTGTTCATGATGGTGATGATCATGCTGGCCAGTGGGGCGGGGCTGATCTCTGATGACCTGAAATACAACTCTCTCCAGCTCTACCTGGCCCGGCCGCTCCGAAAAAGAGACTACCTGGCGGGCAAGGCGGCTGTCCTTGTCTTTTTCCTTATTTCCTTGACATTGTTGCCTGGTCTCGTCATGATCATTTTTAAAGTCCTTTTTGCCGGCAATTTCACATTCCTCACTTCCTATCCCTGGCTGCCGCTGTCTGTGGTGGGCTATTCGCTGTTAGTGACAGCTTTCTTCTGTCTCTACACTCTCCTCCTTTCCTCGTTGAGCAAGAACAGGCGTTATGTTTCCATCCTCATTTTTGCCGTCTATCTTTTCTCCGACATCCTCCATGGATACTTCTACGAGAATTTCAAGCAGCCCGCCTATGCCCTGATTTCTTTAAAGGCGAACCTTCAGCAAATGAGCGCTTTTTTCTTCAGGCAAAAGCCCGTCTATCCGATTGCCTGGTATCTTTCTTTTCTCATCCTTCTTTCGGTTGGCCTGGCGGCTGCAGTTGCCCTGCGCCAGAAGGTCAAAGGAGTTGAGGTCGTCAAATGAGCGCCGTTATCGAAACGCAGAAGCTGTCCAAATGGTACGGCAATGTCCTTGGACTCAGCGACGTCACGCTCCAGATAGAGCCCGGGATCAGCGGCCTGTTAGGTCCCAACGGTGCCGGCAAATCGACATTTCTCAAGCTGCTGACGGGGCAGATCAAGCCGAGCCTGGGGACGGTAACCATCCTGGGGCAAAAAATCAAGAATAACTTCTCGGTTTTTTCAAAGATCGGTTTTTGCCCGGAGCATGATTCGTTTTATGAGGAAATGACCGGCTGGGAGTTCTTAACCCGGCTGCTCAGGCTTCATGGATATGCTGACTCCGAGGTCAAGAGCAGGGCCTGTGAAGCGATGGAGATTGTCGAGCTCAGTCAGGACAAAGACAGGCTGATCAGAGCCTACAGCCGGGGCATGCGACAGAGACTAAAGTTTGCCCAGACCATTGCCCACGGCCCCGAAATCCTCATCCTGGATGAGCCGCTGAGCGGGCTTGATCCTCTGGGAAAACGAAAGATCATCCGGCTAATCAAGGAATACAAGAACCAGGGAAAGACGATCATCGTCTCCAGCCATGTTCTGCCTGAAATCGAGGCTCTGACCAAGACGATCATTCTCATCCATCAGGGAAAAATCATCGCCACCGGAGACATCCACTACATCCGAGACCTCATCGAAAGCCATCCCCATCTCGTCTCCATCAAGTGCGCTGCGCCGAGACGGCTGGCCTCGATGTTCATGACTGAAGACTATGTCGTCAAGGTCATGTTCGGCCCCGACCCCGAGACTTTTGTCGTTGAAACCAAAAACAGGGATAAGTTCTTCAGCCGGCTCCTTTCTCTTGTCGTCGAAAACAAGCTTGAAATCGAGGAGATCACGTCTCCAGACGATAACCTTCAGGCCGTTTTTGATTATTTAGTGGGGAAATAGGATGGAGTCCTTAACAACGCGAGGCTGGCGCCATTTCAGGCTGTCCTTGGCTCGTCTTTTTTCGTTTGCCATTTTTTTGGGGAGGAAATCGAGGCGAACGAGGTTCTTTTTTCTTTTCAGCTTTCTCCCCGCAGCTGTTGCCTTGATCATGAGATTCCACCAACTGTTCTCGGAGGATAAGCGTTCCCTTGATGGGACCTTTGTTTTCTCGAACATCATCATGCTTTTCTACCTTCAGTTCATTATTCTCATCCTGGCTCTTTTTTTCGGCACGTCTGTCTGTTCGGAGGAAGTCGAGGGGAGAACGCTCCCTTACCTTATCACGAGACCCGTCCCCAAGTCCGCCGTGGTGCTGGGAAAATACGCTGCTTACACTGCCATCACGATCGGGATGGTGGCGCTGGGACTGTTCTTAGCTTTTGCCGTCCTCAACTTTGACAAGCTTCTGTCTTTCTCAGTCTACCAGACGTATTTTCACTATCTGGGAGTTTTGAGTCTGGGGCTTATCGCCTACAGCGCCTTTTTCGCCTTCTTGGGAACTTTTTTAAAGCGATCCATCTTTGTCGGGTTGCTGTTCAGCTTTGGCTGGGAAAACGTCATCCAGTATTTCCCTGGGTCCACCCAGCGTTTTGCTATTGTTCACTATTTGAAATCATTCCTTCCCCCTTCATCCGCAGGACGGTTCTCTTTCCTGACATTCCGCCTCGAACCCACCCAGCCCGGGACCGCCCTCCTTGCTCTTTTTATTATTACAGCCGTCTTCTTAGGCCTGGCCTGCCTCTTTTTTTCTCAGAAAGAATATAACTTGGAAGACTAATTCTCCGGCTCTTCGGGCTTGGCTTTTTTGGTTTTCAGCTTCTGGCTGAGGCTCTTGATCATTTCTTCGGGAACATTAGCCGTAATCTTGACGGAGTCGGCCGCTGAGGCGATTTCGATCCGGTTCAAAAGTTCCCCCAACTCTGGCTCCTTGGAAGCGGCTGCCGCGCCCAGGGTTTTGAATCCGTTCAACGCATCGGCGATTTGCTTATTCTTGGCTGGATCGGCGCTTTGAGCTTTAATTTCGGCCAGAAAAGCTTTGTTCTGGTAGTCGAAAGCTAGGATGATTGAGGTTAGGCTCTCAAAGGCGCTGAGCATCGGATTCTGAGAAGCTGCCCCCGCAATTGCTCCGGCCGGGATCAAAAAGGCGCCGTAAGCCATGGCGGACTTATTCATGCCCTTGATCAAGTTGGCGATCTCTTGGTTCTTCAGGATGTTCTCGGCTTTCTTTTGGTAAACATCGATGACCTTCTTGACGTGAGCGTCCGTGCCCACGACAATATTCGAATCATCGAGAAAAGCGCCGCTGAAGGGCTTCTGGCTCTCAGCTTGGATTCCCTGGTAGAGCGTGATGCCGTTGTAAACCGTCTCGCTTATCTCTGTGGCTTCTTTTTTTACCCTGGCCAGGAGGAGATCCCGGTTATATTTCATATTAAGAAGAGCGACTCCTTCCCGCATCTTTTCTTGGCCCTGTTCCCCGGCGAAGGCGGCGACAAAGAAAAAGATATCCTTTTGGGGATCGATGCCGGTATCTTGGACGAACTCCTGGTATTTCTGGTAATTCTTATCTTCCTGGATCGCTTTTTTGACTTCCTCAAGCTCCATGATCCTATGAACATCGCCGCCCATCATTCCCCGGACATCCTTGGGAAGCAAGGCTAGCATGTCCTCAGCCTTGGCCGTGCCCGCCGGGGGGCCGGCCGGCTTCTTGGCACAGAATGCCCAGAAGCAGGCGATGGCGACGATCAAAACGATTGCCGCGTACTTTCTCATTGATATTCCTCCTTGATGATGTGACGAGATATCATTCGCCGGAGACTATACCAGAAAGAAGTTCCGGCAGCAACCTTTAAAAAAGGTCACACACTTGGATGCTCGCTCTTCCTGGTGGTTTCTTTTTCCGGGTTGACAGGCAGCAAAAAGCCAGGGCTCAGCGGCGGAATGTGTAGCGGACGCCGATGGCGCCGAGGAGGTCGAGCCTCGAGAAATTAAAAGTCGGGACGACTTCGAAGAAAATGTTCAAGGGAAAGGTCCTGGCTAAGAAATCAACCCCCACGGGGAGACGAAGCCAGGCGTTGTCATCGTCCTGAAAAACGATCTTTCCGCCTGCTCCAATGTAGAGGGAGAAATCCACCCTATAATCGCTGTGGAAAGAATACCGGTAAAAAAGATAGTCAACATGGATCTGGAGAAAATGATCCCGCTTGGCTGACCAGCCGATGGCCGCATCCAGGGCCGCTCCACGGTTCAGCCAGACTTTGCCGGTCAATCCAGTGGGCTCGATTATGACCAAGCCCAGGCCGTAATCCCTCGGCTGGCCAAAGACGGCCGCGGGGCAGCCGACGATGGCAATCATAAACCAGAAGAAGATGTTCTTGGCCATGGTCAACTCCTTCTTCTTTTGTCGTCTCAGTGTAACTCAAGAGACAGGAAATTTTAAGGACCGACGGTCCGGCATAATTTGCCCGGCAAAGGGAATTGGTGTATAAAAAGATAGACGCTCTGGTTATGTTGTTCTAAAACCCCAAACAAGGCCGAGGGTCCCGCCATGAGAAACGGAGGAAAGGAGGACGGAAGTTGTGGCCCCGATCTCATTTTTTGAGTTAGTGAAAAGTCGCCGGAGCGTCCGCCGGTATCTGGGAAAACCGGTCGAGCGAGAGAAGATACTGGCCTGTCTTGAGGCCGCCCGGCTTGCGCCCTCGGCCGAAAATGTCCAACCCTGGCGTTTTCTGGTTGTCGATGATCCTGGAATCAAAGAGAGGTTTGCGGCCGAAGCCTTCTCGGGAATCTACAGTTTTTCGCGGTTCGCGGCCAACGCGCCTGTGCTCGTTGTCATCCTCGCTCAACTTGATTTCATTGCTAACAAGCTGGGTAAACAGATCCTGGGAGTCTCCTTCTATCTCATTGACATCGGCATCGCCGGCGAGCACCTCGTCCTTCAGGCCGAAGAGCTGGGCCTGGGGACGTGCTGGATCGGCTGGTTCAGCCACAGGAAAACGAGAAAATTCTTCAACATTCCCAGGAAGTACAAAACCGTATGTCTCCTGGCCATGGGCTATCCGGCCGGCCGGCCAGCCCGGGAAAAGAAAAGGCGGCCGCTTGAAGAGATCGCCTGGTTTAACCGCCTCGGTGAATAATCTTGCGTTTTTGTGACAGGTGTCTCTGGGGGGAGACATATTTTATTTGACGGCCAAGATCTCCTGGGGAAGAGAGGACGTTCTGTTGGCACAAAACTTGCTTAAAGCTTTATGATGTAATATAAATTAATAAACGATGGGTTTGAAATATTCCGTGTTTAGCTCAAAGGCTGAGGGCGTGTGCGTTGTCGAAGGAGGTGGAGAGTCAAGGGTGAGGGCGTTGTCTGAATCCTATAATTATGATAAAATTTATAAAAATACTAGGGCGTGATGAAAAAGTGGAGGGTGACAATGAACCTAAAAATAAATCGCGGGTTGCGGGCGGTCCTGTTCACCGTCGTCTTCAGCTCGATTCTCTTGACAGCCGGGCTGGAGGCTCAGTACTTTGGACGGAACAAGGTCCAGTACGAGCGTTTCGATTTCAAGATTCTCAAGACAAAGCACTTTGATGTCTACTATTACCCCGAGTTCGCGGATATCGCCAACGATGCGGCCCGGATGGCTGAGCGCTGGTATTCCCGTTTGAGCCGGATTCTCAATCATGAACTCAAGGGCCGGCAGCCGCTGATTCTTTATGCGAGCTCGCCGCACTTCCAGCAGACGACAGCCATTCCCGGCGTGATCGGCGAAGGCACGGGCGGCGTCACCGAGGCCCTCAAACGCCGGATCATCCTTCCTGTCGGGTCGTCTCTGGCAGAAACCGACCACGTCATCGGCCATGAGCTCATCCATGCCTTCCAGTATGACATGACTTCGCAGGACCGTGGCGGGGGAATGGCCAACCCCGGGGCGCTGCGCCTGCCTCTCTGGTTCATCGAAGGGATGGCCGAATACCTGTCCATCGGCTCAGTCGATTCTCATACAGCGATGTGGATGAGGGATGCCACCTTGAGGAAAGAAATTCCTCCTCTCAAAAAGTTAGACAATCCCTATAAATATTTCCCCTACAGGTATGGACAGGCGCTCTTGGCTTATATCACCGGCCGCTGGGGAGATGAAACAATCGGCCGTTTGATAAAAGGCGTCGGCAGAGTGGGGGATCTCGAAAGCGTCATGACTAAAGTCCTGGGAGTTTCGTATGAGACTTTGTCCAAGGACTGGCTCGAGGCCTACAAGAAAGCCTACGAGCCTCTTGTCGGCCAGACAAAGCTTCCCGAGGCAACGGGCAAGATGATCTTCCAGGGCACAGAGATGAACCCGTACAATGTCTCGCCCACACTCAGCCCAGACGGCAAGAACATCATCTTTTTGTCCACGCGGGATCTCTTTTCTATCGACCTTTACCTGGCTGATGCTGGAATCGGGAAAATAAAGAAAAAAATTACCCAGACGGCCGTTGATCCTGAGTTTGAGAGCCTGCAATTCATCCATTCCTCAGGAGCCTGGGATGCCCGGGGAAAGCGATTTGTCTTCGGCGCCATCAGCAAGGGCAAGCCAATCTTAACCTTTTTTGACGTTGACCGGGAAAGAATTGTTGATGAAATAGAATTTCCCGGGCTGGGCGAGATCTTCAACCCCACCTGGTCGCCGGACGAACGCTCGATTGTCTTTTCAGCTCTGGCCCGAGGAAAGACCGACCTCTATCTCTACGACCTTGGCTCAAAAAGCTTGAAGGAGCTGACGGACGACCCCTTTGCCGACCTCCAGCCGGCCTGGTCACCAGACGGAAAAAGCATCGCCTTCGTCACAGACCGCTTTGGCACCGACCTCTCTCTTTTGAAATATGGGGACTACGAGCTAGCGCTCATTGACCCTGCGTCTGGTAACATCCAGAGAATCCACGGGTTTGCCGGGGCCAAGAGCATCAACCCCCAATGGTCGCCTGATTCCAAGAGCCTTTATTTTGTTTCGGACGTGAGCGGAAAGCCAGACATCTACCGCCTCGACTTGGACGAGGACAAGGTATTCCAGGTGACCAACCTTTATACCGGAGTAAGCGGCATCACCGAAATGAGCCCAACCTTTTCGGTGGCCCAAGAAACCGGACGGCTGATTTACTGCGCTTATGATAAAGGCCAGTACTCGATTTTTTCGCTTGAAGACGCCGAGACGCTTCGCGGCAACGCCGACCTAGCGCGATTCGAGGGAAAACTTCTCTCTGTCCTTCCTCCGCGGGAGCAGCCTGGAGGGGCTTTGTTGGGCCTCCTGAGAAATCCTCTCTTCGGGTTGCCCGAGCAGGCAGAGTTTCCCTCCTCTGAATACAAACCCAAATTAGGCCTCGATTATATCAGTCCCCCCCAAGTTGGAATAGGCATCGACCGGTTTGGAACCTACACGGGCGGGGGTGTGGCTTTATTCTGGACGGACATGCTGGGCTATCACTCCCTCGGAACTCTCGTTCAGACATCAAGCCGTCTGAAAGATTTGACCGGAATCCTCTCCTATCAGAATTCTCAGCGCCGGCTGAACTGGGGGGGCGCTGTCGGCCGCATTCCTTACGTCACCGGATATTCAACCCTCGAGATGTCCAATCTTGGCGGAGAACCGGTATATGTCGAGAGAGACTATCTTTACTGGCAGATCAATTATGAACTCCAAGGGAGCCTTTTCTATCCCTTCAACCAGGTCAGGCGACTGGAGGTGAAAAGCGGTTTCCAGTATATTGACTTTGACCAGGAAATCGTCACCTATATCCTCTCTCTTGACGGCCGGCAGATCTACCGCGAAATTGAGCCGCAGCCGGCTCCAGAAAGCCTTAAATTCTTCTATACGAGCTTGGCTCTTGTTTATGATAGCGCCCTATGGGGTGCCACAGCTCCCATCATCGGCCAGAGCTATCTCTTCGAGTTCACCCCGAGCATCGGCTCGATCCAGTACAACTCCCTGCTGGCCGATTATCGACGTTATTTCATGCCGGCCAAGCCGTTTACCCTGGCCTTTCGCCTGCTCCACTACGGCCGCTACGGGAGAGACGCCGATGACGGCCGCCTCTGGCCTTTGTACATAGGATACGAAAGCCTGGTCAGAGGCTACGATTATTACTCCTTCGAGAACGAGGAACTCATCGGTAATGACGCCTTCGATTTCAACCGTCTGTTCGGCAGCAAACTCCTGGTGGCCAATGCGGAGCTTCGCTTTCCGCTTTTCCGTGTCCTCGGGCTGGGTAAGGGATATTATGGCATCCTGCCCATCGACATGGTGCTCTTCTATGATTGGGGAGTGACCTGGACGGGAAGCACTAACCCCACCTTTCTCAACGGCCAGCAGAAACCTGTTTCGAGCGCCGGCGTCGGACTGCGTTTCAACGTCTTCGGCTACCTGATCCTGGGGTTCAATGCTGTCAAGCCGTTCGACCGGCCCCACAAAGATTGGGTCTTCCAGTTCAGCTTCTTCCCCGGATTCTGAGGGGAATTCCCGGGTTTCGATGATTTGCCGGTTTGAGCATTTGACAGGAGTTCGCGGCTTGGCGCTCAGTCAAAGGCAAAAAGACCGGGGCGAGTAGCTTTCTAAAAGGGAGAAGCCCCGGAGAATGGTCAAATCTCCAGGAAATCCCCGAGAGTTCGGAGGCTCGCTTTTTCATAGACAAGCGAAGCGGCGGCCGCGTCCTGGGCGCCGATGCCAGTCAGGTCGGCAATGGTGATCTGGCTATCTGTATCGCGACCGCGCTTGCGCCCGAGGATGATTTCGCCGATTTCGCCGCTTATTTTCTCTTCCGTAATGGCCTTCTTTTCAAGGCCATGGTGAATCTCGCCGAGCCTGGCGCACTGGGAGGTTGAATCGCAGAAAATCAAGTCTGCGCGGGCCAGAACATCGACCTCGAGTTCTTGCTTATCAGGGCCATCGCTTCCCAGGGCTGTGATATGAACGCCCTTTTCGAGCCACGAAGCCCTGACGAGAGGGGTGCGGCTCGGTGTCGCGGTGATGACGAGGGCGCTCTCCCGGACAGCTTCCTCACAATCTTTCGCCCGGATGAATTTCACTTGTGGACACAGTCCTGACATTTCATCGATATAGGCTGAGACATGATCCGAGCTTCGACTCCAGACCCAGACCTCTTCGGGCTGGCGCACTTCCTGAAGAGCTCTGACCTGGAAGCGGGCCTGGCTTCCGGAGCCCACAAGCCCCACCTTGCGGAGCGTCTTCTTGGCTAAATATTTTGCTGCGACGGCGCCTGCGGCGGCCGTTCTCATCTCGGTGATAAACCCGTTATCGAACATGATGCATTCAAGAAGGCCCGTCTCCGCTTCGAATAAGAGCACCAGCCCGTTTCCGACAGGGAGCCCGCGGAGGGGATTTGCGTAGAAGCCGGAGGCGATTTTGATGACGTAATACCAATCGCCCTTTATGTAGGCAGATTTCACATGGACTTCGCCCTGGAAATCTTCAAGGTCAAGGTTGATGACGCCAGGAACGACGGCTTTTCCCGAAGAAAAATCGGCCAAGCATTCTTCGACGGCCTGGATCGCCTCCCGGAGCACGAGGAGCTTCCGGATTTCAGGCTCGCGCAGGATCCTAACTTTCACGGCTCTTTAGGCCTTTAAGGAAATCTTCGATCCGGGCTAAACCGCTCTTGAGGTAATCCGGTTCGCCGCCGTATCCAAAACGAAGGTAGTGACCCATCTCAAAATGCTCACCTGGAACGATGAGAACGCTCTTTTCCCGGATAAGCCGGTCGGCGAGCTTGACCGAATTAATATTCAGGTTATAGCGGGCGAAGGCGATGGCTCCGGCCTTGGGGGGGACAAATTCAAAAAGGCCAGCCTGTTTTTCCAGCCAGTTTTTCAGGATGGGGAAGTTTTCCTTCAGGATGCGCTGCGTCCGAGCCAGGATTCTTGCCCTGTTTTTTGGAGTCAGAGCAATTCTGGCAAGGCGATCACTGATGACACTGGGCGAGATCGTTGTGTAGTCATGATAAGGCCATGTCTTCTTGACGAACTCTTCAGGTCCAACGATCCAGCCGATCCTAACTCCAGGGAGACCGTAGGCTTTGGACAAACCGTTGACTGCGACGACCCGATCGTATCTTCCGAAAAAGCTCGGCGTTGGCTTGCCCTCTCGCTCAGCCCCCTGATAGACTTCATCGGCAATGATCCAGGCTCCGGCCCGATCAGCCAATCTGATGATCATCTCCATAGCCTCCTCGCTCAACACAGCACCGGTCGGGTTGTTCGGGTTGGTCAGGATGATGAGCTTTGTTTTTTTTGTCACAAGCCGACTCAGCTCGTCCAGGTCTGGAGCCCAGCCCAGGCTCTCCCTCAGCCAAAAGGGCTTGAGGTTAGCCCCGAACCCGCGGACAAGTCCCCACATCTGCATGTAGTTGGGCATCATGAAAACGACCTCATCCTTCGGCTCGATGAGACTCCACATGAGAAGAAAATTGGCTTCAGATGAGCCAGCGGTGGTCAGGATTTGCTCGGTTGAAACTCCCGGATAAAGCCCGGCAATCTGCTGCCTCAGCTCCGGCGTGCCGTTTGTCTGGCTGTAGCCGAGACCGATCCTGACGATTTCCTCGAGTTCTTCTTTGGCCACGAACTCCTCGAGCTTGAGAGGATGGACGCCGCTTTCAGAGAGGTTATAATCCACCACGTTCTCCCATGTGGACTGCATCCGCTCCATTCTGAATTGTTCGATTTTCATGATTTTCTCCTTTTTGACGTATTTATTGCCTAAATTTCAACGCGGAAAGGACGCTTGAAAACAAACCCAAAAAGGATCGAGAGGATCAAATAGGGAATAAGCCAATGAAAGTTCAAACCGAAAAAATTGAGCCTCCTGGCCGGATAGGTTATTTCGACTGAAGTTACGGGGACTTTAGGGGAAAGCGGTTTTTCCCCTGGATAGAGGAATTCATCGACCAGCCGGCTCGTCTTGATCGGGCAAATTCTCATCAAGCTCTTGGATGCCGCAGTCACGATCTTGGTGAAGCTCTGTCCGGCCAGCTCAATCCTCAGCTCATGACTTCCTTCTTCTTTGGCCCTGATCCGCCAGTTGATCTCCCCGGACTCGGCCAGGCGGAGAGGGGGAGTTTCTATGGCCAGCCCAGAAGGCACCTTGAGCTCGACCGCAAGGTCCATCGGGGCCGACCTTTCTTTGAGAGAGACCTTGAGGATGGTCGTTTCGTCGGCCCGCAAGGCTTCGTACCCAAACCAGAGGTTAAGCTGGGCGAGAATGACAAGAAGCGGAATGAGCATGATCAACATGGGCTTGGCGGAATAACCGATGTATCTAAAATTGTGCTTGAGAATTTGTCCCTGGGCCCTGAGCGTTATGGGCAGGCTGTCCTTAAACAAACGGAGCTCGAGGAGGTGGGCTTTGATCATGTCCTTGGCCTGGCGGATGCCCTTCTGGTTCGAGGTCAGGCGGAAAATGAAAAGCATCAGGAGACCGGTCAGAAAAGAGACAAAGACCAGGGCGAACCAGGGATCGAGGGATCGGAAGGGAAAGAAAATGAGGCTAATGACCCGGCCCATCACGGAATTGAAAGTCCACATCCAGATTTCCCTCTGCTTGCCCGGGTTCAGGAGATATAGCCTAATCCCTTGAGCTTCTTTTTGATTTCTTCTTCTGAGTCTGATTCCTCGAGCCCGGCCATCTCTTTTTCCAGGCAGTGAGTGATAAACTCATCGGCCGAGGAGTAGCCCGCCAGCCGAGCATATTTTTTTACCCTTTCTACCAGTTCTTTGTCCAGCTTGATTTTGGCTTTTCCCATCTCGCTTCCTCCCAGACTCTAAAAAATGGATGTTCCGATCATTTCGTCTGGCTTGACGATGCCAAAAACATCGAGAATGGTCGCGGTGAGGTCGTAGAGGGCGGGCGATTCGGCTCTGACCTTCCGGTTTGTGACGAGGATGCCCGGAATGACCTCGGGCGCGCTCATATGGTCGCCGCTCCATTTTTCGGTGTTGTCCTCGAAGACCTGGCGGGGGAACTTGCCGAGGGGAGAACTCCAGGAAATCCGGTAGCCGTAGTTGAACCCGAGGATGATATCGGGGGCGAGTTCGAGATGTCGCCCTTTATAGACATCCTTGGCGATGAAAGCGAGGAGGATGACCTGCTCACCCGTTTTCGGGTCGACAACCTGTTCGAGCTGCCGGGTGATCTGCCGGACGAGGTTGTCACTTTCCGCGCCCGGGCTGATGATTCCCTCTCCCTCCCGGCCCTTCTGGTTGATATAGAGACCGTTGAGTCCGACGCCGTAGGCCTTGGTTCTCGACCAGTCGGTATTTTCGAACAGGCTGCTTTCTTCCTGTCTCCAGGGATTGCGAAGCTTGTGATAGCCATTTTCGAAAAGCCAGGTGTTGAGGTTGAAGCCCCGACGGAAGGGATTAAACCCGTGGTCAGACATGACGATAAGAAGAGTGTCCTTGTTCAATCGCTGCAAAACACTATCCAGGAACCTGTCGGCTTCAATGTAGGTATTCTCGATCGTCCGTCCGTACTTTGAAACCAGGACAGGATCGTGCATCGGGTGGCTCTCGTCGATCAGCCGCCAGAACATGTGCTGACGCTGGTCAGTGGAGGAGATGTAGTAGAAGAGAAGCCCGGAATCAAAGCGGTTGAATTCGTACTCGAACATCCTCTTCCGTTCGCCCAGGATCATGTCGTCCTGTTCGAGGAACTCCGCCTCATTCAGGACATCATGGTCCAAAGCGCTCGTGTCCGCCGGCAGTCCCTTGGTGAAAAAAGGGCCGAATTTTTTTTCGAGTTCCGGGGCATAGCTTTCCGGCGTTGAGATGGGCAGGGCGGGAGACGCCGGGTCGATGTTAATGGGCGTGACATAAAGCTTAAAATGAGGCCTGATTTCCTTGAGGTAAAACATGCAGATGCCGCTGACGCTCTGAGTGGGAATGAGTTGGAAGCGGACTCTTTTCCAGCCGCTCCACTCTTTTTCTCTCAGGATAAATTCCTGGCCCTGGTAGGAAATCTTGGCTACCGGGTTTACGGGATCGACATAGACCTTGAAGTCCAGCGTGGATTCAGGCCGGTCTTTTTTGAAGGTGTTTGTCGGTCCGGGCAGTTTGGCTTCGACTGTGTTCCTATCGATAAAGACCTGATGGATCCGGCCGCCTCCGATGTCCTCGTTCATTCTGACCGGCTGGTCAGTGTAATAGTTGAACAGGCCGTAGTATCCCTTGATGTCTGGTGTACCCATGCCGGAGAGAGTTCTTTGTTTTGTGGGCACCGGCGGGTAATTGGACGGCATCTTGAAGACTGTCGCCGGGATGCCGTAGTCTTCGAGGATCTGCCAGAAAGCCCGGCCCTTGATAAGGTTCCTCACTTTTCCGCCTCTCAGCGGGAGGACTAAGTCCCCAAATTTGACCGTCGTCTTAGCTTCCTCGGTGGATGAACCAGAAAAAACCGGGATGTACGTTTGCGGATCCCGGTTCATGAAGTCAAAGATGCCATGGCCTCCGGGGTCAGTTCCGGTGATGAAATTCGACCAGGCCACCGGGCTCTGCGGCGGGATGCTCGTCTGGAGGGGAAGAAAACTCCCTTGGCTGCGGAGCCGGCTGAAAGCAGGAAGTTTACCCGCCTCCATCCACATCCTGAGGAGGCGGGGGTCAAGGCCGTCGAAACCTAGGACGAGGATTTTTGTTCTGGTTTCTGCCTTGCCAGCGACCTTTGTCAGAAGGGGAGTCTTTCCGCCGAGCGCGAAGAGAGAAGAAGCTGCCATTGCCCATTTTATAAATTCTCTTCTTTTTATTGAGTTCATTGTTTTTTCCCTTTTTTCTGAGAAGGCTCCCTGTCCGCGGCCAGGAGCGGCCGGCCGTCCATGTGGGCCGGGACGGGAAGGCCGAAGAGCTGGAGGACGGACGGGCCAATGTCCATGATGGATGGCGATTTCAGGCTGACCTTTCGGTTCGAGAAGAAAACGCCGGGGACATGCCGCGGGTCGACGCAATGGTCGCCGCTCCAGGCTTTGGTGTTATCCTCAAAAACCGTGTCCGTTACTTTACCGGTGACCGAATCCCAAGACGCGCGATAACCTCTGTTATAGCCGATGATAAGGTCTGGAGCGTTTTCCTTATAGGGACCGGCATAGATTTTATCCCGGTCATAGACTTCTGTGACGGCGACTTCTCCTGTCCGGCTATCCCGCAGGCCGGCGAGCTTTTTCATAAGCTCTACTTTCAGGACTTTAGTCTCTTCCCCAGCCGGGACAACGCCCTTAGCTTCCCGGCCTTGCTGATTGATGTACAAACCGCCGAGTCCAAGGGCATAGGCTCGGGTCTTCTCCCAGTCCACATCTTTGAACCATTCTTCGCTTGCTTTTTTCCCTTCTCTTAGCGACAGGTAGCCATTGAGATAGAGCCAGGAGTTGAGGTTGACGCCACGCGAGAAAGATTGAAACCCGTGGTCAGACATGACAAAGAGAACGCTCCGAGAGCCCAGTCTGTCCCAGACTCGGCCAACCAGGTCATCCATTTTTTGGTAGAGGTCCTCGATGACTCGAGGGCTTGCCTCCGCCGGAGTCATCTTGCGGGTGGAATGGTTTTTGTCTAGGTACCGCCAGAACATGTGTTGGATGCTATCGGTTGTCTCGAAGACGCAGATGACGGCGCCCTTTTTTGTCTTGTCGAGGGCATTGAAAAGCATGGCTTCCCATTCGCGATGGTTAGAGTAGGTGAGCTCAAGGAAAGAAGCCTCATTCAGCGCGCCTTCGTTCAGGGCCCAGGTATCGTTGGCCTCGCCCAGGGTAATAAAGCTTCCCAGGAGCTTTCCGAGGTAGACTGAATAAATAAAAGGGTGGGAGATTGGCAAGGCCGGCTTTTCCGGGTCGATATTAAGCGGGGTGAGATACATCTCGAAGTGAGGCTCGACAGCCGAGATATAAAACCTGGCGATTGCCCGGATCTTCATGCCCAGGCCAGGCCGGAAAACAAGCTTGAGCCAGGGAGAGAACACGCCTTTTTTAAGCCTGAGCTTCTGTCCGGGCCACCTTAACAAAGCCTCGTCTTTTTTCCTGTCAATTTCAATGGTCAGGGGAAGCCGGAGTTCTTCAGGTTTTTTTAGAAGAGAGTTATCTGGCCCCGAAATATGAGTCGTGATGCGTCCATCAATGATATCCACGGGGATGACGACACCGCCTTCCCTTTTTTGGATTTTGTCCCTGTCTGTTGTATAAAAGGCAAAGGTCCCCTGACTGCCCTTGAGGTCGGGCGTACACATGCCAGAGAGGAGATGGCCGGAGAATTTTTCTGGCGGGAACGTAATAGGAACCCTTAAAACAGTGCTGAAGATCCCGGCCTGCCCTAAGATTTTCCAGAACGGCACGCTTTTTCTTAAATTCCTGATCTCGGGCTTAGAGAGAGGAATCTTATATTTCCCCCAGGACAGCGTTCTTTTCGGCCGGCCGATACGAGCTGACGAAAGCTCTGGCAGGTAAGTCCTTGGGTCGCGGCTGAGAAAATCAAAAATGTTGTGCTTAGACGGCTCAGAGCCTGTCATGAAGGATGACCAGGCCACCGGCGAAATGGCCGGCGTTGTCGTCTGGAGGCGGGCGTAACCTCCTTCTTTTTTGAGCCTGGCGAGATGGGGGAGCTTTCCTTCAGCCATGAATTTTTCGGTCAGGCCTGGATCAAGGCCGTCCAGCCCGATGATGACGACTTTATCGGCCAGCGCCTTTTTATAGGCCCGTCTGCCCTTGGCCAGACGCAGGAAGAAGCGGAAGGGCCAGGAGAGAAAAGAGAATATGGCCAGGAAGAAGGTCAGGAATAAGAGAAAAAAAGAGGACAGGAAGGCGAAGCCGGCGCCTGGTCCGATATAGGCCTGGGCGGGAAGACAGGCACCCAAGACAGCGCAAACCGATATTATCAGCACTGTGCGAGGAGAGGCTTTTCTATTCATCGGAAATTCTCGAGGATTATCCCGGCCAGGTCATTGATGGCCAGGTTCTCGCCGTGCGGCCGCTTGGCCCAGAAAAAAGCATCGTCCCAGGTGTGCATACCCTGGAGGTCAGTCCGGCCAAAAACCTCTTTTTTCTTGATTGAGCCCTTGAGGTCGAACCCGTGTTCGGCCACGGCGATGAGATCCGGGCCCGAAGAGAGATAGGGGCCGGAATAGATGTCCCTGCAATCGAGAACACGCTTTACGACTTTCCTGCCTTCGAACTCAAGCTTTTCCAGCTTTTGCCCAATCTCTCTTTTCAGGGACTCAGCCTCGGAAGGGTCCACGGTTCCTTTCGGGAACCTCTTTTTCAGGTTGAGGTAAATCCTGTTAGGATCGAGAACGAAAGCAACACTTTCATCCCCAATGTCCTCCAGGCCAGCGTGCGCGGGACTGGAAAATTTCAGATAGCCCTGCTTTTCCAGCCAGGCGTTGAGGTAAACCTCATGGTCGATACCGCAGAAGCCGTGATCGGACAGAAGATAGAGGCCATCATCCCCGCCGGTTAGCTTCTGGTAGGAATCGGCGATTCGTGCGATCAGACGGTCGATCTGCCCGTAATAATCAAGAAATTCTCGATGGAATGGTCTCTTCTCATCTGCATAAGAATACCAGAGGAAGTGGTGGAGCCTGTCTGTTCCGGTGATGACGAACTCAAAATAATCCCAGTCCTCTTCCCAGAAATGATTGAGAGCTTTCTCTCGGCTGGCCAGAGTCTTGAGGAGCTCCTGCCAGAGGAAGTCATGGTTTTCTCGTGATTTCACGGTGTCTATATCGATCAGGTAGTCCATCTTCTCTAAGGCGTGCTTTTGGGAAGGGGGATAGATGGCTTTGGCCAGGTCAATGGCCACAAACCCGGAAATAAGGACCCCGTTAACCGGCCGGGCGGGGTAAGTGGCGGGTTGATTGATGATGATGGACTTTTTCCCCCGAGCGCCGAGTTTATCCCAGAGGGTTGGGCACTTGACATCCAGGAAATTTGGAAAACGGACCTTGTAAGAGCCGGGCCTGAAGTCGGCGAAACCAAAAATGCCATGGGTCCCCGGGTTGGTCCCCGTCATGAGGTTAGTCCAGCTCACGGCTGATATTTCGGGCAGGCTGGCTTTAAGCTCATGAAGATGGCCTCTCTGGATCAAGGCGCTCAGAGAAGGCATGATGCCACGGCGGGCCAGGTCGGTGACGAGCGAGTAGGGGACTCCGTCGAGCCCGATCACGCAGACACGGGGTCTTTTTTTCTTTTTGAACAGGGCCATTTGAAGTGAATATTATAGCACAGACAGAACGAGCGCAACGTTCTGACTGTCAGCCGATAACAATCCGGGCGTCGACAATCCGGCAGCCTTTCCCTTTCTCGAAGACAAGGAGCGGGTTGATGTCCAGCTCCCGAATATCCTCAAAATCCACAACCAACTGGCTGAGCCGCTTGAGACAGTCAGCGATGGCTTCAACATCATAGACAGGACCGCCCCGGAATCCCTCTAAAATCTTGTGCGTTTTGGTTTTCTTGATCATGGCCAGGGCCGAATATTCGCGGATGGGAGCCAGACGGAAAGAAACGTCCTCCAAGGCTTCGACATAGATTCCGCCAAGTCCGAACATCAGGATGGGGCCGAATTGAGAGTCTCTGTTCATGCCCAGGATCACTTCCTTGCCTCCATGGACCATCTCTTCAACGATCGCGCCCGCTATCCTGGCCCCGGGCTTAAGGCGGAGCACATTGTCGCAGATTTCTCGGTAAGCCAGCCTGACTTCGTTCTTGTCCTTGAGGTCGAGCTTGACGCCACCGTAATCAAATTTATGGACGACGTCAGGAGAGGCAATCTTCATGACCACCGGAAACCCGATCTCCTCGGCTGCTTCGACCGCCCCCTGTTCGCTCCGGGCGATAATCGACCTCACGACCGGAAAATTATAGGCTTTGAGAACCTGGTAGGCTTCCTGCTCGAGAAGGAATTGCCGGCCTTCTTGCCTGACCGTAGCGATGATCTGGCGAGCTTTTGCTTTCTGGACCCGGTAAGTTTTGACTCCTGTCTGCGGACGCTTCAGCCACTGGGTAAAATTTCTCATTTCCGCCAGAACTCTGGCCGCTGACTCCGGAAACCTGTAGTCTGGGATGCCGTTTTCTTCGAGGATTTCAATGCCCTGGGAGACATCGTAGATTCCCAGCAGACAGCAGACGACCGGCTTATGCGAGGCTTTGGCAGCTTTGACGATGGCTGATGAAATCTTATCAACCTTGGTGAATGCTGTCGGTGTCAAGATGACGATAGCCGAGTGAATCTTTTTGTCTCGAAGCACTGCACGTAACGAAGCCTCATACTGCTCGGCCTGGGCTTCAGCAATGAGGTCCACCGGGTTTTGGAGGCTGGCTGTGGAGGGAAGGATTTTCCGCAGCTTCGCTTTTGTCGTCTGGCTAAGCGGTGCGACATTGAGGTTATGGCGGATGCAGGAATCTGTGGCCAATATCCCAGGGCCCCCAGAATTCGTGACGATAGCCACGTTCCTGCCGCGCGGCAGAGGCTGGCTGGAGAAGGCCTTGACGTAATCGAACAGCTCTTCCAGCGTGTCCACCCGGAGAACGCCGCATTGTTCAAAAATGGCGTCATAAACTTTGTCAGAGCCGGCCAGCGATCCCGTGTGCGAGGAGGCGGCCCTCGCTCCCGCGAAAGTCCGCCCAGCTTTGAGCGCGATGATCGGCTTCGGCTGAACGCGCGAGCTCGTGATTTCCCTGGCGATGGACATGAACTCCCGGCCGTTGACCAGGTCTTCGAGGTACATCAGGATGACGTCGGTTTTGTGGTCGGACTTGAGATAGCGGAGGAGTTGGTTCTCGTTGACGCCTGCCTTGTTGCCCATGCTGATGAACTTGGAGAAGCCGATGTTCGCTTCCTTGGCGTAGTCAAGCACGGCCACACAGAGGGCGCCGCTCTGGGAGACGAAGGCGATATTCCCTTCTTTGGGCATCTGGGTGCCGAAAGTCGCGTTCATCGAGGAACGTACGTCGGTGTTGATGACGCCGAGGCAATTCGGCCCGACCAGGGTGATGTCGTACCGTTTGATAATCTCCTGGACTC
>CAZKBY010000013.1:0-23654 GCA_964550915.1 uncultured Eubacteriales bacterium | reverse complement strand
CTCTCGGTGTTGCTGATGTGGATACTTGCCTATTCCAATGCCTTCAGCGCACTCTGGCCTATCTTCGGCACGGCCAATCAGCTTTTGGCTGCGCTCGTCCTGTTAGCTGTCTCGGCCTGGCTGCTTCTTCGCCGGAAAAAGAACCTCTTCACCTTAATCCCGGCCATGTTCATGATAACGACGACCGTGGCCTCGCTCATCATCCTTATGTCAAATTATATCCGGAGCAAGAATTACGTTCTCGTCTTGGCTGACGCCCTCCTGATGATTCTTTCTGGCGGAGCAATCTGGCTCTTTCTAAAAACCTTTTTAAAACCTGCGAGGCTGCCAGAAGTCAAGAGGGTTTAACATCAAACCCAGGAGGAGGGAAGACATGCCTGAAGAGCCCGGGAATGAAACAACAATATCCTCTACCGAGATAATTATTGAAGCGCTGAAAGGCATAAAAAGCGAAATTTTTCTTTATGCCGTGGCTGTGGCCGCCTTGCTCGTCGGGTCCGCCGCTTTTGGGCTCGATGTGCTCAGAGAGCTGAAGTGGCCGCTTATTCTCATTTTTAGCGCGGCCCTGGTCGCTTATTTTGTCGCCCGCGCTATTCCTCAGGCCAGGGTTCGGTTGAGGCAACGGGTGAAGGAGCGATGAACAGGCGGACCAACGATGTCATCTGGGTTGGCCTGGCCCTGTTTGCCATGTTTTTTGGCGCCGGGAATCTCATCTTTCCTCCCTATATGGGCTTTATGGCGGGAGCAAGCTGGAACATGGCCCTGGCGGGCTTCTTGATCACGGGTATTGGGATGCCCCTGATGGGCATCATGGCTTCAGCCAGGGCGGGCGGAAGGGTGGAGCGTCTGGCCAGCCGGGTCAGCCCTCTTTTTGGCCAGGTCCTCAGCGTCGTTATTATCCTCGCCATCGGACCTCTCCTGGCTATTCCCCGGACAGGGGCCACGACCTTTGAGATGGGAGTCCGGCCGAACATTCCGGGAGCCAGCGCAGCCATTTCTTCGATCGTCTATTTTGCCGTCACGCTGTTTTTCGCCCTCAACCGGAAGAAGGTGGTCGACAAAATCGGGAAAATCCTGACCCCTTTCCTGCTTGCAACGCTGGCGCTGATCATCCTGAAGGGCATTTTCAATCCCCTTGGAGATACGGGAGGGAGCGGGCTGCCCAGCGCCTTCGGGAGAGGCTTCCGGGAAGGTTACCAGACGATGGATGCCCTGGCTTCGGTCGTGTTTGCCGAAATCATCATCGCTGCTTTGGTTTTTAAAGGCTACAGCCGGATTTCCGATCAGGTCAAAATGACCTCACTGGCAGGAGTCGTCGCGGCAAGCGGGCTGGGCTTGGTCTACGGAGGCCTGATGTACCTCGGCGCCTGTTCTTCGAATATTTTTCCGGCGACGATGGAGAGGACCTCCCTTCTCATCGGCATCACGCAGGGTCTTTTGGGAAGCGCTGGCAAGATCGCCCTGGGGCTGGCGGTGAGCCTGGCCTGCCTGACAACCTCGATCGGACTCACGGCCACGGTCGGAGATTATTTTAGCGACCTGTCAAAAGGAAAACTCCGGTATAAGGCGATATGCTTGGCTACGTGTATATTTAGCGCCGTGTTCGCGACGGTCGGGGTGACGACGATCGTCAAAGTGGCTTTCCCCCTTCTCGTCACCGTTTATCCGGTGGTCATCGTCCTTATCATTCTGACGATGGCTGGCCGGCTCGTCAAGCATCGGGCTGTTTACTCGGGCGCGGTGATTGGCGCTCTGGCCACGAGTCTCTTCGATGCGCTGACAGCGGCGGGAGCGCCTGTTCAGGCTGTCAACAGGCTGATCATGATGATACCGTTCGCTTCATCAGGCTTCCCCTGGATCTTGCCGGCGCTGGCAGGCGGAATTATCGGCGCCGTGCTGGCTAAGGCTGGCGTCGGCGGAACCATCGACCACACTAGCCGGGCAATCGACAAGTAGGTAGCCTCTTTGGAATACTCCCCAATCTATCAAAATGGCTTTATCTATACGTCAGAGCTTCTGCAGAGAAGTTGGCAAGATTTCATTGATGAGAGAATTCAAAACTTGTCGTTTTTGTTTTGTACCCTGTCCTCGGTTGTAAAAGTAAAGGCATTCCGGTATATTTAGGGCGGGGTGAACGTTGCGCCCGTAGCTCAGCTGGATAGAGCGTCTGACTACGAATCAGAAGGCCGGGGGTTCAAGTCCCTCCGGGCGCGCTTCTCTTCCCCTTCATACCTCTGGATGAGGTTGATCAATTGGACTCTGTTTTTGACGTCGGTCTTTTGATAGATCCGGTAGATGTGGTCTTTTACTGTCTGCAGGGATATAAACAGGGCCTGGCTGATTTCTTTGTTTGTCCTCCCCGCGCACAATTGCTGGATAACTTCCTCCTCCCTTTTTGAAATCTTATAATCCTCGAGGAACCGCTTCATGATATCGGGGCTGGTATCTTGAAGCGACGGAGCAACAGCGTAATTCTTTAAATAATTTTTCCAGAAAAGAAGCGGCAGAAGGTTAGCCGAAAAAAAAGCCAGGAGGTAGAGACTGGCCCAGTAATCGTTCTGGCGTGAGAAAAGGGACAAAACAATGCTGACGAGATAGACGGCGAAGTTGAGATGGGCAAAAATCCGCACAGCCCGCTGCCTTTTCTCGTCAGTGACAGCCTCGCCAAAGCGGTATAACTGAACAAGTCCCATAGCCAGAATGACGGCTTTTATAACGGCGTAGAGAATTAGAATTGCGTTTGAGAAGAGCCTTTGCTGCGCATCTCCGAATGGAGATAAATTGGACAATATAATGGCGATGCCATAGGCGAAGAAGATGGCGCTGGCTGCGAGCAGGTAGGTAAGAGTGAATGCGCGAGAGACGTTTTTCCCGGAGATCTCACGGCACAATCTGAAAAACATATACCAAGCGAGGATAAAAAAGGGGAGGCCCAGAAAGGAAAAAAAATGTTCAATCGTTTTGATAATCTGGAAAGAAGATTGGTTGATTTCAAGGATCCTCCTGGTCATCACTTGACCTGAGATTCCGTAAATCCCAAAGGCATTGATGAATATCTGAAAATAGAGATAGGTAGATAGGTAGACGAGTCTGTACTTTTTTTGAAGCTGATAAGCGAGCGATATGGCAGCGAGGCCCGGGAAGAGAGAAGCGACCAGGGCGACGATCAAAACGAGATTATTCATGACCTGATAAAATGACCTGCGGTTTCATACTAATAAAGTATACAAAAAGGCATCATTTCCTCAAGAGAAATTAGAATACCCCCTGGAGAAGGGAATCCTACCAAAGTCGTGTTTAGCGCGAATCCGACTTTCGGTGGTAGAAAAAGCTGCTGGGCTGACGTATTTTGAGGGTGTGAAAGAAAAATTCGATCTCAAAAGGATCAAAGGAGGTTACGATGAGTAACGAAAAAGAAAAGGTCATTGTTCTCAGCCCGACTGTCGGTTCGGCCTACAGTTTTGGCTGGGAGAGGATGAAGAGGTTCTTTCTGGACCTTTTTCTCATCACCATTATTGTTGGCGTCGTGCTGACTCCGATCGCCATGATTCAATCGCTGGATGGCCACGAGACGCCCGGAGGTGTCCTTTTAAGGATATTCTCTTTCGCTTACTGGTTTCTTTTATTCGGCCCGATCACCTATGGCGCAGCTCTGGTTTTCCTGAAGGCGGTTAGGAATGGACAGATCGAAGTCAAAGATATGTTCTCGACTTTCGAGAACTATCTGAATGTCGTTCTGGCTCATTTGCTCGTTTCAGCCATCGTGGGGATAGGGGTTGTTCTGCTCATAGTTCCGGGGATCATCTTCGCCTGCAGGCTGGCCTTTGTCCGGTATCTTGTCGTCGACAGAAAAATGGAGCCCGTTGAAGCCGTCAAGGAAAGCTGGCGCATGACAAAAGGCTACGCGACCCGTATTTTCTTTATGGGATCGACGGCCGCTGGCGTGGTCCTCGCCGGCCTCATCTGCTTAGGCGTCGGCATCATTCCCGCGGTCATGTGGATTCGCTGCGCTTTTGCTTCGATGTACTATGCTGTGACAAAGATGAGCGAGCCAAAGGGAGAGACAGCTTAATCAATCTCATTCCGGCGGCAGAAATTGAGGATCTGGCCCTCCAGCGCTCGGGCATGGGCGATGGCTTTTTCTTCTGTTAAGCTGCTCATCAACTGTCGCAGGTTTTCCCGGACTTCAATGATTTTGTTAACAGCGGTTTCAGGGTCTGCGATAGCGGCCAGGCCGATCTCTGCAGACTGTCGCATGGCCGAAATAAAAAGATCCGTGGCCCGGCGGAATTCCTTCTCCAATTGTCTGACTTGCCGCTCTTCGTCAGAGATTGATTTCTGGTAATACTGGTAGGCCAGGAAGCCGGCGACAGCCAGGATAACCAACCAGATGAGAGCTTTCATTGTTTCCCCATGAGATTTTCGGGTCAGATTGTAACATAGTCCCGTCGTAAGTTCCAGCTTTCGCAATAGCTGAAAAGTCTGCCACCCCAGTCGTTAGACAAGGGAAAAAAGACGGCGATTTGCTCATGCGATGTCCTCGAATTCCTGGTATTGTATAAGAGGGCAAAAAGAAGGAAAATTGCGGAAGAGGGAGAAAAAAGATGAAACGGCGGAAGTTTTTGAAACAGGCTGGTGGAGGCGCAGGGTTTGCGGCTGTTGGGCCTTTTATCCGGGAACTTTCTGCCAGTCCGGGTCGCACAGAGGTTCAGTCTCATCGGGTTGGCGGAAGCATGGACTCCAGAATTGAGATTAACCTCAGTCATCTGGCCTGGAATGTTAGCAAGCTCAAGCAGCTTGTCAGCGTGCCAATCATGGCGGTTGTCAAAGCGAACGCCTACGGCCATGGACTCGTGGATGTGGCCCGCCACCTGGAGAAACAGGGCATTGGCTGGCTCATGGTCGGGAAATTGGATGAAGCCGTCGAGCTAAGAGAAAAAAAACTGCGCTGCCGAATCCTGAATTTCGGTGCCTTTTCCAGGCAAGACGAAGAGGAAATCATCAGCCGTAACATCAGCCAGGCAGTCTGGAGCGATGAAGCAGCTTATCTTCACGAGGCGGCCTTGAAGAGAGGAAAGAAGGCTTTGGTCCATGTCGACATCGACACGGGCATGGGAAGAACTGGGGTTAAATGGAACATAGCGCTGCCGCTTCTTATCCGTTTAGCAGATATGCCGGGACTTAGAATTGAGGGCATCATGACGACGCTGACAGAAAACGAAGATTTCGACCGGGAGCAGGCCCGGAGGCTTCAGGACGTCTGCAGCGGGGCCAATCAAAGGGGGATTTCAGTCGGATTTAGACACGCAGCGAGCAGCGCCGGGATTCTCGCCGGAACTGAATTCCACCTGGATATGGTCCGGCCAGGCATCATGATCTACGGCTATTATCCATCCGATAAAACTCAGACGGAGGATCGGCTCGCTCTCAAACCTGTGGCCCGATGGTTGGCCAGGGTGATCGACATAAGGGAACTTGCGTCGGGAGACACGCTTTCCTATCATCGGGTGTTCAAGGCCAAGCGAACCATGCGCGCGGCTACAGTCGGAGTAGGGTATTCTGACGGCTATCCCGCCCAATTGGCAGGCAAGAGTCATGTTTTGATTAATGGCAAGAAATTTCCTCTCATTGCGGCAGTAACCGCCAACCATATGATGGTGGATCTTGACAGCGATACCAGCATCAAGGTAGGGGATGAGGTTGTGCTTATGGATGACCGTCCGGGTTCAGGCTTGACCGCCGATGCCTTGGCTGATCTTAGCGGGACCTCGGCATACAAGATTTTGATCGGGTTGAATCCGCTTCTCCCCAGGCATCATAAGGACGGCAGCCAAACTCCCGGTGATCTTGCGGCCAATCATCCTCCGAGCTGAAAGAATGTCACTGCCTCAAAAAACGCTCCTGGCAGGTTGATCCATCAACTGTCGCTGGCGCGGATTGCCAAAAATCGTTATTCCTCTTCAATATGGATCCCATCCTGTGAGTTTATTTTGTGTATTACGTATGGCGTCCCCGATTTAGATGATGGTAGCGTCGGGGATGACGGCCAGCTTGGGAACGACAATGATGCCGTCCCGGATAACGTATTGATCTGTTTCTTCGTCGCTCACGCCCCGCTCATTGACAAGCCTGACGTCTTCCCCGATCCGGGCGTTTTTGTCAATGATGGCGTTGCGGATCTCCGAGCCTCGGCCGATGCCGATAGGAGGGATGCCAAGCCTGGTGTTCTGTTCGATTTCCTCCGCCTCCTCAAAATAATCAGCGCCCATGACGACGGTGCGCTCGATCCGGCATTTTTCGCCGATGCGTGAGCGGATGCCGACGATCGAATCCACGATCCGGGAACGATCGATGATGCTGCCCTCGCAGAGGATGGAATTCCGGACCTCGGAGGCAAGAATCTTTGAGCCGGGGAGATAACGGGCATGTGTAAAAATGGGCTTGTCCTCATCGTAAAAATTGAATCTGGGGAGAGGCTGGGCGAGCTCGATATTGGCTTCGTAAAAACTCCGGATCGTCCCGATGTCACGCCAGTAGCCGCTGAAAAGAAAGCCATAGACTTTGTGTTTGTCGATGGCCCGGGGAATCACCTCGCGGCCAAAATCCCGGTAATTCGTACTTTCCAGGAGTTTCTTTAAAATCTGCCAGTTGAAAAGATAAACCCCCATCGAAGCGAGATGAGTCTTGCCTGCGCCGTCTACTCCCAGCCGATCCATGAACAAAGGCCCAACCCGCATCTTGGACAGATCTCCCTCTGTTTTTGGCTTTTCCAAGAAAGAGACGACCCGGTCACTCTGATTGAGCTTCATGATGCCGAAATCGGGCGCCTCCTCAGAGGAGACGGGCGTAACGGAGATGCTTATCTCCGCCTGCTTTTTGATGTGGAAATCGATGAACTTCCGGTAATCCATCCGGTAGAGGTGGTCGCCAGAGAGGATGAGGACTAGGTCTCCCTTGTCCCTAAGGAAAGAGAGGTTTTGCCGGACCGCGTCGGCCGTGCCCTGGTACCAATCACGGCTTTCCAGGGTCTGCTGGGCGGAGAGGATGGTCAGGAATCCCTTCGAGAATTCGTCGAAACGGTAGGTCAAGAAAATGTGCCGGTGAAGTGACTCCGAGCTGAACTGGGTCAGGATAAAGATCTGGCGCAGCCCGGAGTGGATGCAGTTACTGAGAGAGATGTCGATGAGGCGGAAGCGGCCGGCGATGGGCACAGCCGGTTTGCTCCGGATTTTCGTCAGAGGATAGAGGCGGGTTCCCTGGCCTCCCGCAAGCACGATCGTGACGACATTCCGCACGGGCAGCCCGCCTTAGCCCTGGTTCAACCTCCGGATTCTCTCAAACCCGGAGACGCAGATGAAGTCCAGCTTTTCCTTTTTCTCGACCTCGTCTAACACAAGGTTTAGCCCCAAGGTGTCGCTCGAGATATGGCCGGCGATGATGACGTTGAGATTGGCCTTCTTGGCATTCTCCAGGTGTTCTTCGCTGATGTGCATGCCGACCAGGGTGCTGACCCCGCTCGAAGCGAATTTTTCGAAGACCTCCTTCGACCCTTCGGTGCCGCCCGTCATATCGACGTATATCTTGCCACACCGGTTGTCCTCGGAGCCGCTGACGATTTTGGGCGGAAGCTGCAGAGCCACAGACTTTCTGTATTCGGGGATGGCTTTGAGCAACTTAAGCACATCCTTGAGCTTGGCCGGTTTTTCTTTCTCAAAAAGCTTGGCCAGATAGTTGGTAACGCAGTTGTCGGCCGCCGTGTGGATCGACATCATCGGCAGGTTGAGGAGCCGGGCCACATCGACGGCGCGGTTGTGATTGATGGGCATGAGCCGCCGTTCGACCTCGCCGATCCTCTTTTCCATAAGCTTCTCGGCCACGCTCACCGTAACGCCGGAGAGGGACAAGAGGTCAGCCTGGAGCTTCATGACATCAAAAAGCCTGGTCAGGGCATATCCCTCCGGATGATGGGCGATGATCAGGTCAATTCTTTTCCCCTGATCCTTGTTGAGCAGATAGGCGAGGAGAATTTCGCCGACCTCCATGTCGATCCCGACGATGATCCTCCTGACTTCGGTCTCCGGGTCGCCGGTCAGGATGCGGGTGTCCGAGAAAGGGTTGAAGAGCCTGTCCTGGTCATAGAACTCCCGATCTTCCTCTTCGAGTTTTTCATGTTTTTTCTTTTCTTCGGCCAGGAGCCGTTCAATTTCTTCCCGGCCTCTTAGGTCGTTGGCGATCCCCGTCTCGATGACTGCTTTGTAGAGATTCATAAGTTTCATGGAACGCTCCCTTGTCGCGCTAATTTTTTACTTCGATAGAGGAATTATAGGGGGATTGGCCGCATCGTGCAAGCAAAAAGCAGCCCTAAGCTCGGGTTGGCTGCGTCAAGCAATCGACGCGTGCCGTTTTTCTATTTTGATGCAGAGGCCCAAGTTTTCGTGACCGGTTCATTTGGATTGACGAGAAATCAAAGCTTATGGTAGCATTCCGAAGCTTGAACAAAATGAACAAAAGAGAAGAAAACCAGCTTTATCTGAAGGCGGCAAGCTGCTTTGACACGCTCAAGCTCGCCCTTGAAACGTTTGAAGCCTTCTTGAGGGAGGCGAGCCCGGCTTCGAGCCCGGGCTACTACAAGGCGCGAAACTATCTCCGGGATGCGGAAAAGTTTCAACAGGAAGTCTTTAAGGAGGCGAAGAGGCTCTTGGGGCCAATGCCGGTCTATGCCACGGCCGATTTTGAAAAATGGAGGCAGGATTTCTTGAGTTCGCACCGTATTTTGGCCGAAGGCCAGGAGCGCGAAGCCATCAAGGAAGAACTGCTGGCCGATGGACATCTCAGCCGGTGGATGAGCGGAGCTGATATCGAGCGGCTCCTCGACAAGAACTATGAGGCTCAAAAAACGGGCAAAAGAAGGCTGGCCAACATCAAGGTGAGGATCATCCTGGATAAGTTGACGGAAGTCTTGGCCGAGGCCCGGGAGCTCCGCCAGAAGGCCCAGGAGAAGTTCCAGGCGGGCGGCTGAAACCCGTGCCCTGAGCGTTTACTCAAAAACCTGCTTCATGATCTCGACGAGGTCGAGGGCGTAATCCACTTCTGTCAGGGGGATGTTTTTTGCCTTGGCGATGGAGGTGAAACGGGCGTCTTTGTTGCTTTCTTTGGTGACGATGAGATAATCCGCCAAAGGAGCCACGGCATCGATCATACGTTCGTTATCGCTTCCCGGCGCTCCCCGCAGGGCCGTCCCGCCGACGTGAATGCCGATGATGAAAATCTTGTTCTGCCTGCAATAATCGATAATCCGTTTGAGCCGGGCCTCCTCTGTTTCGATGGTCAGGCCGGAGGCGCCCATTCCCTTGAGGCTGGCGCCGATGGCAAATATGACAGTCTTGTAAGGCGTCCCTTTGGGGAATTTCTGGAGGTCGGTGTATACTTCCACATGAAACCCCGGTCCTGATTCTTTGTCTGCCAGACCAACGCCGGCCTTTAAGATGTCGATATCGGGGACATCGCAGTAATCATACCCGATCGCCGCCTCCTCGAGGACGATGTTCACGGTCGTCACATCATTGCTCTGACCGGCAGATGTCGTGAGCACGGGAAGCTTGGCCTTGGGAACCGCCGCTCCGGCTGAACCTCCGAGTCCCGTCAGGACAAAGAAAAACCCCAGAAGAGCGATTATTAGGAGAGATTTTTTCATGGCCAGGTTATCTCCTTTCCTATATTTTCTATAAATTATATAGATTTAATAATATTTTTCTTTTTAATTTTGGCTACTATTCAGCCGGCTCTAAAAGGACGTCATAGATCTTGATAGCCTTCTTCCACCAGTCCGGATAAGCCGGCTTGTTGCGGTCGCGCGTCCTTTTTTCGGAATCGTAATAGGAAAGCTTGTTGAACTTGACCAGAAGATCGTCGCCGAGTTTCCACCACGCCTTGACGACCTCATCCGCGTGGGCGAGCGAATAGCCCGTTAGATAGCCGATCCCTTCGTCCACCGACCTATTGTAGCGCTCCAGGGCTTGATTATCAATTTCGGCGATGCCGGCCACGGTCTTGGCTTCCCATTCGGCTTGAGCTTTCTTGACCTCCTCGAGGGCCGGCCCGTAAGCGACCTGGGTGTGGAAATCGACGTAATCAAAGGCCCAGCGGGCGCTCTCACGGTTGAAAACCCAGTGGTCGCCGATCGTGAAGGAAGAGGGGACATCTGCGATGCCGGCATAGAGGGGCATGTAGCAGGACGTGTCCTGGACGCCGAAGCTCAGCCAGACGATGCCGCCGATTGGAGCCGGCAGCCAGCCGCGGCATTGGGTGACCGTCGTGTACTCGGCGGTCGGGCTGCAGATGGTCCGGGTTGTGCCGTAATAATTCGGGTTGCCGAAAGGCCCGCCGCGCATCCCCCTGACCCGGTCAAACGGAGTGCCCTGGGCCCGGTCACGGGTCATGTTCATGACATCCTGGACCGATATCTTCTGGTCAGGCCTGGCGGAGAAAGGATAGTCCATGTCTGGCGTCTCCGGGCTGAGGTTGAGGGAAGGAGCCACGATGTTGAAAAACCGCCACAATCTGGCCCGCCGGCCGTTTGTGCTCACGGCGCTGCCTTCAACGGGAGAATAGGCTCTTTTCCAGCTAAAAGGCTTTCCGCTTTTCGGATCATAGAGACCTTGTTCCACGGCAAAAGAGACGACATGCTCAGAGGCCATGAAATAGTCCTTGTTCTTGAGGTCGATCTCGCCAATCCGCGACTCGTTGGGGCAGACAGAGACATGGTCGTCGGGGACGCGCTGGGCGCACCATACGGCACCCGGCTTTCCGCTCTTTGGTGTCCACAGCGGACCGACGGGCATGATCTCGAAGACCCAAACTTCGTTGGGATCATGGACGGCCAGCATTTCGCCGTGATCGTTGTACCCATAGCCGTATTTTTCGGCCAGCGATCCCATGAGCCTAATAGCATCGCGCGCTGTCTTGCATCTCTCCATGGCGATGAGCGTCAGCATGGTGATGTCGAACGCCGGTGTCGGCGTGGAGTTGACAAGTTTCTTGACGCAGCCGATCGTCGACTCGCCGATAGCCAGTTGATGCTCGTTCAGGTAGCCGAACATCCCGTGATGGTAGGCATACGTATGAGGCACTTCAGGAATCTCCAGGCCGGTGAAGTCGTTCTTGTAGAGCTCCCATTTGAGTCCCTCGTCGGGCGGCCAGGTCTTGTACTGGTTGATGTGATATATTTTGCGCGTCTCCCCGGGTTTGTGATCAGCCCCGGGCACATGCCGCCAGGTCCAGTCGCAGGTGCCGCAGTCACAGGTGTGGGTGGCGATCGTCGAACCGTCGGCCGAAGCGTTCTTCCCGACCATGATGACCGTGCAACCCTCGGGATAATCAGCCGTCTGCTGGCCTCCGTTCTGGTCGGGTTTAGTTTGAGGGATAAAGGCAGCCATAAAAGCCATAAAGATAAGAATAAAAATGAAGCTGTGGGATGCCTTTTTCCAGTTCATTTGTGCGCCTCCTTTATTATTTCTTTTTAATGATATTGCTTTTCCGGCCGTTCCAACAAGATATCAAAAGCCTTCACAGCCTTTTTCCACCACTCGGGCGGAGTCAAAACCCTGGCCCGCTCCAGAGACCGTTTTTCCGTGTTGTAGACGCCGAAATGATTGTATTTGACAAGCAGCCGGTCTCCCAGGTCCCACCAGGCTCTAATGACATCGTTGGCGTGGGAGAGACAATAACCGGTGAGAAAGTTGCGCGCCTTGGCCTGGTCCTGAGCGTAAAGCTCCTGGGCCTGTTTGTCGATTTCGAGTGCGCCCGCGATAGCAGCAGTCTCCCATTTCGCCTGAGCTTCCCTGACATCCTGGATGGCTGCTCCATACGCCACCTGAACGTGAAAGTCCGTGTAATCAAAAGCCCAGCGGGCCGATTCTCGGTTAAAGACCCAGTGGTCGCCAACCTTGAAAGAATCAGGCAGATCTACGATGCCGGCGTAAAGCGGAATGTAGCAGGCCGTATCCTGGGAGCCCCAGGCCAGCCAGACGATCCCGCCGACCGGATCGGGAAGGCCTCTTCTTGACTGAGTCACCGTCGTGTATTCAGCGCGATTCGTGCCGATCGTCCGCGTTGTTGTCGAATAGTAAGGATTGCCCAATGGCCCGCCCCTCAGCCCTTTGAGCGGGTCGAATTCCGTTCCTTCGCACTTATCCCTGGTCATGGCCATGACATCCTCAAGGGATATCTTTTTGTCAGGCTTGACCGAGAACGGCAAGTCCATGTTGGGCGTAGCCGGGCTAAATTTCTGGGAGGGCGCGACCAGATCGAAGAACCGCCACAACCGTGCCCTCCTGGGGTTTGAGCGGGCGCTTCCCTCAACGGGCGAGTAGGCTTTCTTCCAGCTAAACGGCTGGCCGCTCTTTGGATCGTAGAGCCCCTGTTCAACTGCAAAAGAGACGAGGTTTGGCGAGGCCATGTAATAGTCCTTGTTTTTGAGGTCGATCTCGCCGATCCTTGACTCGTTAGGGCAGACCGAGACGTGATCATCAGGAACTCGCTGGGCGCACCAGACTGCGCCAGGCTTGCCACTCTTCGGTGTCCAGAGAGGTCCGACGGGCATGATCTCGAAGACCCAGACCTCTTCCGGGTCGGCGACAGCCAGCATCTCCCCGCCATCATGAAACCCATAGCCATACTCCTCAGCTAACGAGCCCATGAACCCGATGGCTTCTCTGGCAGTTCGGCATCTCTCCATGGCCAGCAGAGTCAGCATCGTGATGTCCAACTTGGCCGCCGGTGTCGGGTTGGCTATCTTGCGGACATTTCCGATGGTCGACTCTCCGAGAGCTAGCTGACGCTCGTTCAGGTAGCCGAAGACTCCGTGGTGGAAGGCAAAAGTCCGGGTAACTTGAGGAATCTCCAATCCCGTGAAATCGTCAAGATAAAGATCCCATTTTAGTCCTTTATCTGGAGGCCAGGTTCTTATCTGTGAAATGTGATAAATCCTGCGCTTGGCGCCGGCAGGATGATCAGCGGCCGGAACATGTCGCCAGGTCCAGTCGCAGATTCCGCAGTCGGCCGTATGAGTCGTCATGACCGACCCGTCGGCTGAGGCGTCTTTTCCGACCATGATAACGGTGCAGCCAGCATCAAGGTCATCGCTCTTGAAGGTTCCACCGTTTCGTCTGCTGCTTCCAGCCAAAATAAGAACAATTAAGGTAGGAAAAAGGAGAAAGACTCCAGGCCAGATTGGGGAAAATTTTCTTTTTTTCCTCATGTCCATCCTCCTTGTTCGTGTTCCTCCAGGATGATCATCAAGGCCGATGGCAGCTGGATTTCGGCGGGGGGCCTTTAGTTAGAATAGAGTCTGCTTCTCTCGGCTCTGGCCGGGTCATGAAAATAATGGCCAACTCCGTTTTTAACGATATCCGCATACCTCGGAACGCCCCGAACTTCCACCGCCCGGTCAGGAGATTTCTTGGCGTGCTGACGCAGGATCTCCAAAGTTAGGGAGCAATGCTGTCCCACTCTTTTTGCGAGCGGCCAGCCGGATTCATCATAAGGGACAAAGAGCTTCTTTTTGCGGGCCAGGCTGAGAAGGAAAGGATCTTTTCCGTCTAAGAAGAATTTTTCTGTCTTAGGCCCGGTGGGTTGATCGAGAAAGGGGATGGGAGCTTCTAACAGGAAAGGCAGGGTCTCCGCATGATCGCCGATCTCGCGGTGCGATAGCCCGCGGAATCCAACTGGCGAGGGTTCGACATGGCTATCGAAACCCTCCCTGGCCTTGACCGTCAGGGCGGCCATGGTGGCCAGGCGAAGGGATTTTTCCGGAGCGACGATGCAGTTGGTGACGGGGAACATCGTTTCGGCGCCATGAATATCCACAGCCAGGTCCGCTCTTTCCCGACGCATGATCTCCATGGCCGCAAAAGTGACCTTTTCCATCAGCAGGCCGTTGGGCCGGCCCGGCCAGGTTCTGTTCGTGTTGCGGGCGTCGATGAAAGAAAGAAGCTGCCTGTCGGGGTAGTGGATGTACACGTCCGGGTCGGGCCACTGGTCGAGGGGCGAAGCATCCCGGTTTCCCATCCTGAAAGTCTTTTTGCCCCACTCGGTCGGGATTTCAAAATAAAGCGGATAGCCGTCACCCGGCTTGGTGTTGCAGCTGGCGCTATGGTTGAACTGGGGAATGATGATGAGCGTCCCTCGGTCGACGACAGCGTTCTCGATCATGATGAGTGCGGCCAGCATGCCCTCCGGCTCGTTGGCATGGGTGTTGGACATGATCAGGGCCTTTCCGCCCTCTTCCTTCCCTTCGAGAATGAAGACCAGCGTATCGGCTATGGTTCCTTTGAGCGCCTTGTTGTAATCGCTGAGCCTGACAACCTTTGTCACGCCCGGGCCGGCCACGATCTGAATGTCGAAGTGCCTGTGTTCGTAAAGGCCAAGGCCGCCCAGGATCGTCAGAGCGAGGAAAAGAAGCAGGAGAAGAACCTTCACGTTCCGGGTGCGTCTCATGATGATGTTATCTCCATGGCTATTTCACTCGCAGAATCCTGAGAATCAACGGAACGAGGACGAGAAGGTAGAGAGCCATGTCTTCAATATTTTTCTTTTCCCGCGCGAAATTCCAGACGAGGAGAAAAGCGAGGAAAGCGCTGATGAGATAATAGAAAATCATGATCATTCACATGCTCCAGCGCACTAAGAATTCCAGCCTGGCGCTGAAGACGATCATCAAAAGGCCGACGATCGTGATCAAGAGCCAGGGAAGCCAGGTGCTTCGCAAAAAGGTCCAGTAGGACTCCTTGTACTCAGAAACCATTACGCTCAGCCGGCCGATTAAGGCTGTCGGAGGGAGACCGTCTCCCAAGGGCCAGAGAAGGGTCAGGCCGGCGATGGCCACTGTCGCATGAAACCCGATCGAATCCAGGTACCAGATGAGCGGGATGCCGACGACAGCGGCAGCTCCGTAAGTCAGAACGCCCTCTGAGATTGGGATGACGATAGTCAGGGAGAGAAGGAGAAGAACAAGGGGCGTGCTGATGACGGCAAAAGATAAGAGGCCGCGGACCCCGGTGGCTGTCATGATCTGCTGGAGCATACCGACGATGACGATTGTCGCCAGGAGGGGCAAGAGGCGTTTGACCGTATCCCTGGACAGGGCCAAGACCTTAATCCTCTTGGGGCTAACCAGCCAGGCCACAAGCGCCGAAAGGGTGAACTCGAGGGGCAAGCCCAAGACCGGAAACCGGAAAGGCCAGATACGATAGGCCAGCACAGAGCCGAAAAAAACGAGGAAAGGAAGGAGAACTCGCCACCAGCTCATCTTTGACGGAACCTCAGGCATGCTCTTGAGAGCCACGTCGATGCTCGTGGCCGACTCTTTCTTCAAACCCAAGACAAGGACTGTGAATGTTCCCAACAAGAGGACGGGAATGCCCAAAGGCAACTCGAAGCCGACATAGGGAATGGCTGTTCCGGCTGTCAGGATCATCGCCCAGATGTTGACCGGCGGGGCAGCCGCGCTCAGCCCGGCGACGATGAAGAGGATGGCAGCGACTTTTCTTTTTGGAATGCCCAGCAATCCTAGGGCCATGGCCACGGGCGCTCCGACGACTAAAAGCGAGATGCTTCCCGCTCCGGTCAAGGCACCGGGGATGAGGATGATGATCATCAGCAAAAGAAGGGCAATGACTCGCTTATTATAAAAATAGCGGACCGTGGCCCGAACCACATAGTTCACTCCGCCGGATTCGCTGACAATGGCCATAAAAATCGTGGCCGTGGAAAAAACCAGGATGACGTCCAGGTAAGTGAACGATCCTTCGACGAGATGTCGAAAGAGCTGACCGAGGGGAGGAGTTTTGATGAAGGCGCCGCCAATTCCACCCGCCAGGGCCGAAAGAAACATGCTGATCTCAACGGAGAGTTTGGCAGCCTTGGCTGCCGCATAGGCGAGGATCATCACCCCCAAGATGATCCCGATCTGTCCGGCCATGGAACTATATCTCGGCCATCTTATCCAGCCACAGGAGTTATGTCAAGCCGTTTCTTGAACATGCCGTCCCTGAAAAAATTCCAAAAAAATAAGTTGCATTTTGATGCGGACTGGTTTAATTTTGAGACAGAACTGAGGGGACAATGTTCTGGAAAAGGAAAATCAAAAAAACAAAAAAACCGGAGGACAGGCGAAAAGAGCCCCGCCAAGAGGACTCGAGCGAGGTCATCATCGAATACATGGATCCCGAAAACACGAGGATGGGGAGAAGAGTGTACCAGGCGCGGGCCAGAAACGCTTCTCCGGGCGGGCTGAAATTTCAGTCTGAGATTTCCTATCTGCCCGGAGCCATCATCGATATTAAGCTCCAGTCAAAGAGAACCGGGAAGTTGATCCAGGCCAAGGGCAAGGTTAGATGGGTCAGCAGCCCGGCCGCAGGAGAGGCCTACGAAATCGGCGTGGAATTCGTGGAGACTCCCCTCCGTTCGATCATGGACCTGCTTGAACATATCTATAAGGGCTGACCCCGGCCATCCTTAACAGGGTTGAGGAACTTCGATTGGTCCAATCAAGGAGGAATGATGAGAAAAACATGCTTTATCTTATTAAGCGTTATATCGGCATCCTTTCTGGGGGGGAATGCCCTTGACCAACTCAAGGATGACTACGCCGGCGTTAAGATTAAGAAATTTCCCCTGGCCATGCAGTGCTGGACCTACCGGAGATTCACTTTTTTAGAGGCGGTCGAAAAAACCAGGGCTCTGGGTATCAAATACATTCAGGCGTATCCGGGACAGCAGCTCTCGCCCGCCGATAAGCAGGCCCGCTTTGATCATATGATGACCGACTCCGAGGTTGGAGAAGTCCGTCAAGCGCTTGCCAATGCCGGCCTGGAGGTCGTCAGCTACGGGGTCGTCGATCTCGGCCGGACTGAAGAAAGCATGCGCCGGGTCTTTGATTTTGCCAGGAAGCTTAGAATCCGGTTCATTGTCACCGAGCCTCAGTTTGAAGACTTCTTGATCTTGGAGAAACTGGTCAAAGAATATGACATCAAGATCGCCATTCATAACCATCCCGAGCCAACCCGCTACGCCAAGCCGGAAACAGTCCTTGAAAAAATAAAAGACTTGGACAGCCGTATCGGCGCCTGCGCTGACACGGGCCACTGGATGAGGGGATTGCGTGTTCCGGCAGAGGCCCTCCGCCTCTTGAGCGGCCGCCTTATTGACGTCCACCTCAAGGACAGGAGCGATTTCTGTACCGGCCAGGGCGTGGCTGATGTGCCGTTGGGAAAGGGAAAAGCCAACATCCGCGACATCCTGGCCGAGCTGACCTTACAGAACTACGGGGGTTGCCTGACGATCGAGTATGAAAACGAAGCCGAAGCCATGACGCCCGAGCCGGCCATTCAGGCCGGCATCGATTTCATCCGGGACATTACCTATTTCGAAGGGTACGAGGAGATCCTTAAAAGAAGCCGGGGCCGGTATTCCAAGCACGGCTGGAACCATTACGGGCCCGGTCATTTCGAGCTTGACGAGCAAGAGGGAATCCTAAAGTCCCAGGGAGGGATGGGTCTTTTCTGGTATAGCGCCAAAAAATACAAGGATTTTGTCCTTGAGCTCAATTACCGATGCGCCCAGAAGAACACGAACTCGGGCGTTTTCCTCCGCGTCCCGGATGTCCCGGCGAGCGATGACTATATCTATCATTCTTTCGAGGTTCAGATTAATGACGCCGGTCAGGGAATCGAGAGGACCGGCGCGGTCTTTGATGCCGAGCCTCCCCGCCTCGACGCAGCCAAACCGACCGGAGAATGGAACCACTTGAAGATCGTCTTTCAGGGCAATCATATTCAGGTTGAGTTGAACGGGACTGTCGTCCTCGACTGGAAAGCAGAGCCAAGAGGAAAAGTCAGAGACTTTGCCGGAGAAGGATACATCGGGCTGCAAAATCACGACAGCCTGTCGCCCGTCTATTTCAGGAATATCTTCATTAAAGAACTATCCTGACCAACTCAGGCGAGAAAACACTCGTTTTCTGTTATGTGGTTGATCTGGAGTAAGATCCTGTCACGGTTCCTCCCCGTCCGTCCTGGCCCCCGCTTCCGGAAGACGGCATTTCAAGAGTGAGCGAGGCGCGGCGAGGCTCCAGGCGAGCGGGGAACCGCTCCGCCGTGCTGCCCCCCGTTTTGAGTCGTTTTTGTCATATAAATAAACACGAACGTAAGCCTCCGGTGAAGTCTGATTGACAGGTCGAATCAACAGTGGTAAAACCTTTCTTTCTTTAGGTAAGGAGGACACCATGAGTGATACCAGAAATTATCGCAACAGGAAATTATTGCGCCTGACTTCTACCTGCTGGGTTGCACTTTCTCTTATTTTTGCTCTTATCCTGGGCAGCGTTGGCTGTAAGAAGGCCGAGGTTTCGCCGAAGCCACCCGTGGCGGAGAAGATCAGGCAGGAGCTCACCGCCCACGGCCAGACTCGCGTTGATTATTATTACTGGCTTCGTGAACGGGAGAATCCCAAGGTCATCGAATACCTCAAGGCTGAAAACGATTATCTCAAAGCCGTGATGAAGCCTACTGAAACTCTCCAGGAAACTCTCTACCAGGAGATCGTCGGACGGATCAAGCAGACTGACATGTCCGTCCCCTACCGCTCCCAGGGCTATTATTATTACACACGCTTTGAGGAAGGGAAGGAATACCCCGTCTACTGTCGTAAGAAAGGAAGCCTGGAGGCAGCCGAGGAAGTCCTTCTCGACGTTAACACCCTGGCCGAGGGGCATGCCTATTTTCATGTTCCGGGACTTACGGTCAGCGCCGACAACAACCTCATCGCCTACGGCACAGATGCGGTTAGCCGCCGCCTTTATACGATCCACTTTAAAAACCTGACAACCGGCGAAACTCTGCCGGATGAGATTCCCAACACGGTTGGCCAAGCCGCCTGGGCCAGCGACAACAAGACGGTTTTTTATACTCTGAAGGACACGACGACACTCCGTCCCTTTAAAGTCAGGAGGCATGTCCTGGGAACCGACCCCGCCGGAGATAGAGACGTCTTTATCGAGACGGACGAGACGTTTAACGCCCATGTTTATAAATCGAAATCCAAGAAATTCCTGATCATCGCCTGCGACAGCACGCTGTCGACCGAGTACCGGTTCCTGGATGCAGACAACCCCGACGGGGAATTCAGGCTCATCCAGCCGCGGGAGAGAGACCTGGAATATTCTGTCGAACACTTCCAAGACAAGTTTTATATCCGCACGAATTACCAGGCCAAGAATTTCCGCTTAATGGCCGCACCGGTCGACAAGACGACTAAAGAGAACTGGGAGGAGATTATTCCCCACCGAAGTGACGTTTTTCTCGAGAATTTCGAGCTGTTCGACAATTTCCTTGTCCTGGAGGAGCGCTCTTCAGGTCTGACCAAGTTGCGGCTCATCCGATGGCAGGACAAGTCGGAGCATTATCTCGATTTTGGGGAGGAGACGTACACGGCTTCGATCGGCCAAAACCCCGAGTTTGAAACAGACTGGCTTCGCTTCGACTATTCCTCTCTGACCACACCCAGCTCGGTTTTCGACTACAACATGACGACAAAAGAGAAAAAATTGATGAAGCAGCAAGAAGTCGTGGGCGGCTTTAACCCCGCTGACTACCACGCCGAAAGACTCCAGGCCACGGCTTCAGACGGAGTCAAGGTTCCCATTTCCCTGGTTTACAAAAAAGGCTTGCAGAAAAACGGAGACAATCCTTTGCTTCTCTATGGCTATGGTTCCTACGGCGCCAGCACTGACCCGGGTTTCAGCTCCGTCCGCCTGAGTCTTTTAGACCGGGGCTTTATCTACGCCATCGCCCATATTCGGGGCGGCCAGGAAATGGGCCGCGCCTGGTATGAAGACGGCAAGCTGCTCAAAAAAAAGAACACTTTCACTGATTTCATCGCTTGCGCTGAACAGCTCATCGCCGAAAGATACACCCGACCGGATAAACTCTTTGCGATGGGCGGCAGCGCCGGAGGCCTGCTCATGGGCGCGGTCGTCAACATGCGGCCCGACCTTTTCAGGGGCGTCGTAGCTGCGGTTCCATGGGTCGACGTTATCACAACGATGCTCGACCCGAGCATCCCGCTGACGACCGCCGAGTACGATGAATGGGGAAACCCGAACAACAAGGAATACTACGATTACATGCTTTCTTATTCCCCTTATGACAATGTCGAAGCCAAAGATTATCCGGCCCTCCTGGTAACGACAGGCCTTCACGATTCTCAGGTCCAGTACTGGGAACCGGCCAAGTGGGTGGCCAAGCTCAGGACGATGAAGACGGATCGACACCCGCTCCTCCTTTATACCAATATGGAGGCGGGACACAGCGGCGCCTCAGGCCGCTTCCGCCGCTACAGGGAGACCGCCCTTGAGTACGCCTTTTTCCTCAACCTCGTGGGCATCAATAAGTAGCAGCTTATCTATTTATTGCCCAGCTTTATGAACTCGGCTTTTCCGCGTAAGATACCGTTAAACAGCAACTTGAACGTGCCGTGGGGCTGGCCGCGGAAAAGGATCTCTGGCCCAAAGAGAAAGAGCCAGCCCTGGCCGACTCGAGCCTCTACAACAGCCACGGTTTTGTGGAGGTAGTTCTGGCCCCACGCCCAGCCGCTGCGCAGCGGTGTCGGCGTATCGAACCACGCCACGGCGTGGACTTCTTTGAAAGCTGCCTCTGGATGGAGGTTAAAAACCGGGCTGTTGTTGAAATAGAAATCGGTCTTGTCTTTCATCCCATAAGCAAGAGGATTAGTCGTATCAACTCTCGCCTGGAGGATGGAGCCCGGAATATAATATTTTTCTCTCGGCAAAGGCCTTTCTGTCCCCTCGGGAAGCTTCTCAATAAGGGCATCAGCGACAGGAAGTCCTAAATGAAACCCCAGGGAGGTTGAGCTTCCAAGAACCAGGATGGAGCCGCCTTCCTGGAGAAACTGGCTGAGCTGCGGGACTGTCTTGGCCAAGGTCACGGCACCTAACCGGCCGCGGTATTCCTCAGGAATATCCTCGGGCTTCGGCTGGGCAAAAAAGAAGCGGAATTCGTCTTCGGGCTCTCTTTCTGCCCGCGGAATGGCTCCGCTCGGGAAAATGAGGACATCGTACCTGGCCGCCAGGTTCCCGGCATCAAGCTGGGGCGGGAAGATAATCTCGAAAGGAAACTCATACTGTTCTAAAAGCCACCTCGTCCAGCCCGAAGCCATGGACCCGCCGTAGATATCCCAGAGTCCGATGCGGATCGGCTGAAGCCGCCAGAGTTCGCCTGGGGGAGCTGCGGCCGTGCCCTCGACCTTGAGACCGAGCGGAACCGCCCATTCCTCGAGCTTGGGCTGGACTGTGGATGAGACCGGGATAAAGATTGTGCCCGCCGGATACGTTTTTCCGTTAGCCTGGAAGGCATCTTTTGCCCAGTAAACATCTTCCTTTGCTTTGAGGAGCCGGTTCATGATGATAAAGGAATTATTGACTCGATGGTCGAGGAGAAATCCTGCGGGGCTGGGGCCCTCAACAACAAACCCAGCTGGCACCTTGGCCAGCCCTTTGATCTTCTCGAACGGCCCGTCGAAACCATCAATGACGCGGTCAAACTCTACCCCCATCTGGAAAGCCAGAGTCCAGCCGGCACTGTCATACGGGGCGATCGGCGGGCCGCCCGGGTACTGGACGTCGTGAGGATGGTCCTGTGGTTCGAACATAGCCAGGATGTGAGGCCGGAAGGCTTGATCGCATTTAATGATGTAAGAGCCCTCGGGATAGTTTTTTCCGGCGACTGCAAAAGATTTTGCCGCCCGGAGCACCGTCACTCCGCTCTTGATCAGAGCATTGACAAATTTTGTCGCAGTCGGGAAATCCGGCTGGTCCGACGGGATGATGTAGGCTCTCGGATCGCGGGCGGCCGGATCACGAAGAATCTCGAAATACTTGGTCGGATATCCCCTTGAAAAGCCCACGCCAGTTGGCTTGGCATTATCCTTCTTGATGGCCTGCTCGACAGCTTCGATCCGTTTAGGGCTTATTGTCCAGTGGTCTCGGCTGCCTCGTTCGATGGAGTTTTTACCCATCCGAAAGATGTTGAAAAGAAAATGTTCTCGCATCCGGGCCGCCAGGTCTAGGATGGCCCGGTCAGCAGTGATGGAGTATTCGATCGATTGCCGGAAATGCCATTTCTGCGGCCCGATGGGGAAGGGGAGGTCGTTCTTGGGGAGCTGTTTTTCGGGAAGAAAGGGAATTTCGACAGGCGTCGGGTTGCCGATGGACTCGGTCAAAATGCCGATCATGTTGTGAAAATAGGAAGTCGAGCGCAGCCCGCCGTTCCACCAGGTTGAATACCTGGCTCCTGATCGCATGGTCGCACCCGGTTTTCCTTCGGCCACAAACCTTGTGTGCATGGCGGAGCCGACAAGGTCGACCCCCGTCGGGACGAGCGGGTCGAAGAAGTAATTAAATGGGTCGCGGAAAGGCGAACAGAAAAGCACGGTGCCGGCCGGGCCTGTCTGGTGAGGGTTGTAGACGATCTGGGGAAACCACTCGAGGTACATGACCCGCGAAATGGCTTCCGTCTCCGGCTGGGTGATCATGTAAAAATCCCTGTTGTTGTCGTGGCCGATGTACTTTTGGTAAAGACGAGGGACGAAACGGGTCGTCCGCTTGGCCGGATCTTTCTCTCGCATGTACCAGTTGGCCACAAGCTCCAGGCCATCTGGATTTGAAGGGATGGCCAGCAAGATCACCTGGTCGAGGATCCGCAGCGTTTCCGGGTCGCGCCAGCTGACCATCTGCCAGACGAGCTCGATGAGTTGCTGCGAGCCGAGGACCTCGGTGGCATGGAGACCGCCGTCAATCTGAACGACAGCCCTTCCTTCAGCCGCCAACAAGCGAGCTTGCTTGTCGGTCAGACCTTCGGCCAGAGCCAGCCGGCGCGAGATGTCCTTGTACCGGGAAAGCCTTTTCTGGTTTTCCGGCGAGGTGATAATGGCCATGATCATCGGGCGCCCCTCAGCGGTCGTACCTATCCTTGTCAGCGTCAGCCTGTCTGATTCCCGGTCAAGTTTCTCCCAGTAGGATAATAGCTGACTGTAATTGATCAAACTGTAATCAGCCCCGACCTCGAACCCGAACTCTTCCTTTGGGCTGGTGACTGAGGACTGGGAAAAAGAAAGAACTGAACTCAGGACAAAAGATGCAAAGATGAAAAGAACAATTTTTTTGTGGCGCATGTCTTCCCTCTTTATTTATCGTACCAATAATCTTCCAGGATCGAAGCGGATCCTGTGAGCTCCCGTCCGCCGGCCACAAGGACAATCCTGTACTCACCGCAAGGAGCCGGCGAGTATTCATAGTCAGGGTCCATCCGGGCTCGAACGCCAAACTCTTCAAAGCGACGTTGACGTTCGAGAAAAGCCTTCTTTTCTTCCTCGGTTCGCTTCCTCCGCCAGCTCATGTCCCAGATAACTTTGTGCAACCCCGGGCTGCTCCAGGCAGCGAGCTCGTTGATGAGAACGCTTCCCTTGTAGACTCGAACTTTCACGTCGCCGGTGAGTTTATTCATGAGGTAATAGTTGATGACGATGCCGTTGGGCTCGCTTTCTCCGGAAAAATTGAGCGAGCTCGAATGCCTGTTCTC
>CAZKBY010000012.1:0-24477 GCA_964550915.1 uncultured Eubacteriales bacterium | reverse complement strand
TGAAGTCGACATTGGCTTCACGGACGTTGTTCACAGAGAGGAGCCGGATGGCTCAGTCGCTCGCACATCGAGCTGTTCAAAAGTATGCGCCCCGTATTTCAAGTCATAGACATAGAGCTTGCCCTCTCCCGAGGCAGCCCATCCCGAAAGCCCGGCCGCAGAGTTGATGAGATCATTCCTCCCTTTGTTCCCGTCATTGACATCTTGGGCCAAGAGATGGTTCGGGCCTCCCGAAAATCTAAGGCTGACGAGTGACCCTACAGCCTTAGGTAATGCCGGCGGGAACAGAATTGACACGAGCCACAGACACAAAACGAGTCCCTTAGGGAATTGTCTCAAGTTGACCTCCTTTTTCGACGGAGGCAAAAATCACTCTCCATTTTTTTCTACAACCGCGGACATGATGTCAATTGATTACCAGTCTCCTGATGTATTAGCGGACAAGGACGAGGTGAAGGTCCATGACGTTGGTAAAAGTCGGCCCAGTGACGAGCAGGTCGCCGAGCGGCTGGAAAAAGTTGTACGAATCATTGTTACGAAGACAAGCCTCGGCTTCAAGGCCGAGCGCCCGGCCCCGCCGCAGGGTCGTGCCGTCGGAGATAGCGCCCGCTGCGTCGGTGGGTCCGTCAGTCCCGTCCGTGCCGCCGCTTAGGATGACGGTATCCTCCAGGCTGTCGATTTCGATTGCCGCCGCAAGGGAGAATTCCTGGTTGCGGCCGCCGAGTCCGGAGCCGCGCACCGTGACCGTCGTCTCACCGCCGGAGATGAGGCAAGCAGGACGTCTGACCGGCCGGCCGCTGCGGAGGATTTCCTTGGCTATAGCGGTGTGCATCCTGGCGATTTCCCTTGTCTCGCCCTCGACAAGAGTCGAAAGAACCAGGGTGTTGTAACCGAGAGCTCGGGCTTTTTCCTCGGCCGCTTCAACGGCCTGAGAGTTGCTGGCGATGATGAGGTTCTGCGTCCGGCTGAAAACGGGGTTGCCAGACTTGGGTGTCTCTTCGATTTCGCCGCGGCTTCCCTTTTCCAGATGGCGCAGCGCGGCGAGGGGAATCCTGGCCATGAGGCCGTATTTCTCGAGGATACGCAGGCAGTCTTTGAACGTGCTCTCGTCCGGGACAGTCGGGCCGGAAGCGATGCTGTCAAACCTATCGCCAACAACATCAGAGATGATGAGGGAAATTAGGGTTGCGGGCTGGGCCAGGCGCGCCAGCTGCCCTCCCTTGACCCGGGAGATATGTTTGCGGATGGTGTTCATCTCATGGATGGTCGCCCCGCAATCAAGGAGGAGTTTGGTTACGTGTTGTTTGTCTTTGAGCGTTAGCCCTTCGGCCGGAGCTGGAAGAAGGGCCGACCCGCCGCCTGAAATAAGGAAAATGACCAAGTCTTTTTCTTCAGTACGGCGAAGGAGGCGGATGATTTCTTCTGCTCCGCGCAGACCTGCCTCATCGGGCACTGGATGACTCGCTTCGTTGACGTGGACCCGGCGAAGCGTCTTCGAATGTCCGTACTTAACGTTAATAAAACCCGCCGTCAGCCGCTCGCCGAGAATTTCTTCGAGCGGCTGGGCCATGGCCGCTGAGGCCTTTCCAGCGCCGATGACAAACACATTCCTGAATTCATTAAGATCATAAGCCCTGTCACCGATGGCTAAATTATTCCTTCGGCGCTCGACGTGCCTCCTGAGGGCTGCCGTGGAGTCAACGGCCTTTAAAGCGGCCTTGAAAATAGTGGCTGCATCTTCTCTTGCTCGAATCATTTCTGGTTTCATCTAAGCATCATTTTTTTGATTGTTGCACTTCATAACTTATTCTTTCATGCCCAGAAAAGCCGAACATTCTGGAGCTAAGGCAATTATTGGCGAGGTTGTTCGGGCGGAGCAGGAGGCTTGATGATTTCCAGGAGCAAGCGGTTTTTCTCCGAGCGCGTCTCGCCGACGCTGGTCACGTAAATCGCCGGGTCATCGACCACGGGGCATTTGTTCTCGCAGATGCCGCAGCCGATGCAGAGGTCGAGATCAATAACTGGCGCCAGCGGCGTCTGGAAAGTTCCATCGGGGAGCTTGAGTTCTGTCCGGACCAATTTTATGGCCTTGGGCGAGGTCGGGCAGTGCTCCTCGCAGACGATGCAGGGCGAGCCCAGCACATAGGGGATGCAACGGCTCTTGTTGACCCAGGCCGTACCGATGACGACCTTGGCCTTCTCCTCGATCGAGAGCTCCCTAATGGCGCCGGTCGGACAGACCTGGGTGCAGTGCGAGCAGTAGTATTCGCAGTAGCCGATCCGGGGGACAAGGACAGGCGTCCAGATTCCTTCTGGGCCTGCTTCCCCGAAAGCCGGCTGGAGGGCGTTAGTCGGGCAAACCTTCAGGCACTCCCCGCACTTGACGCACTTCTGGAGGAATTGCGGCTCGGGAAGCGCCCCGGGCGGACGGATGAGCCTTTCCGGTGCCCGTTTGCGGGCCGGCGTAATCCTGAAAAAAGGTGCCGCGGCCACGGCCAGCGCTGAAGTCAGGATGAGCTTTCGCCGAGACAGGTCCACCACCTCAATCTTTTCGCGCCCAGCAGCAACCGGAAACGAGACTGCGGCGGTCGGGCAGATAGCCGCGCAGGTGTAGCAGTAGACGCATTCGTGGCTTCGCCAGTCTTCATTGGGGTAGGGGTTGGCCTGGGTTTGGCAGTGAATCGTGCAGAGGTTGCATTTGATGCATTTTTCCGCGTTGATTCTGACTTTGGCCACGTTCCAGCGGGCCAGAAACCCGAGAAGAGCGCCGAGAGGACAGAGGTAACGGCACCAGAAGCGCTCTCTGGTCAGGTTGAGGAGAACAAGGCCGAGGAAGATGAGCCCGAGGAAGAATCCAAGCTGAAAGGTCTGGTTCAAAGCCAGGCTGCCGAGAAACTGGGCGAGGCTGTCACCGATTGAGGCCAGGTGCACGCTGTAGAGGAAACCGATGAATGCGGAGATAAAGCCGGCGAGCCAGGGCACAGCAGCCGTGACGAAGGAGCGGTAGAGAAGGGACAGAGGGTCGGCGATTCCGACGAGGTCCACAGCAAAGAGGCTTCCGATGAGGACGAAAACTAAAAGGTAATATTTCCAGGCCAGGCGCTTGTCTTTTTTCTCCTCTTTTGGCGGCTTCAGGAGCCTCGTCCTTTTAAAAATATGGGAGAAAAACTGATGGAGAGCGCCGAACGGGCAGACCCAGCCGCAGACATACCGGCCAGCCACCACAGTCACGAGCACTGTGATCCCGGCTAAAGCGAAGACCGTGAAGAAAGTCCTCGAAGCCAGCGTGGTGGCGAGGGCCAGCAACGGGTCGAAATGGAAGAATATCTCCACCCGGCCGATGGTGTCGGCTCCAGTGAAGCGGGTGCCGAATAAAAGATACACAAAGAGCACAAAGAAGAGCACCTGGCTGGTGATGCGGAGGAGCTGAAGAGCCCTGTATTTTTTAGACCGTTCTTTTTTCAAGCGGAATTTTCTCCAGGTCAATTTCCCCGAGCCCTCGCTTTTGGGCGAGTTCGAGATAGGGCAGGTCCTGAGGCCTGATTCCGAAAAAAGCCGCTCCCAGTGCCTCCACGGCGGCGGGGTCAGGGCTGGCCACAACGGTCTTCTGGAGCTTGACGTCCGACAGCCTTCCTCCCTGGGGGCCGTTCCGGACGAGGATGCGATAAGCGTCGAGCACGGTGAGCTCGGGTTTGAAGAAAGCGGCCAGGTCGACCATCGCCTCGTCAATCCGCTGGTGGAGCTGGTTACGGCTGCCGCCCACAGCCCCCAGCCAGTTCTTCATGCCCATGGTAAGCCGCGACAGGCTGTGGTGTTTGGCGATGGGCACGTTGATGAGTTTGTCCGCCTCGACAAAATCGGTGAAAACCTCCCATTCCTTGAGCCATTCTCCATGAAGGGCCATTTTTTTCAGGCGGAAGGTGTTCGCAAAAGGAACCTTGGCGCCCGCCGACTTGGCTGCCTCGGCGATGCCGGAGCGGGCATAGCAACGCTGGGCCTGGTTGATCGTGTTGTCCATGACGATGACCTCTTTAGCGCCGGCGTCGAAGCAGAGTTCGACAAGAGTCTTGACGACCTCGGGGTTGGTGCAAGCGGCTAACTCCGGCGTCCTGTCCCAGCCGATGTTCGGCTTGATCATGACCTTGTCTCCCCTGGCGATGAACCTCTTCATCCCGCCGAGCGCGGCCAGAACTTCCTTGGTAATCGCTGCCGGCGATTCACCCTGGACCATAGTCAGCTTCGGGAGAGCCGGGGCCTGGGCCGAAAGCCGAGGCCTGAATTTAAGAAAAAGGCTTCCCACGGCGACATCTTTAAGGAATTCTCGTCTTCTCATTTTGATTTAGCCTTTGCCGAGTGAGCGCATGTATTCAAGGATGCCTTCATAAATACCCTGAGCGACCTGTTTTCGGTAGCCTGGGTTGCGGAGCCTCGCCTCTTCCTGGGAATTGCTCAGATGGGAAATCTCTACCAGGACCGAGGGCATTTCGCCGCCGATGAGGACCCAGAAGGGGCCGCCTTTAACGCCCAAGCTCTGGACAGGGCTGTACTTTTGGGAGAGACACCTTACCAGGTTTTTCTGGATTTTTTCAGCCAAGTCACGGGATTCAACGATCTTGCTGTTTTGAACGATTTTCTTGATCGTGTCCGTCATTTCCCCGATCGTCTTGGTGGAAGTGGCGTTTTCCCGGGCGGCGATCTCGTTGACCTGGGGGTCGGGGCTGATGTTGAGAAAGAACGTTTCGACGCCCTGCCGCTTCCGGTTGCGGTGGGCGTTGGCATGGATGGATATGAACAGGTCGGCCTTTTTCTGGTTGGCGATGACCGTCCTGTTTTCGAGGGGGATGTAGATGTCCGATTCTCTGGTCATGACGACATCGAGGCCTTTCCCGGCGGTCAGCAGGTTCTTGAGTTCAAGTGCGACATCCAGAACAATGTCCTTTTCCCTGTTCCCTTGACGGCTGATGCAGCCCGGGTCTTCCCCGCCGTGGCCGGGGTCGAGGACGATTGTCTGAATCCCCAACCCGAGCTGGCGGGCCATGCTGTAGCCTGAAGTTGTCGGCTTGGCCGGCAGAGGGGGCTTGACGGCCGGGGCAGCCGGCTCTGCATCTTTGGGGAAGATATCAATGACAACGCGAAAAGGGTCGAAGAGCGGAAAAACTTGGTAACGCTCGACCTTGCTGAAGTCGATCTCGGCCACGACCCTGACCGTCGTCGCGTTTTTCTGGGCGATCCTGATCTCTTTGATGTAGTCGCATTTTTCGTAAAACGTCTTGCCGTGGAGGATCGGGTTAAGGCGGGCCTGGTAGATATCGACGTAGAGACGGTCGGGCTCCTTGAGCTCGGCCGAGGAGAATTCCCTGAGCGACCCGACGTCGACGACAATCCGGGTGTGCGTGGGGTGGGTATACGAGCGGAGGTTCGTGATTTCAACTGTTGCTGGCGAAGCAGGAGAGAGGAGGGAAGAAAGAAAGAGGACGGTCAGAAGAAGAGTCAGTCGCGCGCGTCGCCAGTCCACAATTATTTCTTGCCTATAATATAAGTTTAATAAAAAATCGTCAAATTTCTACGCTGCCTCAGGCGCCAAATTTCTTCAGCTTGCCGGCGTGGGCGAGCATGAGAGGCATGGCCTGAAGGGCGGGGAAACGGCCAAGATAGCCCCGGTGGCAAGCCCGCTCCGAAAACACATCAACGTCGTCGGTGAAAGCGGCCCTGGCGACAATAAGAAAAGGATTAGGATGCCAGGAATGGGCCCTGAGCAGGCAGGGTGTTGAGTGGTCAGAGGTGATGACAAGAACATCAGGAGCCAGGGCCTCGAGGCGGGGGATAAAGCTGTCAACCTCTTCGATGGCGCTCGCTTTAGCCGACTCGTTTCCGTCTTCGCCCGCCGCGTCAGTCTTTTTGTAATGGACATAGAAGAAATCGTACTCTGCGTAGCGCGTCTCGACGGCGGCAAAAAGATCCCCGGTCTCCGCTCCCACGTCGAGGACATCCATGCCTAAGAGCCGGGCCAGACCTTTGTACATTGGGTAATTGGCGCAAGCGGCGGGCTTGAGCTTATAAAGCTCTGTTAGGCTCGGCAGGGCCGGAAATTTCGAAAAACCCCGGAGCAGGACGGCGTTAGCCGTCTCCCGGCTGCTCAGGATTTCAGTCGCCTGGTCGAGGAACGAGTTGACGATTTCCGCCGTCCTCCGAGCATCGGGCACAAGAGGCTGAGCGTACACACGGGGCTTATGGTCTTTCTGCGGGTCGGCATCGGAGAGGGCATCGACAAGACCAGGGCCGCTGAACTTCACGACAAACCTGTGTTCCTTTCCCGGATAGAGGGTGACGGAAAGGCCAGGCGTCAACTGGAGAGCCTGGTTTACCTGGAGGCACAGTTTCTCGTTTTCGCTCGTGGGTATCCGGCCGGCCCGCCGGTCAACGACGATTCCGTGTTTCATGGTGGCAAAGTTCCCCCTGGCAACAAGGTCATCTTGGCCGACCTCGACCCCGCAGCCCAAAGCTTCCAGGATGCCGCGGCCTAACTGATAACGGAGCGGATCATACCCGAAAAGAGCTAAGTGGGAAGGGCCGCTCCCGGGTGTAATCCCGGGAAAGACAGGATCGGTCAACCCGCAAGCGCCTTTCCTGGCCAGGGAGTCAAGGTTAGGAGTCCGGGCTTTTTCAAGAGGAGTCTTGCCCTTGATCGGCAGGTCGCCAAGGCCGTCGATGACGAGGAGAATGATTTTCGAGGCCGTCTGAATAGCGAGCTCTCTCGCCAGATCTTCCCAGTCCATAACTTTTTACTATACCGGATTTTTTTTGCCGAGACAATAGAAGTGGGGACAGCATACGTAATTACCAAAATCTTTTCGTGAGATCACCTTGGATAAAATCGGGTAAACGCGTAAGCTGTCCCCAGTTTTTTGCTTCTTCCCCTCGTCAATCCCTGGCCAGGGTTGCGTAGATGGCCTGTTGCAGCTCGCTCACGAACTCGAGTTTTTCTGTTTTCGTCGGATGGGGCTTGGGAAAGACGAGCGGCCGGAGAAACTCGACAGTCACCCGGAGCCTGGGGGTGTTTTTTCTCCTGACTTTTTTCGACAGCCATCCCAGCAGCCGGAAAAAGATGATTCTGTCGGCAACATATTTCTTGTATGTATCTTTGCCAACTGCCGGCCTTTCTTTCACGATACAGGGAACAATTTGGACTGTTTTCCCTCTCCGCGCCAGCAGGCTGGCCAGCATCGGGACGATGGTCTGGATCGTCAGATCTTTCGCTGCCTCGTGGGTGCTTCCGCCGCTCGGCGCGATAGCCACCGGGATGTTTTGTTCGAGGCTGGAGACGCACTTTTCGAGTGCCTGCCTGTTAATTCGTCGCTTGGTAATCCTCTCTTCTTCTGTGAGCGGCTCGTGGAGGTAGACAGGGATAATGTTGAACCGGTTCATCTGGGTGATGAAATAACGGGTCAATAGGTCGATAAATTTTTCAAACAAAAACCGGGCGATGAGGTTGCGTCGAACTTTCCGCTGGAAAGTCGGCCGGAAGAGCGAGTTGACGATGTCGCTCCGCGTTCGCGGCAAGAGGTCGTTGCCAAGCACAGTTATTTCAGCCAGGAACCTGATTGGCGGACGGCCTGGAGCAGCCAGCGCGACAAATAAAGGTTCCGCCCTCCGCGTGACATGGTTGTAAACATAAAGCACCGGCTCGCCCACAGGGATATTTTTGAGCCCGATCGCTCTGGGCATCGGGCAAAGGGGGAAAGCTTTCAGGATGGCTACGAAATTGTTGTATGAAAAGCTAAACATTTGGGACAGGGGAATAAGCCCCGCGCTTTAATAAGTTGCCGATCCGGATTCCGGCCGGACATTCTCCTTCGGTTTCAGGTCAAAATCATACGGAGGTTTTCCAAGGTTGTCAAATCAGAGATTTTTTTGTGAATCGGGGATTCGGATATTGTTTCCTTAAAACGGGTTTGTTAAAATCGGAAGGTGAACAAGGTCATCGTCCTCGATTTCGGCTCTCAATACACTCAACTCATCGCCAGGAAAATCCGGGAACTGGGCGTATACTCCGAGATTTTCCCGTTTGACACGCCACTTCTCCGAATAAGAAAAGATAATCCCGGAGCCCTCATCCTTTCCGGCGGACCGCGGAGCGTCTACGAAGACGGCGCGCCCCTCCCAGATCCGGCCATCTTCAACCTGGGAATCCCGGTCCTGGGCATCTGTTATGGTCTCCAGCTCATGGCCCATCTTTTGGGCGGCAAGGTCGTCCCCTCGGCCAAGAGAGAGTACGGGTTTGCCGGACTGCAAATCCTGGGCCGGGGTGGGCTGTTCAAGGGAATAAGAGACCGGAGCCAAGTCTGGATGAGCCACGGCGATAGAGTGGAGAGACTGCCGCCCGGTTTTATCGTGACGGCCAGGACGGCTAACACCAGAGTGGCGGCGATTGAAGCGGTCGGGCTGAAGTTTTTCGGCGTCCAGTTCCACCCCGAAGTCATCCACACCCGGCAGGGCCGGAAAATCCTGGCCAATTACCTCTTCGGCCTGGCCGGGCTGAGGCCGGCCTGGAGCATGAAATCGTTCGTGGCCAAGAAGGTTGAAGAGATACGCCGGGTTGTCGGCCGGGAAAAGGTTCTCTGCGGCCTGAGCGGCGGCGTTGATTCGCTGGTGACATCGCTCATCGTCCAGCGCGCAATCGGCAAGAGGCTGACCTGCGTGTTCGTGAACAACGGCCTGTTGCGGCGGGGACAGTATGAGGAATTGATGGACGAATTCCGGCGCAAGTTCTCGCTCTCAGTTGTCGGCGTCGAGGCCTCCGGCCTCTTCCTCAAGCGTCTCCGCGGAGTCGTCTCGCCCGAGCGGAAGAGGAAGGAGATCGGCCGGACGTTCATCGAGATCTTCGAGAAAGAGGCGAGCCGGACCGGCGGGGTCAAGTTTCTTGCTCAAGGGACGATCTATCCCGATGTCATCGAAAGCGCGCCAGTCAAGGGCCCCTCGGCGACGATCAAGTCGCACCACAACGTGGGCGGCTTGCCCAGAGGCCTTCGTTTCCAGCTTATCGAGCCGCTTAAAGAGCTGTTTAAGGACGAAGTCAGGGCTGTGGCCAGGGAACTCGGCGTCGATCGGGAATTCATCGCGCAGCATCCTTTCCCGGGGCCGGGGCTGGCGGTGAGGATTCTCGGCGAGGTCACGGCTCAGCGCATCGCCATCCTCCAGGAGGCGGACCGGATTCTTTTAGATGAAGTCCGGAGAGTCGGGCTTTACCATAAGCTCTGGCAGGCCTTTGCTATCTTGCTCCCGGTCAGGTCGGTTGGAGTCATGGGAGACCAGCGGACGTATGAGCAGGTTGTCGTCCTCCGCCTCGTCCAGAGTGTGGACGGGATGACAGCCAACTGGTATGCGGCTGAGCCGCCGTTCTTGGCTCGGGTTTCGACGCGGATTGTCAATGAGGTCGAAGGCGTCAACCGGGTCGTCTACGACATCACGACCAAGCCGCCAGCGACCATCGAATGGGAATGACGATGGACTATTCCTTCATCCATCTTCACAATCACTCCGAGTTCAGCATCTTGGACGGCGCCATCAAGACGGCAGATTTAGTGGAAGCCGCGTACAGGAATAAAATGCCGGCGGTAGCCCTGACCGACCACGGCAACATCTTCGGTGCGGTCACTTTTTTCAAGCAGGCCAGGGCCCGGGATGTTAAACCGATCCTTGGGTGCGAGGTCTACGTGGCGCCCAGGAGCCGGTTTGATAAAAAAGATGAAGCGGGCGACCCGCATCACTTCCACCTCCTCCTCTTGGTCAGGAACGAGAGAGGCTACAAGAACCTCTGCCTTCTTCTGAGCAAGGCCTACCTGGAGGGTTTTTATTACCGGCCCCGGGTTGACAAAGAGCTGCTGGCCGCCCACGCTGAAGGGCTCATCGCCCTTTCGGGTTGTTTAAAAGGAGAAGTCGCCTTTTTCCTGGAAAAAGAGATCGAGGAGGCGGCCGAGCAGGCTGCCTGTGAGTACGCCTCGTTTTTCGGCCCTGACCATTTTTACATCGAAATTATGGATCACGGCCTGCCTCAGCAGAAGGCCACGAACCCCCGGCTCGTCGAGCTGGCAAAGAAGCTCGGCCTGCCCCTGGTCGCGACCAACGACATCCATTATCTCAGAAAAGAGGACGCGGAAAGCCACGATGTCCTCCTCTGCATCCAGACCAACAAGAAGCTCACTGACCAGGACAGGATCCGCTTCGGCTCCCGGGAGTTCTACTTCAAATCAGGCCAGGAGATGACGGAGCTCTTTCGCGAAATCCCGGAAGCCATCCAGAACACAACCCGGATTGCCGCCCAGTGCGATTTTGCCTTTCCTTCGGGCCAGCATTTTCTTCCCCGGTTTCAGGCGCCCGGCGATATTCCCCTCGAGGAATACCTCGACTCCGTTGCCGAGGAAGGATACCGGCTGCGGCAGGAAGAACTCAAGGCTAGAAAGGAGCAGGGGGAGCCGGGCCATCTGATCGAGGACTACGAGGACAGGCTGAAAAAAGAGCTCAACTTAGTCAAGCAGATGGGATTCGAGGGGTATTTCCTGGTCGTCTGGGACCTCATCCGCACGGCCAAGTCACGGAACATCCCGGTCGGTCCGGGACGAGGCTCTGCGGCCGGGAGTTTTTTAGCTTACTGCCTGGGCATCACCGACATCGATCCGCTCGAGTACGACCTGCTGTTTGAGCGTTTTCTTAACCCGGAGCGGATCAGCCTTCCCGACATCGACATCGATTTCTGCGGCCGGCGCCGGGAAGAAGTCATCGATTACGTCAAAAACAAATACGGCCAGGAAAATGTCTCCCAGATCATCACCTTCGGGACGATGGCGGCCCGCCAGGCCATCCGTGACGCCGGCAGGGCCTTGGAAGTGCCGTTGCCGGAGGTGGACAGGATCGCCAAGATGATCCCGCCTTTTGGCCCCGAGGCCACGATCGAGGGAGCCCTCAAGAATATTCCACAGCTGCGGGAGCTGCGGGACAAGAACGTCAAGATATCCCAGTTGCTGGCCGTCGCCCAGAAGCTGGAGGGCCAGGTTCGCCACCCCTCCATCCATGCGGCCGGGATCGTCATCACTCCGCGGCCTCTGGTCGAGTTCATGCCTCTCTATCAATCCGCCAAGGGAGAGATAACGACTCAATTTCCGATGCAGGATATCGAGGCCATCGGGCTTCTCAAGATGGACCTCCTGGGCCTGCGAAACCTGACGGTTATCCAGGACACTCTTGAACTTGTGGCCAAGGATCTGGGCCAAAAAGTTGACATCAGGAAAATTCCCCTCAACGATGAAGCGACCTTCGGTGTGTTCCAGGCCGGCAACACCGACGGCGTCTTCCAGTTTGAGAGCCCGGGAATGAAAGAGCTGCTTCGCAATTTCCGGCCTGAGGACTTTCGCGACCTCGTTGCCCTCAACGCCCTCTACCGGCCCGGCCCGCTGCGGAGCGGGATGACCGACGAGTTCGTCAAAAGGAAGAATCACCCCGACCGAATCAGATACGAATGTCCGGAGCTCGAGCCCATCCTCAAGGAGACCCGAGGGATCATCGTCTACCAGGAGCAGGTAATGAAGATCGCCACCGAGCTGGCGGGGTTCACCATGGCTGAGGCGGATATCCTCCGCAAAGCCATGGGCAAGAAAGTAACGAGCATCATGAGAGCTCAGAAGCAGCGGTTCATCCAGGGGGCCAAGAAGAGGGGGCTCAGCCAGTCCAAGGCGGAGAAAATCTTTGAACAGATCCGGCATTTCGCCGAGTACGGGTTCAACAAATCCCACAGCGCCGCCTACGCCTACCTGGCCTACCAGACGGCCTACCTCAAAGCCCATTTTCCGGCTCATTTCATGGCTGCTCTCCTGACCTCCGAGGCTGAGCGAGGAGCGACAACCCAGGTCATCAAATACATCAATGAATGTCAGGAAATGGGGATTCGCCTCCTCCCGCCAGATGTCAACGAGAGCGATTTTAATTTCACCGTGATCGGGGGCGAGATCAGGTTTGGCCTCTCGGCCATCAAGAATGTCGGAGAGACGGCCGTCCGGGAGATCCTCCGGGAAAGGGCCAAGCTGGGCAGGTTCAAGACGTCTTTTGAAATCGTGGCTGGGACAGACCCGAGAGTGGTCAACAGGAAAGTGTTAGAGAGCCTGATCAAGGCCGGGGCGTTTGACTCCTTGGGCTGGCCGAGATCGCGTTGTTTCCACCTCATCGACGCCATGATCGAGTACGGTCATTCCGCGCAGAAGCTAATGTTGGCCTCTCAAACCCTTCTCTTCGGCGGCGGCCGGCTGGAGCCTCCCGAGATCCCTCCCGAGGTCAGGGATATGAAAGAATGGGATGAGTCGCTTTTCCTGAGCTACGAGAAGGACGCCTTGGGGTTTTTCATCACCGGCCATCCCCTGGCTCAGTTTGAAAAAAGGCTTAAGAAACTCATCTCTCATCAATTGAGCCAGCTCGACGAGGAGAAGGATTTCAACGCGGAGATTCGGGTGGCCGGGATCATCAACACGGTCAAGCTCCTGAAGAACAAGAAGGACGAGAGGTTCGCCGTCTTTGCTCTGGAGGACTTGAGCGGCCGGATCGACGTCATGGCTTTCCCCGAAGTCTACAACAAATATTATGAGTTCCTGAGAGAAGGACAACTCGTCTGGGTCAGGGGGAGGTTCATGGGGGAGGGGTAGAATCGACGTGTTCATCTCGTCGAGATCATGCCCCTGGCCGACGCTCTGAACAAGAAAGCCAAGCGAGTCATCCTGAGAATTTTTCTCCCCGGCCTGGAGGAGTCAGTGATCAAAGAGCTGAAGGGCTATCTCGAAAGAAGCCCGGGCGAATGTCCCATTTTCTTCGAGCTGGAGACGCCTCACTCCTACCGGCTGATGGCTCAATCGATCGACATCATGGGCATTTTCTTGTCCGAAGACTTGACGAGGAATGTGGAGAGGCTCCTGGGCGAGGATTCGGTCTGCATCGAGTATTAGGCCCTTCCTGGTTGATTGACATCATGAGAAGAAAGGTGTTAATTAGGGGTGAGATTTTTTCAAGATTTCAGGTGTCATATGCCGTATAGAATCGTCGTCGCCGACTCGAGTCCCTCTGTCCAGAAAGTTATCCGGATGGCTTTTGCCGCTCCTGATTTTGAAGTCTATACCTTTGAGGACGGGCTTGAGGCCGCAAGCCTGCTCAGCGAAATCGGGCCGGACGCCGTGCTTCTCAACCTGTCCCTGCCGCTCAAGGACGGCTATGAGTTGGGACGTGACCTCGGGGCTCGGGAAGATTTCAAGAAAATCGGGTTGATCTTCCTCAAGAACGCCTTCGAGCCTATCGATCCGGATAGAATCAGCGGCCTGGAATATGATGCCATTGTTCAAAAGCCCTTTGATTCTGAAAAGTTAGCGGTTCAGGTCAGAGATCTCATCGGCAGAAAAAAAGGGCCCCCCAGCTATCCAGAAGAATCCATGATCGAAGAGATGCCGTCAACCGGCCCGCTCCCGCCGCCGGAAGACCCGGGCCTCCCGCTTCCTCCGGTTGATGAAGAGGTCGAGGAGAGGATCAGAGCCGTCGTTCGCGAGGAAATCCTGGCTGTGGAGAGAGAGCTGGAGAAAAGGCTGCGGGCTTCTTTGCTGGCCGAGCTCAAAGGGCAGCTGGAGAAAGGCGAAAAGCCGTCGCCTTGATTTTCCCATGAACATCGGGGCGGTCATTCACTGGCGCGAAACCTGCACTTCGACTAATGAGGTGGCCAAGACCCTGGCCCAGCAGGGTGCGCCAGAGGGGACGGTTGTGATCGCCGAAGAACAGACTCAGGGCAAAGGGACAAAAGGCCGGTCCTGGTTCTCACCCCGGAGCCGCGGCCTCTACGCCTCGATCATCCTCCGGCCCCCTGTAGCCGACATCTCTCTTCTGCCGCTCGTCGCAGGAGTCGCCGCAGCAGAAGCCGTGCGGTCGAGCGTTGGTCTTGAGGTCGGATTGAAGTGGCCGAACGATGTCGTCTGGAACGGCCAGAAAATCGGCGGCATCCTTTGCGAGAGCGAGGTGGTGGGCGAGCAAACGAGCTTTATCGTTCTGGGAATAGGGTTGAATATAAGCCAGAGGAGGAAGGACTTCCCCGCGGGGATCCGTCCCCTGGCCACATCGCTTCGAATGGTTTTAAAAAGAGACGTTGACAGGGAAAGGCTCGAGCAGAGCCTCTTCGAAAGGCTCGGCTGGTGGTATGGGAAGTTCATCTCGGGCGAAACTGAGGAAGTCCTTCGGGCCTTTGAGGCCAAATTGATTTTTCCGATCGGAAAAGTCATCGTTGTCCGAACAGACAAGGAAACCTTGGCCGGAACTTTCCGCGGGTTGGACAGTCGAGCGAGAATGATCCTGCAAAAAGACGCCGGGGAAATCATTTTATCCCCCGGGGAAATTCTCGGAATTGGTTTTGATGTTTGAGGAGAGAGACCATGCTGTTAGCCGTCGATATCGGAAACACAACCGTGGCGATTGGCGTCTTTGAAGGGACAAAGCTCCGCCAAGACTGGAAAGTCAGGACAGAAAGAGAGAAAACGGCCGACGAGTACGGCATCGTCCTCCTTGAGCTTCTCCGGCGAGCCGGCCTCGAGCCGGAGTCCATCGCCGACGTGATCATCTCCAGCGTCGTCCCTCCCTTGACGCCTGTTTTCCAGGCTCTCAGCCGGGACATGTTCGGGCTCAAGGCGTTGGTCGTAGGTCCTGGCCTGAAGACAGGAATGCCCATCCTCTACGAGAACCCGCTCGAGGTGGGAGCTGACCGCGTCGTCGCTTCAGTGGCTGCCTTTGAGAAACACGGTGGGCCGCTCATTGTCGTTGATTTCGGCACGGCCACCACCTTTGATGTGGTCACCGCAAAGGGCGAGTACTTAGGCGGGGCGATCGCGCCGGGCATCCAGATTTCAGCCGAAGCCCTCTACCTTAAGACGGCCAAGCTTCCCCGGATTGAAATTGCCAAGCCCAAGAAGGCCATCGGCCGGACGACCGTGACCAGCATGCAATCCGGCCTTTATTTCGGATACATAGGCCTTGTCACCAACATCATCGCCGAGCTCAAAAAAGAGCTGGCCATGAAGGCCAAAGTTGTCTCCACCGGCGGGTTTGCCGCATTGATCGTTCCCGAGGTCAAAGCCATCGACTATCACGAGTCCTATCTCGTGCTGGAAGGCTTGCGGATTATTTACGACAGGAATAAAGAGGAAAGGAAGAGAAGTTAGAGCGGCGGCGTGAGGCAAGCGATGGGATGCCAGGAAGCTAAAAGTCAATATTTCCGGGAGATCGCCCGGTTTTTTTTCAGCCTCCGGGGCGCGCCCTTTGTTTTGTCTTCAAGGGACCAGATGACGCTTGCTTCCTGGGAGAGGCTGCGCATCCCCCTGAGCGTCGTCGTCGAAGGGATCGATCAGGCTTTCGACCGTCGCAAGAAACAGGGCCGGACCAGGAAGATGCCCGCTCTTTCTTTCTGTGACCGCGAGGTGAGGAAAGCCTTCGAGGCACACCGGGAGCGAAAAGTCGGCCGAGGCAAGAAAATTATCACCAGGGATGAAAAAAGAAGGAGAGCTCGTGTCGAAGTCGAGCGCTTTCTTCGCGTGCTCCCACCTGAAATGAGAGTCCTCAAGACTATCTTCAGGGAAGCCCTGCGTCTCCTCTCGAAAAGAGCTGTGGCCGAAGAAGAGCTGGAAAAGCTCGATGAGAAGTTAGACGAGCTCCTTTTCCAAGTCATCCCGGAAGACGACAGAGCCAACGTAGAAAAAGAGGTCCAGGCCGAATTCAGAGGCCGGCCCGGCGAAGAGCTGGAGAAAATATCAAATCTCCGACTGGTCAGGTCATGGCGCGAGAAGCACAGAATTCCCCGTTTCAGCCTTTTCTATTATTAAATCTCATGGATGAAGCGATCCTTTCCCTTTTGAAGCAACATAAAGGAGGCTTGGCTTTCCATCAAATCGCCAGCCTGCTCAGGGCGCGGGGCCGGGACAAGACGAGGCTTCGGGCCAGGCTAAAATCCCTCCAGAGCCAGGGCCTTCTCCTCAAAAGAAATGACAGATACAGCCTGCCGCCAGCCAAGAATGTCGTAAGGGGCGTATTCTTGGCAACGGGCAAAGGATACGGCTTTGTCAGAATGGAAGAAAGCGGGGGAGAGGACATTTTTGTTCCGGCCCGGCATTCTCTCGGAGCTTTGACGGGGGACGCAGTCGAAGTCGCTTTTCTCGAGCGGGGGATGAAGGGAAAGCCCGAGGGAAGGGTTGTCCGCATCATCGAATTGGGCCGGCTTACGGTCATCGGAACCTACTCGGAACGTCTCGGCCAGCCTTTCCTTGTCCCTTTCGATGCGGCTTCGGCCGGAGAAATTCCGCTGAAACTGAAGGGGCCAGAGAGGCCGAAACCCGGGATGATTGTGGAGGCTCAAAGAGAGGGGCGCCTGCTTTTGCGGGTGTTAGGCTTTCCCGATGATGCCGGTGTGGACACAGACGTTGTCATTCACCGGTTCAACTTGGCCACTGACTTCTCGCCCGAAGCTCTGGCTGAGGCTGAGAGAATCTCGGGTCGGATTCCGGTGCGAGAGAGAGACAAGAGGAAAGATTTCAGGCGATGGCTGACTGTGACGATTGACGGAGAGAACGCTCAGGACTTTGATGATGCAGTCAGCATTAAGAAGCTTGCTTCGGGCCGATTCCTTTTAGGTGTGCACATCGCCGACGTCTCCCATTATGTCCGGCCCGGCTCCGGCCTGGACAGGGAAGCCTTCCGGCGCGGGACGAGCGTCTATTTCCCCGACCTTACTCTGCCGATGCTTCCGGAAAAGCTTTCCAACGACGTCTGCAGCCTGCGGCCCAGAAAGACAAGGCTCACGGTCTCAGCTCTTCTCGAGATCGATGAAGACGGGCGGGTGGTCGGAGCGGAATTTCATCCTTCCCTGATTAGAACCGCCGAGCGGCTGACCTACACTTCGGTGTTCAAGATATTCGAGGAAGATGAAACGGAGAGGCAGCGTTATATCAGGATTGTCCCCGACCTCCTGTTGATGAGAGAGGTAGCTCGCCGCCTGCGCTCCAGAAGGGAAGAAGAGGGCAGCCTCAACTTTGATCTCGTCGAGCCCGAGCTCGTCTACAAAGAGGGAAGACTTCAGGCCGTGGCCGCCTTTGAGGCGAACGAAGCCCACCATCTGATTGAAGAGTTCATGGTCGCAGCCAACGTGGCCGTGGCCCAAACTCTTCACCAGCGGTCTCAGCCAGCCATATACAGGGTCCATCCGCCGCCGTCGCCGGCTGACTTGGAGGAACTCCGGGGAATGCTGGCGCATTTCGGACTCCTGCTTCCCAGACCTCCCGAGATAACCTCGAAATCTCTCCAGCGGATCCTCAGCCGGGCGGAAGGAAATCCCGCTGAGAAATTCATCCATTTCCAGGTTCTCCGGGCACTGCGGCTGGCCGTTTATTCCGACGAAAACACCGGGCATTACGGCCTGGCCAAAAAGGAGTACACGCATTTTACCTCCCCCATCCGGCGCTACCCCGATCTTGTCATCCATCGGGCCTTGAAGGCGGTGCTCGAAGACAGAAGGATGAATATCCCGGGCCTTCAATCAATCGCCCTTCATTCTTCCGAGCAGGAGAGAAAGGCCGACGAGGCTGAGAGGGAGCTCGTCGAATGGCGAATCTTTCGCCTTCTCAAGGAAAAACTGGGCGATGAATTCCAGGGAACGATCGTTGACTTCACCAAAGCCGGCGTCGTTGTGGAGCTCGACGACTATTTCGTCGAGGGTCTGATCCCCTATGCGGACCTGGATGGCGATTATTATCGGCGCCGGTCGAGGAAGACGCTAACCGGCAGGAGGACCCGCCGAGCTTTTGAGCTCGGAGAATTGGTGAGAGTGATCCTTGCCTCTGTTGATCCTGTCAGCCGGCGGATGAGCTTAGTCCTCGCCGGGAAGGATAAGGGAGGCAAGACATGTTAACGCAGCGCTTCGAAGCAGTACTAACCTTGGAGAAGAGGGGCTTAACGCTGCCCCCCAAAATCATCCTTGCTTTCCAGGGAAAAAGAGTTCCGGCAGACCTCCATGTCTATGGCCAGGCGGGGGAGTCGGGCGGGAGTCGCTTCTTCGTCCTGACTTCTCTGAGGCGGCCCCTGTTGGTGAAATGGAAGGACGCTTTTGAGGCCTTCGACGCTGAAAAGATGGAAGTCGTCGGCCGCGGCTTAGTCCTCAATCCTTCTCCTGAGCGGGGGACGCGCCCTCTGCGAGGAACGGACAGCGATTTCCTTCTTTCCTTAAGCGGGGGAGAAAAGGCCATGGTGGAGGCTCTTTGCTGGAAGAAGGGAATTCGGGGGTTGCGCGAGCGGGAGATCCTGGATTTCGCCTCGCTCAGCCCAAGCCGTCTTCTCCGGCTCAGTCAGAAACTCGAGGAGCAGGGCAGGGTCAAAATTCTGGCTTTTTCACCCGTTTTTCTGATCTCGCAGGAGAGTTTTGATTTCCTCCTTCAAAAGATCGTCCCCTATCTCGAGGAACATCACGACAAGCATCCTGCCCAGAAAGGCGTTTCCCTCGATCGCCTCAAGAAAAGGTTTGGACTTTCGGAAAAAGTCATGGCCCTGGCAGTAAAGACCTTAGAGCGGGCAGGAAAAGTCTGCCAGGCCGGACAAAAGCTCACTCTTCCCTCCAGTGAAGTGGTCCTTTCCGCCGAGGAGGAGAGGATTCTCGGCCAGCTCGAGGACTTGTGTTTTCGAGGAGAATTCAAGTCTCTATCGAGAGCTGATATCCGGGCGAGGTTTCATCTTTCTTCGGAGCGCCTGGATAGACTTTTGGGCCTTCTTATCGAGAGGCGCAAGATCTTCCAGGGACCTGAAGGCTTCACCATCCACTCCCGCTGGCTCGACGAAATCATCAACCGGGTGAGGTCTCTGGGCAAGAAAGAGTTGACGGTGGCGGAGTTCAAAGCAATGACCGGGCTGACCAGAAAGTACGCGATTCCCCTCTTGGAGCTGCTCGACCAGATGGCCGTGACCAGGCGCAGAGGCCCTTCCCGCGAAATCCTTTAGTTCCGGGCTACTTCTTTTTTTCTTCCTTTTTTTCTTCTTTCTTCTTTTTATCGAGGGCGGATTTCAGCTTCTCAGCGAATAGCCCGAAGGACGTCTCTTTAGGAGCAACGTGTTTGAATTCCTCCCTTCTTTCCCTGGCCGCGAGCTCTTCCCGCTCAGCCTCTTTTTCTTCTTTTTCCTTAATGGCCGACAGCGCTTCCTGCTCAGACTCGGCCAGCTCTATTTTCTCCTCGATGACGCGTCTCTCGCTCTTGCGGGGCCGGGAAACACGTTCTCCCTCTGGCTTGGTTTTTTTCTTCCGGGCCGGCCTTTCTTTGGCTGGCGCGACAGGGACCTCTGCCCTCGCTTTTTCCGGGATTTTGATCCTGACGGCGGGAATCTCCGGGATCTCCTCCCGTTCCTCCTCCTGCACAGCCTCGGCTTCGACACTTTCTTTCTCAGCGACTTCCTCCCCCAGGCTAATGATTTCTGGCATCCCGCTGATCTCCGCAGGAATTTCGGCCGCAACTTCTTCAAGAATCGGTTTTGGCTCATGGTAGAAGAAGACCCCTTTCTTCTTCTCTGAGGCTGAAAATTCAGCCGAATTGAGGAGGGCTGTCTCGACGTCCTCCTGACTTGTCTGTTTTAGGATGTCAACGAGGTGGTAGGCCCGAAGAAAATGGAGGGAATACTCGTCCACTGCTAGCCCGAAATTCTTGAAAACCAAGAGAAGGAGGCCACGCAGGTCAAGGTCGTCCCTCTGCTCAAACAGGGCAAGAAGCCGCTGGATGGTTTCTTTTTCCAGGAAGATGATCTTGTTCGGAAGAGCAAAGGTGAAGACCTCGCTCCCTGAGTCTGCGAACAGGTCGCTGGCCGGGTCGTAGGAGAGCAGGGGAACGGAGATCTTTTTTTTTGATTTCTTGAGCCAGAAGTTAAACTGCTGCTCGTTTTTTCGCTCCAGGGTGAAACTCGCTCCCTGAGGAATGTTGTTGGCGGCGAAGAAATCTTTCAACCCCAGGAAAAAGCATCCGGATGGATAATAATAGACGGTGTAACTCTTTCCCTCTTCGGCGTCGATAAAGGTGTATTCGCGGGCGCGGGACAGTTCTTTATTCAGGCTTTTCGGGACTTTCACTCCGCCGGAGAGCACTTCTCTCCAGGTAAGGTAGATCTTGAGGGGGAACTCATGGAAAGTGCTGAGGTGAGGTTTTTCGGCGGCCTCGAATTCCGGCAGCTTCGCCAGCGGTGCGGCCAGGGGCAGGCCGTCCAAGAGCGAGTTGAGATGGGTTTTGAGGTGCCATCTTCCCCAGCCGACTGGAGAAACAAAGACGAATTCCTTCTTCCATTTCTTATCCAAGGCGTGGTTCAGGGAAAGGCAGGTGATGTCGAAGAGGTCATGGGAGGCCTCCAAGCCGAAGAGCAGGTTCACCATTTCTTCAGTGGAAACCGATCGCCCACCCTCCTGGAGATGGGCTTCCGCAACCCTTATCTTGTCCTCCGGGATATCCACCCGGTTTTTAGTCAGCTGCCAGAAATCATTCCAGCAGAAGAATCGATCGGACTTGATGAGCTCCTGGCGCAGGTTTTTCTCCAGGATTTTGATGTCCTTGTCGGTCATCGGCAACTCAGTCAGGCGGGGGTCTTTGCCTTTCTCTATCTTTTCAGGCACCTGAGCTTTTCCGTCCACGTTTGAGGGGAGGAGGACCTGCGTCTTGGTTTTTTTCATGTAATCGATGTACTTTCGGAAAAGGCCCCCGCCCCCGTAATCGACCTCCAACATTTCACACTGAAAGTCCTTGTAATAGGCCTTGTTAACGACCTTCAGGACGACGGCGCCGGAGAAGTGTTCGACGGTCTTGCTGCTCACGGTCAGGGGTTCGTCGTATTCCTTGTAGATGAGCTCGCCCACTTCATACTTGCAGGCCGGATCGTACTTGAGGACGTCCTGGACCCGCTGGCCGGCGGTCTTATGGAAGGCTATTTTTTCGGTGAGTTCTTTAAGGGAATGGGGTCGCAGCGTCTGCTCGAATTCCTTGTCCAGGAAAGCGAGATTGTCCGCCGTGACCTGTGTCAGGCTTTCTTCTTTAGCCATGTTTCTCTTTTTTGCGCATCAATAATACCATAATCGCCTTCTGGATATGAAGCCTGTTCTCGGCCTGGTCGAAGACGACTGAACGCGGCGAATCGATCACTTCGTCTGTGACCTCATCGCCTCGATGCGCGGGCAGGCAGTGCAGGAAAAGGGCATCTTTGTTGGCCAGGGCCATCAGGCTGGCGTTGACCTGGTAGGGAGCGAAAATCCGGGCCCTTGCCTCCTTCTCCGCTTCCTGGCCCATCGATGCCCAGACGTCTGTATAAACGGCGTCGGCTTTTTCAACGGCCTGGCGGGGATCATTTGTCAGGGTGACTGAAAAACCGGTTTTCTGGCCGTCTTCCTCGGCCCGGCGAATAATGTCCGGCTTGGGTTCGTAGCCAGAAGGAGTGGCCACGGACATCCGGCAGCCGGCCTTGGCAGCGGCGAAGAGCAGGCTGTGGCAGACGTTGTTTCCGTCGCCAACCCAGGCCAGTTTGAACCCGCTCAACCCTCCTTTTTTTTCTTTCAGGGTAAAAAAGTCGGCCATAGCCTGGCAGGGATGAAGGAGGTCGGACAGGCCGTTTATGACCGGGATCCGGACGCTGGCGGCCAAGTCGAGGATGTTCTGGTGGCTGAAAGTCCGGATCATGATGCCGTCCACCCAGCGTTCCAAGTTCTTCCCGACATCATAGAAAGTCTCGCGCGTGCCGACCTGACTGTCTGCAGGCCCCAGGTAGATGGCTGACCCGCCGAGCTCTAACATCCCGACCTCGAAAGTCATCCGGGTGCGGAGGGACGGTTTCTGGAAGATCATGGCCAGGATGCGGCGTTTCAGGGCTTTATGAAACCGGTCAGGATGGCTCTTGATGTCAGCGGCGAGGTCCATGATTTCATGGAATTCATAGAGGGTCAGGTCATGGATGGAGATAAAATCCTTTTTCATTGTGTCCTCCTACCCGAGCGAGGCGACGATTCGCGTCCCCGAGCGCTTGATCAGAGCCGCCTTGAGGTGGCTGGCCGACGTGATCAAGACTTCCTGGCCGCCGGCCTCGATGTACTCGATAGCCGCTTCGATCTTCGGGCCCATCGAGCCGGCCGGGAACTGGCCCTGGCCGAGGTACTCCCGGGCCTGAGCTACGGACATAATTTCGATCGGCCGCTCCGCGGGCGTTCCGTAATCGAGGTAAACCCTTTCGATGTTCGTCAGGATAATGAAGAGGTCGACTTTGACTTCCCGGGCGATGAGGCTGGCGACGTAGTCTTTGTCGATCACCGCTTCGATGCCCTTGAAAAGCCCCCGGCCGTTGATGACGACGGGAATACCCCCGCCGCCGGCGGCGATGACGACGCGGCCGGCCCGGACGAGGTCGCGGATGATCCATTTAGGCACGACGTCGATCGGGCGGGGCGATGGAACGACCTTCCTGTAGCCGCGGCCGGCGTCCTCAATCATCGTCCATTTCTTCTCCCTGGCCAGCATCTGCGCCCGGTACTTGGAGTAAAAAGGGCCCACCGGCTTGGTCGGGTTCTCGAAAGCCGGGTCTTCTTTATCGACGAGGACCTGGGTGACGACGGTGGCGACTTCTTTGTCCAAGGAGCGGCTGCGGAGCTCATTCGTGATGGCCTTCTCTAACATGAAGCCCATGCTCCCCTCGGTCATGGCGTCACAGACGTCGAGGGAGAAGGGCGGGATTTTGGTGACGGCCTCTTCCATCTGGATGAGAAGGTTTCCGACCTGGGGGCCGTTGCCGTGGACGATGATAAGGTCGTAGCCCTTGCGGACGATGTGGACCATCAGCTTGGCGGCGTGCTGGGCGTTGCGCATCTGTTCTTCCTGAAGCCCGCGCTCGTTTTCCGGAAGGAGAGCGTTCCCGCCGAAAGCGATCAGGGCGATCCTCTTGCGCTTCATCAGAACCCTTTGAGAATATCCTTCAGGCTTGGAGAGCCGATCTCTTCGAGCTCGTAACGGACGCGGAGCAATCTTTTGTTGGGGCTGATTACTCGCCTGAGGTCGATCGGGGTAGCGCTTACGACAAGGTCACAGTCGACCTTGTTGATGGTCCTGGCCAGCTCCCGGGTTTGCCTTTCGCCGTAACCCATGGCTGGAAGGACGTTATCGAGGTGGCCGTATTTTTCGAATGTCTTCTTGATGCTTCCCACAGCCCACGGCCGCGGGTCGACGATAGCAGCAGCTCCGTATTTCCGGGCGGCGACGACCCCGGCGCCGAAGGTCATGCCGCCGTGAGTCAGGGTCGGGCCATCCTCGATGACGAGCACACGCTTGCCCGCGATAGCCTGGCCGTCCTCGACGATAATCTTGGAGTTGGCCCGGATGACGGTGGCCGCCGGATTGTACGCCCTGATATTTTTTCTTATGGCTTCTACCTGGCCTGAGGAGGCGGTGTCCATCTTGTTGATGACGATGACGTCGGCCCGGCGAAAGTTCGTCTCCCCGGGATGATAGAGGAGCTCGTGGCCGGCTCTATGCGGGTCGACGACGACAATCTCCAGGTCCGGCACATAAAAGGGGAAATCGTTGTTGCCGCCGTCCCAGAGGATGACATCAGCCTCTTTTTCTGCTTGCTTCAGGATGGCTTCGTAGTCCACGCCGGCATAGACGACGATGCCGTTATCGATGTGGGGTTCGTATTCCTCCCTCTCTTCGATCGTGCAGTCGTGCCTGTCCAGGTCCTCGTAGGAGGCGAACCGCTGGACTTTCTGCTTGACCAGATCACCGTAGGGCATGGGATGACGGATGACAGCCACTTTTCTCCCTTTGGCTTTAAGGAGCGCGGCGATCTTGCGGCTCGTCTGGCTCTTTCCCGAGCCCGTGCGCACGGCGCAGACCGAGATGACGGACTTGCGGCTCTTGAGCATCGTCTCGGCAGGGCCGAGAAGGCAGAAACTTGCGCCTGCGGCGTGGGCGAGAGAAGCCCGGTGCATGACATATTCATGGGAGACATCGCTGTAGGCGAAGATGACCTCTTTCACCCGATGTTTCTGGATTAGAGAGAAAAGTTCTTCCTCTGCCTGAATGGGGATCCCCTTGGGGTAGAGCTTGCCGGCCAGCTCAGCCGGATACTTGCGGCCTGCGATGTCCGGAATCTGGGTGGCGGTGAAAGCGACCACCCTGTAATCAGGGTTGTCGCGGAAGATGACGTTGAAGTTATGGAAGTCCCGTCCGGCAGCTCCCATGATGATGACTTTTTTCATGATGGCGTCTCCTCCTCAATAAGGGCAAAAACACCTTGAGGGCAGAATTTACCCCTATGGAAGAACGAGTAGTATAATACGGGGCTCAGGCTAAATCAACCCGACGGGTCCTGTCGCGGTTCACCCCCGGCGCCCCCTCGCGGTCGATCTTGTTTATCATCAACCCGGCA
>CAZKBY010000011.1:0-24483 GCA_964550915.1 uncultured Eubacteriales bacterium | reverse complement strand
TGCCTTCTTCATCGCCCTTGAACTGGAATCTTGTGCCGGCGATTTCCTTCACGGCTGAAACGAAAATAATGGGTGTATCCTTAAAGTCTTTGAATTCTTTCGATGTTTTAATGGCATGACAGAGGGAGAAGCCATCAAACAGACTGTCCATCATGATGTCGAGCAGGACGAGGTCGGGCTTTTGAGAGAAGATTTTTTCTTTGGCCTCCTTGGGGTTTGTGGCGGTTACAACTTCGTAGAGGGCTGATTTCAGGATCGGGGTCACCGCAGCTAAGAAGTCGGGGTCGTCGTCAATGACCAGGATTTTCTGGGCGCTTTTATTCATTTCCTTTCCTCCTTTACTGATTAAAAGCGTTTTTTATGGCAAGCTTTAGCTCATCTTTGCCGAACGACTTGATAAAATAGAAGAAGATGTCTTGTTCCCGGACTTTGGCCTCCAGCCGCTTGGTGTTTTTCTTCGTCGTCATGATGATTTTGAGCCCGGGATCAAGATTTTTGAGGACGGAAACAGCCTCATAGCCTTTCATTTCGGGAAGATGAGTGTCCATGACCAGGCAGCTAAAGCTCCCTTCGGATACTTTCTTGATGGCCTCGGAGAGGTTCCTGGCGGTCTCTGCCTCGTAACTTTCATTTTTGAGATACTGGGCCAGTTCCCGTCTCTGGATTGGATCGGGGTCGATGATCAGGACTCTCTTTTCTCGGCCGGCCATTGGAAGTTCCTCAGGAGGAGAAGTAAAGCAATTTGTGTGCCAAACATCGAGAGAAAAGACCTCGGACAGAATATTTATCTTGTTGATATTAAATAAAATGGGATCAACTGACATCCATGCTCTCTTCTTGTCGCCGCCGCGTCGAATGGCTTGAGGAATTTTTCCCCAAGTTTGTTCCAATATTTCCTCGGCTGTTTCCGGGGAAAAAAATTCTATCATGTTGACGGAAAGATCACAAGGAAAAAGGACAAGAAATGGGGACGGCCCTCAAGAGGACCGTCCCCGTGTATCGTCCAGCGGTTCGATTGATGCAGGTATAAGAAGGGCGGTCAAAGCGATTCTCTAAGAATCGCTTGGTGTCTTTGTCCGCTGGACGAGAGGCAGACTCGATCATATTCTTACTTAATCTATCGTTTCACTCAGGATTTTTTTTAGGGCCCGCCGGACTGGAGAAGAAAGCCCGTCTCCTTTTACCACGGATTTAGGCTGAATGGCGAGAATGAAAGACCGCCTGATCTCATCGTAGGTCAGTCTGTTCGCCAGGCCGGGCAAGAGCCTGTGGCTGAGTACTGAGTTCCAGAAGACGTGCTGGAGGGGCAGCACGGCAATTTTACCCGGCTTTTCCCCCATGTTAGCGATGTCAAGGAAAATGAGGGGCCGGTGGGAGAATTCTTTCAGGATGTGGTCCTCTCCAAGTTCCTCTTCCAGATAGACGTCTTTGACTCCGGCTTTCCTCATCTCCAAGGCCAGAGCGAGGCCGGCTCCGTCATCCGACCGGCCCTCTTTCCCGACGCCGATAAACACAGGCCCGGCCTTGATGATCTCAGCGAGCTTCCTTTTCCAGTTCTGCTCCGGCGCTTTCTTAACTTCAGCCATGTGAGCCGAGCAGCTGATGCACGGATCAAAAGCCCGGACGATGATGTCCAGCCTGTCTCTGATCTTGTCCTCCTGCCCCTCATCTAAAAGCTTCTGGGCCGCAATGTAGCAATACCTTTCGATCTCTTCAGCGTTCTGGGCGGTCGGGGTGATGATGTCAACGCCCGCCACGAGGCCGTCGGTTATTTCATAATGATGGATCAAAAGACCGCGCGGAGCCTCCACCAGTCCTGTTCCCTTACCGCTCTTAGATTTATACGGAACGACCGCCGGGTCCTCGGGGTGCTTGCGGATTTCATCCACCAGCTCCGGAATTCTTTCAAAAGCGTAGAGGATTTCCAGGGCCTGAGCGGCGTTATGATAGAGAGGATTCTTCTTCCAGCGGGCGTTGAAATATTTCTTGAACATCCTGCCTGCTTCAGCCTCGAACCTCTCGCCCAAAACGTTGACCCGGGCCAGAGCGCCCACCGAATAGGTCTTTCCCTTGTAGCGGCTCCGCTTGCAAAAAGAATGAGGGACAACGAATTCGTTGGTCAGGCTCTTGTAGTCATCGCGGCCGATTTTCTCTCCTGTCGAAAGGATGATCTCATCCCCCCAGAGCCCGTATTTTCCGTCTCCCGGCTCGCAGCAGGCGTAGACGGTATCCTCCTCGGGAATGGCCGGATAGTCAAGGCCGCAGAAGAGATCCACCGTCCGGAAGACAAAAGGCATGAACTGGATGGCCCGGTTCTTGATCCAGATGAGCTCATCCGGGGTGGGGTACTTTCCGAATCCTCCGATGATCGGGTTTTCGCCGTGGATGTAGCGGCCGCTCAGGACTTTCATGATGTGGTTGCCGAACTGCTTCATCTCCAGGGCGATTTTGACCTCGAAAGGAAATTTCGAGGCCATGGCGATGGCGTTGGGAAAACCAACATAATCGGGAAGAGCAAGATAAAAGACGTGAAGGGAGTGGCTTTCGATGAACTCGCCCATGTGCATGAGCTCCCGGAGGAGAGTCACTTTGGCCGGAACCCTGACCCCCAGGGCATTCTCCATAGCCCGGAGCACGGCGTTCTTATGGGACAGCGTGCAGATCGCGCAGATGCGGGGAGCGATGCTGACGTCCTCTTCGGGCGTCTTGCCGAGCGTCAGACGCTCGATGAGCCTCGGGCCTTCGTAGATTGTGAACTTAACTTCAGTGACGACGTTGCCATCGATGGTTGCGGAGATGCCGCCATTGCCCTCAACGCGGGCGAGGTGGTCGATGCTGATCGTTTTCATCTTTTCTCCTTTCCGAATTGCGCGAAGAACTCGGCAATCTGCGTTCCGGAGTAATTGGCCATTCTCTTTTTGATCATTTCCCTGTCAAATCCTTTTTCGAGGAGAAGATGGTATTCAGAAATTAAGTTGGCTTCCTCAGTCGGGCCCCAGCAGCCGAAACAGGGAATGTTGTGATTGGGACAAATGGAGCCACACCCGGCCAGAGTCAGGGGACCCAGGCAGGGGATGTCTCTGTTGAGAAGGCAGTCGTTTTCATTCCATTTGCACTCGACGCAGACTGGGAAGCGGTAAAGATCGGGCGGGTTTCCTCCCACCATTCGGGCAAAAGTCGAGAGAAACTGCTCTTTCCCGATAGGACAGCCGGGAAGGTAATAATCGACGCGAACGTACGCATCGATCGGCTTACTCTGAGCGGGTTTTGTATGGTTGAAGTCGGTGTTGCCGTAAACTTTCTTCAGGTTTTTCTCCCATTCTTTCTTATCTAAGAAGCCCGCCTGGATTCCGCCGACACAGGCGCAATTGCCGATGGCCACCACGAGTTTAGACCGCTTTCTGATGTCCAGGAGTTCTTCTTTTTCTTTTTCTGTGCTGACCGAGCCCTCGACCAGAGCCACGTCGAGCTCGCCGTTGCGATTATCGCTCTTGGCCATGAGGAAAGCCTCAATGTCGGCGGCCTTGAAGATGTTTACAAGCTCCTCTTCACAGTCGACGATGAGGAGAGCGTCGCCGGCGCAGCCGGTGAGTTCGTAGATGCCGATTTTCAATTTTTCTTTTTCCATCGTCTCCTCCTTAGTGCCCCGTTTCATAAATGCTATCCCATATTTTCATGGCGTAACGGGGCACTTCCACAGGGGCTAACGCCCCTCTGGCGCTCCAGAGCGCTCCTCCTCGTCGCGTTCTTCCGCTGTAACGCCGTCAGAGGGGCATACCCCTCCGACACCACCCCAAGTGCGCCCTCCGGAGATATTGAGTATGTTACAGTATTTACGAAAGGGCGCACTTAAATGAGCTCCCTCATGTGGATGACATCCCAGTAACTGAAAACAGGGCCGTCGAGGCAGGTGTAGATGTAATCAATGGCGCAGTGGCCGCACTTGCCCACCCCGCATTTCATCCGCCGCTCCAAGGTCATCAGGATTTGATTCTTGGGGATGGCCAGCTTGATCAGTTCTTTGATGACGAACTTGTACATCACGGGCGGGCCGCAGACGAGAGCGAAGGTGTTTGGCGCGTCTATTTGCCTAAGATGGGGGAAAAGCGTGGTCACGACGCCGACTCTCTCCGTCCATTTCCCGGTGTCGTCCACATCGACAGCGAGGTGGCACTCAAGATCGTTCCTCTGTTTGAGGGAAAAATATTCCTCCCTGAAAATCATCTCCGCCGGCCTCTTGGCGCCGTAAAGAACAGCCACCTGGCCGAACTGGTCGCGGTTATCCAGACTGTAGAGCAGGACGGAGCGGAGAGGGGCCGCGCCCAGCCCGCCAACGACGATGAGGATGTCCTTGCCCATCATCGCCTCGACCGGAAAACCGTTGCCGTAGGGACCGCGGAGCCCGATGAGAGAGTTTTCCTTCAGCCGAAAGAGGGCGTTGGTAACGGTCCCGGCTCTGCGGATGCAGAACTCAAGAAGGCCTGGCCGCGAAGGCGGGGAAGAAATTGAGAAAGGAGCCTCTCCCGCTCCCAAGATTGAGATCATGGCGAATTGCCCTGGCTTATAATTGAAGGACAGAGCTTTTTGCATATCGACGAATCGAACTTGGAAGAACTTGACGTCCTCGGTCAGATGATGGGTGCGGACGATGCGGGCTGGCTCGGGTGTGAAAGGGTTGGATTCCCCAGGGGATTTATCTTGAATATTCATCTTGTTGCCTCCTTGGCCAGGTTTTTCCAGAAAGCCTCCGGCTCCTGCCCTTCCAGAGCGGCGGCCACTGTCTTGACATTTATCTGAACCGGGCACGTTACCAGGCAACGGCCGCAGCCGACGCAACTCGGCTTGCCGTACTTAGAAACATAAGCCTGGAGCTTGTGTGTGTACCAGAGTTTCAGACGCTGAGATTTCTTCTCTCTGAAGTTCTCTCCGCCCGCCACCTCCGAATACTCGGGAAGAGTGCAGGAATCCCAATGGCGGATGCGCTGACCTGGTCTTTCTCCTAAAAACTGCTTATCCATGACATTGTAACAGTTGCAGGTTGGACAGACCATCGTGCAGGAGCCGCAGGCCAGGCAGGCAGCGCCGAGCTCCTCCCAGAAAGGGGCCCGGTAGTTGAGCTCCATCAGGTCGGGCATTCGGATGAACTGGATTTCAGTCTTGAAAGCCTTATCTCTTTCGGCCTGCCAGGTGATATACGTTTTGATGTCCTTTTCGGTCAGGTTCTCATCAAACAGGCTGGGAACGAGCCGGATAAGATCGTCACCCCTGCTGGAGCCGATCCAGACGAGGAAATATGACTCCAAGTTCGTGAAGAAAAGGTCGTAACCTTCCTCGACGATGTGGGTATGGGTTGACTTGCAGAAGCAGTGCTCGTCAGGCCAACAGGAAAGCCCGAGGATCATTGTCCTTTTTCTGGGTTCAAGATAATAGGGGTCGAGATAGGCCTGGGCGAAGAGCTTGTCTAAGATCAAAAGGCCGTGGATGTCGCAGGAATGAACGCCGAACAGGATTCTGTCGGCGACACGAGAAAGGTCTTCCCTGTATCCCTTTTCAGTAAAATGAAACATGTTGAAGTTAGCCGGGACCATGATCTTTTTGGGCGGGATGATCGTGCGCGTCGCGTTCATGGCGATCCGGGAGAAGTCGCTGACGCGGTCAAAGGCGAACTTGTCTCCTTTCGCTGCCGGCGCCCATAGCTCTGCCTCCTTGGAGATCACTTCAAGGAAGGGGAAGAGGTCGTTCTTTCGGAGTTTTAGTATCCTCATGTTGTCCGTCCTTTTTTGGGCTCAAATACGTTTTGTCCCTCTGGTCAGGGAGAAAGATATCAGAGCCCGATTTTGATGACACTGTCCTTTTATTATCATGAAAAGGCAGACTCTGCAACCGTGGAGGAAAGAGGTATGCAAGTTCTGTGCCTAATCGTACGCCCTCGGGTTGGACTGATTGAAGTCTAATCTATTGATTTAGAATAATATATGAGCATATCAACTTCGCCGGGTCTTAGGTCAAAAAGAGTCTGTCTCTAGCGCAGTGGCATTTTTCCTCAGTCTTGGGGGACCTTCCCCCATCCTTTCATTTTGACCAATTCGTCCTGATCATGCAGACCAAATGAGAATGGGTGGCACGGCGTCCACGAAAAATAAGGATACGGCGAGGGTTTGGAGTGAGGAAGCCCGTCGAAGACTGAGCGGGCAGGGTTTCTCGACCGAAGGGAGAGAAGAGCGAAGGATGAGTCGGAGCGGATTTGTCTCGCTGGGACAAATGCGCGTGCTGACGACCCCAAGCCTGAGCCGTGACAGGACCCATTCTCAATGAAATCCGGCGGACCTAGATTTTGTACTTCTTGATCTTGGCCCAGAGGGTTTTTCGGTCGATGCCCAGGACTGAGGCAGCCCGGCTTTTGTTCCCGAACTGTGCCCGGAGGACAGCCTTGATGTGCTCTTTCTCCATTTCTTCGAGGGTTTTGTTATGTCCACCGGCTGTGCCCGCCAGTCTGGTGGACGCGCTGATCCCGTGATACATGAGATCCTCCAAGTCGATGCCGTTGGTCTTGGATAAGACGACAGCTCGTTCGATTGTGTTCTCCAGCTCGCGGATGTTTCCGGGCCAGTCATATTCGGTCAGCGCCTTGATGGCACGGGGGGAAACGCCTTCGATATTTTTCTTGGCTCTTTTGTTGTATTTGCGCAAGAAGTGCTCGATCAGGAGAGGAAGGTCTTCTTTCCTTTCGCGCAGGGCGGGCAGGTGGATCGGGACGACGCTCAGCCTGTAGAAGAGGTCCTCCCTAAACTTTCCCTTTCTCACAGCCTCAGCCAGGTCTTCGTTGGTGGCAGCCAGGATGCGGACATCGACTTTGATCGGCCTGTTCGACCCGATCCTGGTGATTTCTCTCTCCTGGATGACCCGCAACAGCTTGGCCTGGATGTTGAGCCCGATGTTGCTGATCTCGTCGAAGAAAATCGTCCCTCCGTCAGCCACTTCAAACCGGCCGTGTTTGGTCTCGTGGGCTCCGGTAAACGATCCCTTGACGTGTCCGAAGAGTTCGCTCTCGAAAAGCGTTTCGACCAGGGCCCCGCAGTCGACGACCACAAAAGGCGCCTGTCGTCTCAAGCTGTGGAGGTGGATTTCCCGGGCGATGAGCTCCTTGCCGGTGCCGCTGTCTCCGGTGATGAGGACTGTGCTCTCGGTGGGGCTGACCCGTTTGACGATATCGAGCACATCGCGCATGGCTTTGCTCTTGCCGATGACCATCTCGAATTCGGTTTTGGCTTCCAGCTCCTGGCGGAGATAGATGTTTTCATAGAGAAGCTTGCGGCCGTCCAGGGCCCTCTTGGTGACAACCCGTAGCTCTTCAGGGGTGAAGGGCTTGGCCATGTAATCGAAGGCGCCCCGTTTCATGGCATCGACAGCTGATTCGATCGAAGCGTAGCCAGTTATGATAATGACCGGCGTCTCCGGGCTTGTCTCCTTGATCCGGCTGAGCACATCCATGCCCTTGATTCCGGGCAGCTTGAGGTCAAGGAAGACAACGTGGAATGTCTCCCGGCTGAAGAGGCTCAGCCCTTCTTTCCCTTCGACCGCTCCTTTGACGGCATAGCCTTCCTTGCGGAGAACCTGGGTCATGGAATCGCGCATCGATTCTTCGTCGTCGATGATCAGGATATTGGCAGGTTCATTCATGCGGCGCTTCCTTGTTCAGCGGCAGGATGACGGTAAACGTTGAGCCCTGGCCGACTTTGCTCCTTACCTCGATGGATCCATTGTGTTTCTGAATGATGCCGTAGCTGATGGCCAAGCCCAATCCCGTCCCTTTGCCCACTTCTTTGGTCGTGAAGAAAGGCTCGAAGAGACGCGACATGTCCTCTTCCCTGATGCCGTGTCCCGTGTCTCGAAACTCGATTCTGAGAGAGTTAGCCTTTGTGTCCAGGAGCGTTTTGATGGCGAGCACGCCGTTTCCGTCCATGGCCTCGGCGGCGTTGATGATGATGTTGGCAAAAACCTGCTGGAGCTGGGAGCCATCGGCCACGATCCGGGGAAGATCGGAAAAATCTTTCTCCACTTTGATGTTTTGAAAGAGCACCTGGCGCTCAAAAATGGCCAGGGCTCTGTTGATGATCTCGTTGAGGTCGGTTGGCGCCATCTCCGGCTCTTTTGGTCGGGCAAACTCTAACAGCCCTTTAACGATATTCTTGCAGCGGGAAGTCTCTTTGATAATTTTTTTCAGGGTCTCAGCCTGGCCGCTGGCCTCCTTTGTCTCCTCGAGGAGGAGATGGCTGTAGATGAGAATTCCTCCCAGGGGATTATTGATTTCGTGGGCGATGCCGGCGGCCAGTTTGCCCAGCGAGGCCAGTTTTTCTGACTGAACGAGTGAGGCTTGCACCTCCGTAAGCTCCCTGGTCCGTTCTAAGACTTTTTTCTCGAGCGTCTTGCCCCATTCGATGAGCTCTTCATTGGCGGCCTTGAGTTTTTCAGTCATCTGGTTAAAGGAGGCGGCGAGATAGCCAAGCTCGTCAGTCGATTTGATTTCCACCCTATGATCGAGGTCTCCCTTGGCAATCTCCTGGGTGGCGATGACCATGCGCTGGAGCGGTTTGATGATTCTTGTCGTCGAGAAATAGAGGATGACTAAGAGAAAGATGACGCAGAGGGAGGCGAGGATAGTAAAGGTTAACATGACCCGGTTGGCGGTATCGATGTACGGCTTTTCCAGCGTCCCGACGTAGAGAATGCCGATAATTTCATCCTTGATGTTCTTAATCGGCTCGTAGGCTGTGATATACCAGTCCTTGACCACGAAGGCCCGGTCGTTCCAGGACTTGCCTTCATCGAGCACGGCTTTCTTCACCTCCTCGGAGATGCGCGTGCCGATGGCCCGCTTGCCCTGGGCATCGGTGACGTTTGTGGAGATGCGCAGGTCTCCCTGGAAGATGGTCGCTGTTCCCGTCTCCACTCCCTTGTACTTTTCTTCCTTGAAGACGATTTCTTTGACCCGGTCGACGATTCCGTAATTCCGGTTGAGAAGAAAACCGCCGTAGAGGACGCCCAGGAGTTCATCGCTCTCGTCTATGACCGTAGCCGCTGCCTTGAGCATCAGGCCGCTTGTTTCCTTGTTCTCGGGCCGGGGAGCGGCTTTAGGTGTTGGGATGAACTCCAGGTAAGCTTGCTGGGCCAGGTCCTCTCCCTCTTTCAGGAGTTCCTCCCGGGGGATGATTTGAGGATAGGCGAGAACATTGGGCTGGAGAGCCAGCCTGAGAATCTCGTCCTTGGACTGATCATCTCCACTGACCTGCGGGTTTCTTGTCCTGACAATCACCCGGCCATGGCTATCTGTCAGGTTGAGGATATCGAGCCCGTACTCGTTCCTGACCCGGTTTAGATATTTGAGGAGTATGTCTGTCCGCTTGTTGCGGATGGCTTCATGAAGGCTTTCCCGGGAGGCGGTCAGGCTGACAATGTCTCTGATGTCGCTGAGCTTTTCGTGAAAGACCATCCAGGCAGAGGCCAGGTCGTGGTTGACCTTGGCCTGGGCCTGAGAGATGAGGACGTTTTTGATCAAGCGCTGGCCGAAGAAAAGGGAGATCAACCCGCCGATGACAATGACCACCAGGAAGCTGAGGATGAGCTTTGTTCGCAGGGAAAAGCGGGGGATATGCATCAGAATTCTTGGGTTAATTTTTTCTCACAAATCATTATACTCTAAAGGGGCAAAAGCGCTCAAGAATATAGGGGGACGGTCCTGGGACAGGGCCATCCCCTTCGGTACTATCTTTTGAGCTGCCGGATGATGGCTCCGTCTCGATCATAGATGTTGATGATGAGCGGCATATCGCCTGGCAGGGCGTGGGTTCCACAGGCATGGCAGGGGTCGTAGGGTCGGAAAGCCATCTCAGCTAAGTTGAGCAATCCTTCCGAGACTTTTCCGCCCTTGATGAATGCCTTAGCCGCTTTCTCGATGGACATATTGATCGCCGCCGCGTTGTTCACCGTGGCGACGATCAGGTTGGCCTCCTCGACGATTCCCTTTTCATCGGTCTTGTAGTGATGGATGAGCGTCCCCCGCGGCGCTTCGACGATGCCGACGCCCTCGGTTGGCCTCTGGGTGGGGATGGTGCGGATATTGGTATCGGTGATGGACCTATCCTCAAGCAGCATGACCATAGCTTCGGCAGCCTGGAGAGCCTCAATCAGGCGGGCCCAATGAAAAGCCAAGGTGTTATGAACAGGTTTTCCGCCCAACGTCTCGTACATCCGGTCGTGTTCTTTCTGAGCCAGAGGAGTGGCCATGCCGTCTGAGGCGTTCAACCGGGCCAGCGGCGCCACCCTGAAAACGCCCGAGTCTGAGCCCTCGGTAAAGCCCTTCCAGCCGACCTTTTTCAAGAAGGGAAATTTTATATAGCTCCACGGCTCGACGTGCTCGGCGATGTGCTCTAAATATTCATGAGGCCGAAACTTGGCGAACTCCTTCCCTTCCGGCGTGACGACGCGCACCGCTCCATCATAGAAATTGACCTTGTTCTTTTCATCGACGAGGCCCATGTAGTACGTCTTAATCTTATAGGCGTCGCCGACGATAAGATCGACGTACTCTTTGTTCTTCAGGACGACATCGTTAAAAATCTGGAGGGCAAACTGGCCGAATTCGACAGCAAATTTGGCTGTTTCTAAGAATTGCACCCGGTGTTCTTCATCCAGACCCTTGGAGACCCCGCCGGGGAGCCCGCAGACGGGATGAATGACTTTGCCGCAGATATAATTGAGGATGTCCCGGCACTCGCGCCGCACCCGGATGACCTTGCCGCCTATCTCGAGGCCGACCTTGCTGATGACGCCTAAGATGTTCCGCTCGGCTGCCGGCGCCTGGGGGCCGACGACAAAGTCCGGCCCTCCCAGGAAGAAAAAGTGGAGGGTATGGTCTTCCATCATGAACGCGTTGTAAATGAGTTCCCTGATTTTGCGGGCTGTTGGCGTGGGCTCGACATGAAAGACGGCGTCGACGGTCTTGGTCGAGGCCATGTGGTGAGCGGTTGGGCAGACACCGCAAATGCGGGGCGTGATCCGGGGCATTTCCTCCACCGGCCTGCCCACGGCAAACTGCTCGAAACCTCTGAGCTCCGGGATCTGGAGGATGGCCCGGTCCACATTCCCCTGGTCATCGAGAAAGATCTCGATTTTACCGTGCCCCTCGAGTCGAGTTATCGGGTCAATGGTTATTCTTTGAGTCATTTTATGGCCTCCATGCGTCGCCGCTGCAGGATGGACGTAGGCAGACTGAAGCGGTAGAAAGTCCCTGCAGGATCTGATATGGACTGGACGATTCTGTCTATTTCTTTTTCATTGTTCGTGTCTAAGATCGAGGCTAGGGCTGAAAGAAACTTGGCGCCCTGGTCATACACCTGGTCGGTGGGACCGAAGCAGCCCCGGCAGGGCATGTTCGCCTCGATGCAGCGCTCGCCGCACCCTGTCCGGGTGGCCGGCCCCAGGCAGATGACTCCCTGGGCGAGAAAGCACTTTTCCGGGTCGAGCATGATCTCCCAGGGACGCTTGATCTCCTTAATGGTCAATTTTTCCGGCTTGGTTTTGTTCCTGTCACAGTCGTCACAAAGGGACTTGTTGGGCGAGAGGACGGCTCCTTTGGGAGGGAGCTTACCCTCTAAGATGACGCCGACGGCATTGATGATGAGGTCTCGCGGCGGAGCGCAGCCGGGCAGGTAATAATCGACTTCAATAACCTGGTTGAGGGCGTGGACGGTGTCAAAAAACCTGGGCAGGGTGAGCTCCTTTCCGTCGAGAACCGTTTTCTCCTGGGGGACGACTTTGTCCGGGTTTTGGGTGGAAGGCGTTGTGTGGTAGGCGCGCCGGAAGATTGTCTCCTTGCTCCAGAAGTTCCCCAGCCCGGGTATTCCTCCAAGATGAGAGCAGGACCCGTGGGCCACGACGAGCTGGGATTTTCGCCGCAGGAGCTTGACCATTTCTTCCTGCTCGCTCAGCCTGACAGCGCCGTTGATGAAGCTCACGGCGATGGAGCCGTCGGGCATGGCCTCGACGTCCTTCTTCTTGAAGTCGAGAGCGACCGGCCAGAAGACGATGTCTACGGCGGCGACGACTTTAAGGATGTCTTCAGCCAGGTCAACGATGGATTCCTCGCAGCCACCGCACGAGGCGCACCAGTAAAAGGCGACCTTAGGTTTCGGGTTGCTCATGTTTGCCTCCGTTTTTGGCCAAATCGAGCGGGCCCAGCTTCCGGACCTGTTCTGTGAAGTCGTTGCAGACCTGCTGGAATTTTACTCCCTCGGCCGCAGACACCCATTCCAGGCGGAATCTCTCCTTTTCGATCCCGAACTGATCCAGCATCTTCAAGAGGAGCTTGTACCGCCTGAGAGCCTTATAATTGCCTTCCTTGTAATGACAGTCTCCAGGGTGACAGCCTGAGATCAGGACTCCGTCAGCCCCTTCTTTGAATGCTTTAAGAACGAACTGCGGGTCGACACGACCGCTGCACATGACCCGGATGATGCGGACATTGGGCGCATAGACCATCCTGGCCGTGCCGGCAAGGTCTGCTCCTGTGTATGAGCACCAATTGCACAGGAACCCGACCAGCCTGGGCTCGAAGGTTCCGTTGCTCATCCAGAGCCTCCTTATCTTATGAATTCGAAAATCTAATAAATAAACGCTATATTATACCCAACTCCCGAACTAAGTGCCACCGTACTTCCAATTTTCGATCCGAATTCTTGACAACAGCATTTTTGTTTTATATTATACCGTGTCCCTGACGGGACGGGCCCGTTCAGGACTGATTTCGAGCTTATAATTTTTTCTAGATTTTATAATTATTTAGCGATGCCCTCATTCAAAGCAGAAAAAGAGAGAAAGTCTTACCCAAGTATTAACCTTAAAAAAACAAAAAAAGAGATGGTATGCAGATTGGAAATTGAGGGCTGCTTTTGTGAAGTGGTGCAAGCATGATGAATGTTAAAAGTGACCCTAACTTATTGGAAGAGGTTAGGAAGTATGGCCATTTCGATGTCAACGCTTGTTATCAATGCGGCAGCTGCACGGTTTCATGTTCCTTGGCTAAAGACTCTGCTTCTTTTCCTCGCCGGACCATGCGGTATGTTCTTCTAGGTTTAAAAGGCCTGTTGCGAAGCAGCTTGGAGCCGTGGTTATGCTATTACTGTGGTGATTGTTCGACAGCCTGTCCCAGAGAGACAGAGCCTGGGGAAGCCATGATGACGCTCCGACGCTATCTGACTTCAAGATATGACTGGACAGGTCTTTCCCAAAAATTTTACACGTCAAAAGTATGGGAATTGGGAGCGCTCCTTGCGGTGGGAGCATTCATGACAGCCCTCATCCTGCTGTTTCACGGCCCGCTGGTGAAAGAAAGAGTAGAGCTCAATACCTTTGCCCCTGTCCATATGGTTCATTATTTTGACCTGATTTTGTTCGTTGTCCTGGCGTTCTTCTTATTCACAAACTCATTCCGGATGTACTGGTTCGTCATGCACGAGGGGAGGAATGCTGGGATATTAGATATCGTCCGGGGTTTTAAAGAAGATGGCTTCGGCTGTGTCATGCGCGAAGGAGATAAAGTAAGGATTCCCTTGCTCGTCTTCCTGTCAGAGGTTTGGACAATTATATGGAATTTTGCGAGCCAGAAGCTTTTCTTGGCCTGTTCCCGAAATACAGGGCGCTGGCTCAAGCACTTCTTGCTCGTTTCAGGATATGTGCTCATGCTGCTCCTGGTCGTCGTATTTCTGCTCTGGTTCCAGACGGACAATATTTACCCCCTTTACCATCCCCAAAGGTGGCTGGGATACTACGCCACGGCTGTTCTGCTTTACGGCACCGTGGAAATCATCATCGGCCGTATCCGAAAGCGCGAGCAAATTCACAGATTCTCGGATTTCAGCGACTGGATGTTCCCAGTCCTTCTGTTGCTTACCGCAGTAACGGGGATTTTGGTCCACATATTCAGATACATGGGGTTGCCTCTGGCCACATACTATATGTACGCGTTTCATCTTATCATCGCCGTATCCATGCTGGTTGTTGAGGTGCCCTTCGGCAAATGGGCTCACCTTTTGTATCGTCCACTGGCGGTCTACTTACAGGCGGTCAGGGAAAAGGCACTAAAACAGAAGGTGCCTGAAGGGGCGGTTTTAGAACATGCATGAACATAGGATGGAAGACAAAAAGATCGGCGCTGCCTTGGTTGTCGGTGGCGGCATTGGTGGAATGCAGGCGGCACTCGACCTGGCCGAGTCGGGTATAAAGGTCTATCTAGTTGACAGCCAGCCATCCATTGGCGGTGTCATGGCCCAGCTCGACAAGACCTTCCCGACCAACGATTGCGCCATGTGCACGATGGCGCCGCGGCTGGTTGAAGTGGGCAGACACAAAGACATCGAAGTGATTTCTCTGGCTGATATTGAGAGCATCGAAGGAACGGCCGGTCATTTTAAGATAAAAATAAGGAAAAGGCCGCGGTTTGTGAATGAAGAGAAGTGCACTGGATGCGGCATCTGCACAGAGAATTGTCCTGTTCATAATATTATTTATATTACGCCTGAAAAAGATAGAATCGATATTTCGATTAAAGATATGGAAATCATGAACAGAATCATCAAAGAATACAAAGATACAGAAGGGCCTCTGGTCCCTATACTGCAGAAAGCTAACGATACGTATAACTATTTACCTGAACCTGTTTTAAGATACATCGCCGAGAAACTCAACATGCCTGCGAGTGTCGTCTGTAGAATAGCGACCTTTTATAATGCTTTTAGCCTGGAACCAAGAGGTAAGCATATCATCACGGTCTGCCTCGGAACGGCCTGCCATGTCAAGGGTGCTGGCAAAGTTGTTGCAGCCCTTGAGAGTGAACTGGGCATAAAAAATGGAGAGACGACAAAAGATATGCTCTTTACCCTTGAAACAGTTCGATGTATCGGATGTTGTGGCTTAGCTCCGGTATTGAAGGTGGGAGAAGAAATCCATGGTCACATGTCCAAAACCAGGGTGCCAGAAGTGCTGAGCGCATATGCGAATGCATAGGAATAACCGCGGAGAGAGGCGATGCCAAAACTAACGATTAAAGACTTAGATGCAATCAGCGAGAGAGTGAAGAAAACAACTCTTTTACGAGAAGGAGCGGGGAGAGCAAAGATAACAGTTCACATGGGAACCTGCGGCATAGCTGCCGGAGCGAGAGAGATCATGAAAACCTTAATGGATGAGTTGGAAAAGCAAAATATCAAAGACGTTATTCTGACAACTTCAGGATGCGCGGGATTATGCAGCAAAGAACCCATGGCCACGGTGGAGTTGAAGGACGAAGCGCCGGTCAAATATGTTGATTTAACTCCGGAAAAAATACGCAGGATACTGGCCGAACATGTCAACGGGGGGAAGATTGTAAGTGAATACGCTTTGGCCATAGGAAGTGAGAGAGTCTATTGATTTTTGGACAGTCATCTCATTAACAGAGGTCAAATAGGTTATGAACGGACAAAACTCGGATAAATACAGGCTGCATTTAATGCTCTGTGCGGGGACCGCTTGTGTTTCCAATAAGTCTTTTAAAATCAAGGAGGCACTGGAGGAGGAACTAAAGAAGCGAGGATTGGACAAAGAAGTTCTTGTCGTCATGACGGGCTGTAACGGGTTTTGTGCGGTAGGTCCTGTGATGACGGTGATGCCGGACGGGGTATTCTATCACAGTTTAACCAAAGATATCATCCCCCACCTTGTGGAAGAACATTTCTTGAAGGGCAGGCCTGTCAAGCGGCTTCTGTTCACCCCTCCTGCCGAAAGAGTTCCCATTCCCAAGATGATGGATATTGGCTTCTTTTCCCGTCAGACATTAATCTCCCTCAGGAACAGGGGTTTAATAGATCCTGAAGTCATTGATGAATACATTGCCAGAGATGGGTACAAAGCCCTGGCCAAGGCCTTAACAGAAATGTCGCCAGAGGATATTATCGAAGAAGTAAAAAAATCTGGCCTTCGTGGTCGGGGCGGCGCTGGATTTCCGACTGGTTTGAAGTGGGAATTGTGCAGGAATCAGCCGGGGGACACGAAATACATCATATGCAACGGAGATGAGGGTGACCCGGGCGCCTACATGGACAGAAGCATTGTCGAAGCTGATCCTCATTCGGTCATAGAGGGAATGCTGATAGGAGCAAGAGCCATAGGCGCGAGTAAAGGATATGTTTATATCCGAGCGGAGTACCCGCTTGCCATGAAGAGGCTGGAGATCGCCCTTTCCCAGGCACGAGACTACGGACTTCTTGGAGAAAGAATATTTGATACTGATTTCAGTTTTGATATTTCCATCAAGCAGGGAGCAGGAGCATTCGTTTGCGGCGAAGAGACTTCACTCATCGGCTCTATAGAAGGCCGTCCGCCTGAGCCAAGACAGAGGCCGCCGTTTCCTGTTGAATCAGGGCTATGGGGAAAGCCGACGGTCATCAATAATGTCGAAACCTGGGCGACGATTCCTGTGATCATTGATAGAGGTCCGGATTGGTTCAGCAGTATTGGCACTCCGCTAAGCAAAGGAACAAAGGTGTTTTCGCTCGTTGGCAAGATCAACAACACAGGGCTGGTAGAAGTCCCCATGGGAATCACGTTAAAAGAGATTATCTATGATATTGGAGGCGGAATTCCGAAGGGGAAAAAGTTCAAGGCCATCCAGACAGGAGGACCTTCAGGCGGATGCATTCCCGCCAGCTTGATAAACCTGCCCGTGGATTATGAAAAATTGACCGAGGCTGGCTCCATTATGGGATCCGGCGGGTTGATTGTGATGGACGAAGATACCTGTGTGGTGGATGTGGCGAAGTACTTCATCGAATTCACAAACGATGAATCCTGCGGAAAATGCGCCTCGTGCCGCGATGGGTCATCCGAGCTTCTTGAAATTCTCAGAAGAATCTGTAGGGGAGAAGGCAGAGAAGAGGATATCCAAATCTTAGAAGAGCTCGGCAATGCGATCAAAGACGCCTCCATGTGCGGATTAGGGCAAACGCTACCGAATCCTGTCCTGAGCACATTGAGATATTTTGAGGATGAGTATATCGAGCACATTAAATACAAGAGATGCTCTGCGTTGGTATGCAAAGGAATTATTTCATCTGCCTGTCAGCATATCTGTCCGATTTCCCAGGATGTGCCCAGTTATATAGGGCTGATTGCCCAGGGAAAGTTTAAGGAAGCCATTAAGGTGGTTAGAAAAGAAAACCCACTTCCTCTTGTCTGCGGACGTGTCTGCAATACGCCCTGTGAAAGCAAGTGCGTAGCCGGAGAATGGGATGATCCCATAGCCATAAGACTGCTGAAGCGTTTTCTGGCCGATTATGAGATGAGGCATCGTCTTGACGGTGAAGAGAAACCAAAGAGCGAGAAAGAGGAGAGAGTTGCTATCGTTGGCTCAGGTCCGGCAGGACTGACGTGTGCCCATTATCTGGCTCTCGAAGGATACAAAGTGACCGTCTTTGAAAGTCAAGAAATTCCCGGCGGCATGCTTGCCCTGGGCATCCCCGATTTCAGGCTCCCCAAGGACGTCTTGAACTATGAGATAGACAGGATCAAAAGATTAGGTGTTGAAATTAAGACGAATACGACTATCGGGAAAGATATTTCCCTGGTCAAGCTGAAGGAAGAGTACAACGCTGTCTTCATCGCCATTGGAGCTCACAAAGGTTTAAAGATGAAAATCCCTGGCGAAGATGCTGAGGGTGTTATCGATGCCATAGAATTCCTGAGGGATGTTAATCTTGGCCGCAACGTCCAGATTGGTGACAAGGTCATCGTTGTTGGGGGTGGAAATTCGGCCATCGATGCTGCCCGGGTAGCCAGACGTTTAGGAAAAGATACAAAAATCTTATACAGAAGGACGAGAGCGGAGATGCCTGCTATCAAGAGTGAGATTGAAGAAGCTATGACTGAGGGTGTTGATATTCAATTCCTCGCTGCTCCGGTCAAGGTTATTTCGAGTAATGGGAAGCTTGAGGCTGTTGAGTGTATCAGAATGGAGTTGGGAGAAATGGACCAGAGTGGGAGAAGACGACCTGTTCCGGTAGAAGGCTCAGAGTTTAAAATCGAAGTGGACACGTTGATTCTCGCTATCAGTCAGGAGCCAGATGTGTCTTTGTTCGGCGGAAATGGGTTGAATTTTTCTAAGTGGAATACCTTAGAGGTCGACCCCGAAACTCTTTCTACGAATATCAAGGGAGTATTTGCGGGGGGTGATGTGGTGACCGGCCCGAATACAGTCACCGAAGCCATGGCTCATGGAAAAACGGCTGCCGAGATGATCGACAAATATATCACGGGTGAAAAGCTGGAACGGAAATACGAAGTCACACGTCCGGCATTATATGTTGAGGCTGTTAAGCTTACAGAAGAGGAAACCAAAAGTCTCAAAAGACCAAAAGTCCAGTCCCTTCCGGTTGAGCAGAGACTTAAAGATTTTTCAGAGGTTGAATTGGGATTCGCCGAGGCCGAGGCCATTCTTGAGGCCAAGCGGTGTTTGCGCTGTGATCTCGAGGCCAGAGAAGAAAGAAAGGGAACGGGTCATTCATGATTGGAGGTCGGCGTGATTGAGCTGACAATAAACGAAAAAAAATACGAATTCGATGAAGGCAAAACGCTTTTGGAGTGTATTCAAGGCGTTGGAATAAAGGTTCCCACCCTTTGCTATCATAAAGCCCTGACCCCTTACGGGGCCTGCAGATTATGTTTGGTTGAAGTGATTCAAAGGGGAAGAACAACGATACAGACTTCCTGCACGTATCCGGCCAGCCATCGTTTAGAAGTCAAAACGGATACGGAAAGAATCAAAAAATCGCGAAAAATAATGATAGAACTGCTCTTAGCAAGATGTCCTGATTCAAAAGTCATACAGAATATCGCAGAAGAATATGGTGTCAAAGAAACGCGATTTACGAAGCGGAACGATGATTGTTTTCTTTGTGGCCTGTGCACAAGGATGTGCAACGAGAGAATGGGCATTGCCGCCATAGGTTTTGTCTATCGCGGTCCTCATCGGAAGGTCGCCCCCCCGTTTGATGCCAAATCGGATGTCTGCCAGACTTGCGGGGCCTGCGCTTTTATCTGTCCGACCGAAAGGATTAAACTGGAAAAAATCAGCAAGAATAAAGAAATCCCTATACTCAATGAGTTTGATAAGGGATTGATCGGTCGAGCAGCGGCCTACATCCCCTATCCTCAGGCCGTTCCCAATAAAGCCGCTATTGATGAAAGATATTGCGTCCATCTGCTGAAGGAAGAGTGTGGAGTCTGTAAAGAGTTTTGCGAAGCCGGGGCCATTGAGTATGATCAGACCGAGAAGAAAATAGAATTGGGCGTCGGTGCGGTCGTCCTATCGCCGGGATATGACCTGTTTGATGCCAAGATCAAGGAAGGTCTGGGATATGGGACTTTTCCAAATGTCGTGACCTCGCTCGAGTTTGAAAGAATATTATCGGCTTCGGGTCCTTACTCTGGAAAAGTTTTAAGACCCTACGATAAAACTGAACCCAGAAAGATAGCCTTTATTCAGTGTGTCGGCTCACGGGATTCTGAACGGGATTATTGTTCATCTGTCTGCTGTATGTACGCCACCAAAGAAGCCATCATCGCCAAAGAGCATATCAGCGGAGATTTGGAGTGTGATGTCTATATCATGGACATGCGCGCCTTCAGTAAAGGATTTGATGAGTATTATCAAAGGGCCAAAGAACATGGAGTCAATTATATAAGGTGTCGCCCGCCCGCAATTAAAGAAATACCTCAGACAAAAAATCTGATCATTGATTATCTGACTGAAGACGACAAGAAGTGCTCGCGTGAGTATGACCTGGTTGTTTTGTCTGTCGGTATGCTTCCTCCCAAATCCGCAAAAGAAATTTCTGAAGTCTTTGGCATCGAGTTAAATGAATTCAATTTCTGCAAGACTTCTCCTTTTTATCCCGTTGAATCAAAACGCGAGGGAGTGTATGTGGCGGGTCCTTTTACAGAGCCAAAGGATATACCGGAGACTGTGATGCAGGCATCAGGCGCCTCGTCTAAAGTCTTATCGCTTTTAAAAGACGTTAAAGGCAGCCTCATTATTCCCAAGGAATATCCCCCGGAAATGGATGTCAAAGGTCAGGCACCTCGAGTCGGAGTTTTCGTCTGTCACTGCGGAACAAATATCGCAGGAGTGGTCAGTGTCCCTAGGGTGGTCGAGTATGCGAAGACACTTCCTGATGTTGTTTATGCAGAGAATAATCTCTACACCTGCTCTAACGACACTCAAGAAAGAATAAAAGAAAAAATAAAGGAGCATAATCTCAACCGCGTGGTCGTTGCCTCCTGTACACCACGGACTCACGAGCCTTTGTTCAGAAACACAGTTCGGGAAGCTGGGCTTAATCCCTATCTTTTTGAGATGGCCAATATCAGGGACCAGTGCTCATGGGTGCATATGCAAGAACCGGAAAAGGCCACTGAGAAATCCAAAGACCTAGTGAGAATGGCTGTCGCTAAAGCACGATTATTGAATCCTCTCCAGAAAAGACCTGTCACCATCGTTAAATCCGCCCTGGTTATCGGTGGCGGGCTTTCAGGTATGACATCGGCAATCGAACTGGCCAACCAGGGATTTAATGTCTATTTAGTTGAGAAGGAAAAGGAACTGGGCGGGAATCTGCGACATGTTAACTATTTAATAAGCGGAGAAAACGCGCAGGACAAATTAAGAAGTCTTATCGAACAGGTCAAAAAGACAGAGAAAATCCATTTGTACACAGACGCTAAAATTGAAAAGATTGAAGGGACAATCGGAAATTTTAAGACAACGATTAGCACCGAAGGAAAATCAAAAGAATTTGAACACGGAGTGGTTATCGTTGCCACCGGTGCCCGGCAGTATAAACCAAAAGAGTATTTATACGGACAGAATGATAAAGTCATAACCCAACTCGAACTTGAGCAGCGCCTCGGTGCCAACGGAGAGTGGTCAAAGGGTGGTAAGCGCGTCATTCCCAAAAATATCGTGATGATTCAATGCGTTGGCTCCCGGGATGAGGAAAGGCCCTATTGCTCCAGGGTCTGTTGTACAGAAGCCGTGAAGAACGCTTTAAAAGTCAAAGAGATTTCTCCCAAGACAAATGTGTATATATTATTCCGGGATATAAGAACGTATGGATTCAGAGAAAGCTATTATACCAAGGCAAGGCGACAGGGAGTCATGTTCGCCAGGTATGAAGAAGATAGAAAGCCAGAGGTTTCTCAGAATGGAAACGGGTTGAAAGTGGTGGTTTTTGACCAGACTTTAAAGATGCCCATCGAGCTTCCTGCGGATTTGGTGGTGCTATCGGCTGGAATCGTGGCTGCAGAAGGAAACGAAGAAATTGCCAAGTTCCTCAAAGTCCCCTTAACCAGGGAAAAGTTTTTCCTGGAAGCCCACATGAAGCTGCGGCCAGTTGATTTTGCCACAGATGGAGTCTATTTATGCGGTCTGGCTCATTCGGCCAAAGACGTGGGAGAGAGCATCATCCAGGCCCAAGCTGCCGCCTCCAGAGCGTCAACTGTGCTCTCCAAAGACAAGGTCGAGCTGGAGGCAAACATTTCTCAGGTCGTCGATGAGAACTGCGATGGCTGCGCCTATTGTGTTGAACCATGTCCATATCAGGCTATTACTTTAATCGAATACATGAGAAATGGCTCTGTGAAAAAGACGGTTGAGGTGGATGAAACAGCCTGCAAGGGTTGCGGGTGTTGCATGGCCACTTGTCCGAAGAAAGGGATATTCATCAAAGGCTTTACCCTTGAACAGCTCGCCGCGCAGGCCAATGCGGCTTTAGGAGCAAGTTGATGGAAGACACATTTGAGCCTTTGATTGTGAGTTTTTGCTGCAACTGGTGTTCCTATGCCGGAGCCGACCTGGCCGGTGTGTCGAGGTTGCAGTATCCTCCGAATATCAGAATCATCAGAGTGATGTGCTCGGGAATGGTTCATCCCAATTTAGTGATTGATGCCCTAACCAAGGGAGCGGATGGAGTATTAATCTGCGGTTGTCATCCTGGCGACTGCCACTACAAGGAGGGAAATCTCAAAGCAGAGAAAAGAGCCGATGCCATCAAACTCATGCTGGAGGATTTTGGCCTGGAGGCGGAAAGGTTTCGACTCGAGTGGGTTTCAGCATCGGAAGGCCCAAGATTCGCCCAGGTGGCGAGAGAATTCACCAAGAAGATTAAAGAGTTAGGGCCGAGTCCGTATAAGACGTAAAACAGAGGGAATTCAAGATGCCCGATTCTTCGAGATTAATTAACGGAAAAAAATTCATGTGGGACGGCGTTGTCTATGAGTCTAAGGAAAAGGCTCAGGATGTGATGGAGAAATACAAGAATGACGGCTTTCAGGTTGAATATTTAGAGGAAGAGAACCAACATCTTCTTTACACCAGAAGAGTCGTAACAAAAATTGTGCTGGAAGGTGAGCCGCCCCCAGCCTAGATTCTTGATTGTCTGTTCTGTCTCATCCGCTTTGTTCTATGAATATGTTGTGGCTAATTTTTATATGGATTGGGGCCGAGTTTTTTGAGGGTTTTTGTCATTTCTTCTGCAATTTTGGCAAATTTATGCCCTTCTGAGGCTGAAATCCATTCTAATCTGAAGCGTTCTTCCTCCAAACCAAAGTCTTCAAACATTAGGCGAATCGCTTCGGCTCTTTTTTCGGCCCTTTTGTTGCCATCCTGATAGTGGCAATCGCCAATATGACATCCACAGATAAGAATTCCATCGGCCAGGCCTTGAGTTAATGTATTCATTACCAAATTAGGGTGCACCATGCCGGAGCACATGCAGCGGATTATGCAAATATTTGGCGGATATTGCATTCGGGCAGTGCCTGCGGAATCTGCCGCCGCATAAGAGCACCAGTTGCAACAAAAGGCTATGATCGTCGGCTCATAATCATTGGTCATTCTATGACACCTCCGTAACGGATTTAATCATTTCTTCAAAATGTTCAAGCTTAAAATGCCTGACAAAAATACCATTCTTAGGACATGTTGCCATGCATACTCCGCATCCGCGGCAGATGGCTTCATTGACTTCAACTGTCTTTTTTATGCTGCCGTCTTCCAGCATATATTCAATAAGTGTTATGGCTTTGGCAGGACAGGGATCTATGCAGTAAGCACAGCCGTCACACTTCTCATCGACAACAAACGAAATGGCAGGAGATTTAACCAGTTCTTTTTTTGAGATAACGCCTGCCGCCCGAGATGCAGCACCTTCTCCGTCTACAATAGCATCAAGAAGGCCCAATTTCTTTCGTGCCGGGCCGCATTTAAACACGCCGTCAGTATTAAAATCAAGAGGATTTAGAATTCCAAGCATTCCGATAAAAAAATTCTTTTCGTCCCTTTGAAGAAGCAGGTCCTTCTCAAAATCGGCGTCGTCTGATTCTGCTCTCATATCAGCACTGGTTGCTACAACAATAGAACCAATATCTAAATTTTCCTTTGCATTTGGTGTTATTGTCTCGGCTCTGAAATTGCCGACAAACCCCTCAACTTTTCCTACTTTGGTCCCTGTGTAGACCTTAACTTTCTCGTTTTTGCATAATTCGTCGATTAAATGATGGACAAATTTGTTGTCGTTTTCTTTTATTCTCCTTAGATCTCCTTCTTTTTCAACCAGATAAACATTGAGGCCGGCCTGTCCAAGTTTTAGAGCAGAGGCAATACCACTCGGGGTCCCACCGACTACAAGGCAAGCGGACGTCACCGGTACGTGAATGTCATTTAAGGACTCAAGCCATATTGCGCGCGCTATTCCCATTCTCATAAGCGTCTTTGCTTTTTTCGTGCATTTCTCCCTATCTTTTGAATGCACCCAGGTGCAATGGTTGCGCAAGTTCACGATTTCCATGAGATAACGATTAAGCCCTCCCATTTCTGTATGAAGAAAGAAAAGGTCTTCATGGGTTTTGGGCGAGCACGCGCCCATAACGAGCCGGTTGAATTTTTTTGTTTTTAAGAGTTCCCTGATTTTCACCCCGTCACACCCTAAAGGAGTCAATTCCACGTGTTTGACGTGAGGGAGGGACGCTGTATAGTTCACCAGTTCATCGATATCAAGAAACCCCGCTATGTTTGTACCGCAGCGGCATATCACGGTGAGAATTTCCGGTTCATCTTCCGGCTTTACGGGCAAGATATCTTTTTCCGGCGGAGCGGCCACTTCCTTACCCCGGGAAGAAGCCAACAATGCAGCGGCGTGCGATACTGCGGAACATGCCTGGATAATGGCCTCATCTATTCCCTTTGGCTCTTGTGCGCTTCCGCAGACGAATATCCCTTCTTTTGATGTATAAATGGGATGAGAATTATTTGATTTTTTGCTAAAAAATCCCCATTCATCCATTTCTAAACCGGCTAATTCAGCAAGGTCAAGTGTGTTTTTCGTAACAGCATAAGGC